>NZ_CP016786.1:1835714-2162857 GCF_002285495.1 Clostridium isatidis | reverse complement strand
TTTTCAAAATTAAGGTTCTGGGGAAGAAAAAATGGCTTAATGAGTTTGTTAATCCTTCAAATGTTTCCAACAACAATGGCATTACCTGCAATAATAGGTGTTGTATATACTTATAATTTAAGTAATAGACCATGGATATTAATACTAATCCTTGCAGGAGGAAGTGCATATAATATATGGCTTTTAAAAGGAGCTATAGATGGTATTCCTGATGAATTAGTTGAAGCAGCATATATAGATGGAGCTTCAGTATTGCAGACCTTTATAAGAATAATATTACCATTACTTAGAAATATGCTAATTGTTATTTTCCTATTCTCTTTTATAGGAGCCTATAGTGAATTTATGTTCACATCAGCATTATTAAAGAATGCAGACTTACAAACAATAACAACTGGTTTACAAAAGTTTATTAAAAATAATTTCTCAGCAAACTGGACTATGTATTCTGCAGCAGCTATATTAGCTACAGTGCCAATAGTAACTATATTCATGCTTTTCCAAAAATATATAGCAAGCGGGTTAGTTTCTGGTTCTGTTAAAGAATAATTTGTAGTAAAATTAGAAATCATACCGAATATTTGGTCGAATTTTGGGGGTAGAATATGATAAACATAAGAGATATAGCTAAAATTGCAGGAGTTGGTGTTAGTACAGTTTCGAGAGTAATAAATAATCATCCAGATGTAAAAGAACAAACTAGGGAAAGAGTTTTAGAAATTATAAAAGAAAATAATTATATTCCTAATAATAGTGCAAGAAATTTAAAAAAGAACAATACAAAAAATATTGGTGTTTTAATTAAAGGGGTATTTAATCCGTTTTTCTCTGAAATGCTAGATTTAATAAGTAAAAGGATTTCAAAAGCAGGATATTCTATGATATTAGAACATCATGATTATCTAAGCGATAATGAAATTAAAAACTTAATATCAATAGTAAAAGAAAAAAGATTACAAGGAGTAATTTGCTTAGGAGGAAACTTTGAAAATATAAGCAATGAAGATTTTGATGATATAGAAGTACCAGTAGTTTTGACTTCAATAAATCATAAATATGGAAAGGAATTTTCAAAATTTTCTTCAGTAACAATAGACAATGTACACTCTGCATACTTAGCCACTGAACATTTAATAAAATGTGGCTGTAGATCTATTGCAATTATGCTAGGGGATGAAAAAGATTTAGGGATAGGTTTTCTAAGAGAAGAAGGATTTTTAAAAGCCCTAAAAGATAATAATATTAAATTTAATAAAGAGTTTAGATTATTAGGAAGATTTGATTATAGAGGAGCTTACAACGAATTAAAAAATATTTTAGACAAAAATGCAGATATTGATGGAATATTTGCAATATCAGATATTATGGCAGTTGGTTGTTCAAAGGCTATAAAAGATAGTAACTTAGAAATTGGCAAGGATATCTCAATAGTTGGGTTTGATGGTATGGACATAAGTGAATTTTATAGCCCTACAATTACAACAATTAAGCAACCAAAGCTTGAAATGGCTGAGTTGAGTGTAGGATTATTATTAGACTTACTGGAAGGTAAAACAGAAAATAAACATATTATATTAGAAACTGAATTAATAGAAAGAGAATCATCAAATTATAAAAAATTTAAAAAGTCTTATGGAAAATGAGGTAGAATTTATGGAAAGAAGTAGTGGAATTTTAATGCACATTTCATCTCTGCCAAGCAAATATGGAATAGGAACCTTTGGAAAGGAAGCCTTTGAATTTGTTGACTTTTTAAAGAAAGGCGGACAAGAATATTGGCAGATACTTCCTTTAGGTCAAACTAGTTATGGTGATTCACCATATCAAAGTTTTTCTGCCTTTGCTGGGAATCCTTACTTTATAGATTTTGACATTTTAGAAGAAGAAGGATTATTAAGCAAGGAGGATTATGTAAACTTAGATTATGGTTTAGATGAAAATAAAGTTGATTATGCTAAATTATTTATCAATAGATATAAGGTTTTAAGAAAAGCTTTTGAAAATTCAAAAAATGAGAATATAGAGGAATTTAAAAAATTTAAATTAGAAAATAAATTTTGGCTTGAAGATTACTCTTTATATATGGCTGTAAAAAATCATTTTAAGCTTGTAAGCTGGCAGGAATGGGATGATGATATAAGATTAAGGAAAAAGTCAGCCCTTGAGCATTATAGAACTATTTTAGAAGAGGAAATTGAATATTGGAGTTTTCTTCAGTATTTATTCTTTAAACAATGGAATAGACTGAAGAAATATGCTAATGATAATGGAATTAAGATAATTGGGGATATTCCAATTTATGTGGCAGAAGATAGTGCAGATGTATGGAGTAATCCAAAATATTTTAATCTAGATGAAAATTTAGTTCCTAAAACTGTAGCTGGAGTACCACCAGATGCCTTTACAGAAGATGGTCAGCTATGGGGAAATCCAATATATAATTGGGATAATCTTGAGAAGGATGGATATTCTTGGTGGATTGATAGGATGAGGGAAAGCTTTAAATTATATGACGTTGTTAGAATAGACCACTTTAGAGGTTTTGAATCCTATTATGAAGTTCCATATGGAAATAAAACTGCAAAAATAGGTAAATGGAAGAAAGGCCCAGATGTAAAACTATTTAATGCTATAAAAGATGCCTTAGGAGAAGTAAAAATAATAGCTGAAGATCTAGGATATATGACAGAAGCTGTAATTAAAATGAGAGAGGCTACAGGTTTTCCAGGAATGAGAATATTGCAATTTGCCTTTGGTGATGGAGATAGTCAAGATCTTCCACATAATTATCCTGAAAACTGTGTAGCTTATACAGGAACCCATGATAATGAGACAATAATGGGATGGTATAATTCAGTGGGAGAAAAAGAGAGAAAGAAAGCTATTAAGTATTTAAACTTAACCTATGATGAAGGAATTGCACAAGGAATGCTTAGAGGAATTTGGGGAAGCAAGGCATACTTAGCTATTGCAACAATGCAAGACCTTTTAAGTCTTGGTAAAGAAGCTAGAATGAATATTCCTTCAACCCTTGGAGGTAACTGGACTTGGAGAGCTTCTAGGAAAGATATAAATGATAAATTAGCCGAAAAATTATTTGAAATGACTAAGTTATATGGAAGACTTAATAAGTTCAAGTTTGAAAAAGAAATCCTAGTTGAAGAAAAGGATGAATTTAAAGAAGATAATATAGCAAAGTTAACGAAATAAATTATTTTTCATATTAAATCCCTTTTATTAAATAAAAAATCTCTGTTTTTATAGCAGAGATTTTTTTATAAATTATGATAATGAAAAATATTACATTATTTGAAATGAAAAACAACATATTATATAATTAATTTTAAAATAAATAGAAGCAATGTTTTATTGAAATCTATGGGGAGGTATGGGAATGAAATATTTCAAGAAATTAGTAGGCAAGAATGTATATTTATCTCCAATGAATGTTGAAGATGCAGAAATATATACTAAATGGTTAAATGATTTTGATGTAACAGATGGCGTAGGAAATTCTACTATGATTTTATCTGTAGAATACGAAAGGGATTGGATTATAAAAAATTCTAATCAATATCAATTTGCCATAGTAAGATTAGATAATGATAAATTAATTGGAAATTGCAGTATTCATGCAATCAATCAAATAAGGCAATGTGCAGAAGTGGGATTATTTATAGGTGATGAAGAAAATCGCAATAAGGGTTATGGAGAAGAAGTTCTTAATTTATTATTATATTATGGATTTAATTATTTAAATTTAAATAATATAATGCTTAGAGTATTTTCCTTTAATGAAAGAGCTATTAATTGCTATAAAAAAGTAGGCTTTAAGGAAATGGGAAGAAGAAGACAATCCTATTACTTAAGGGGGAATTATTATGACGAGGTTTATATGGACATATTACGAGAAGAGTATAATAAATAAAGTGAATAGTATTTTTTAATTTCCAATGAATAATTGAAGATTGTAAATTGAATTTAGGGGGTGTAGAAATGAAACATTTAGGAACAGTAAAAATAGAAACAGATAGATTAATTTTACGTAGGTTTAGAGAAGATGATGCAGAGGCTGTATTCAAGAATTGGGCTAGTGATGAGGAAGTGACAAGGTTTTTAACCTGGCCTTCACATAAATCAATAGAAGTAACAGAAAAAGTATTATCAGAATGGATTAAGGGTTATTCAGAAAATAAATTTTATCAATGGGCAATTACTGTTAAAGAAGATGGGGATGAACCTATTGGCTCTATTAGTGTAGTTAGCATGAGGGAAGAAATAGAGATGCTTCATATTGGATATTGTATAGGTAGAAAATGGTGGCATCAAGGAATAACTTCAGAAGCCTTCAAAGGAATTATTAAATTTCTAATAGAAGAAGTAGGAGCTAAACGTATAGAATCCCGTCATGATCCTAATAATCCTAATTCAGGCAAGGTAATGTTAAAATGTGGCTTAAAGTATGAAGGGACCATGCGCAAAGCTGATATTAATAATCAAGGAATTTGTGATGCTGCTTTCTATGGACTTTTAGCAGAAGATTATTATACAAAAAAATAGAATAATTATTATCCTTACTAAAATAATTATATAATATTATAATTGTTTTAATAGAGAATTTCGTCTATAGGAGGAATATAATATGATTGAATTACTAAAATCAAGAAGAAGCATTAGAAGATATGAAGATAGGGAAATAGAAAAGGAAAAAATTGATGCTCTTTTAAAAGCTGCTCTTTTAGCTCCATCCTCAAGAAATAGAAGACCTTGGGAATTTATAGCTGTAACAGATAAGGAACTTCTTAAAAAGTTATCTGAAAGTAAAGAGCATGGCAGCAAATTTTTAGAAGGTGCAAAGTTAGGCATAGTAGTAATTGCAGATAAGGAGGTCTGTGATGTTTGGATTGAAGATGCCTCAATAGCAGCAACTTTAATACAAGTTACAGCCCATTCATTAGCATTAGGCTCCTGCTGGATTCAAATGAGGGAAAGAATGCGTAATAAAGAAGAAAAAGCAGAAGATTATATAAGAAAGCTACTTAATATACCAGATAAATACGGGGTAGAATGTGTTATAAGTGTAGGTTATCCAGCAGAAGAAAAGAAAGCTTATGAAGAAAGTAATTTAGACTATACCAAGCTTCACTATAATTACTACAATGAGTAATAAATATTTAAAAAAATAAAGTTAGAGTTAACTCTAACTTATTTATTTTTAATAAATTATATTTATAAAAAGTAGTTTATGATATAATTTATATAATGTGTAAAATAGGAGGAAGGGTATTGAAATTTAAGGGGCAAAAAATTAGTTTTAAAATTTTTATTTTTTTATTTATAGTATTATTAATAGTAGGCAGTTATATTCATGCAGAAATAACAAGTGATATTCCTAATGATTTGCCTGAGGTAACTATAAAATATCAAGGTGAAAAAGTTTCTTCAACTCATGGGGAATATGCATGGTTAATTAATTTTTCAAAGGATCAGCCTAGAACAGGTAACAGTTATCTTGTAGGGCCTTCCTATTATATAGGCAAGAATTTATCAAGCTTTGAAGCAAAAGCTAATGATGAAATTAATATAATTTTTGAAAAGGCTCCTCCAGAAATAATTTTGACAAGATGGAATGTAGGAGATTCAGAAAATGAAACTAGTGAAAAAATAGAAGCTTATAAGAAGATGAATACTATAAAACTTCCAGATCAAAAGGGAGAATATATTTATGAAGTTAGAGGAAAGTGGAGTGATACTAATTTTACAGTAACAGTATTTAGAACTATAGTTAAGTAATATTTTGCATTGCAAAATATTACAATTCATAATTCTAATATTGCAAATTATGAATTGTACATTGTGAATTGTTTTTACGGGGGTATTTAAATGAAAAAGAAAATCGGACTATTATTAGGGATATTATTACTTATTTTAATATGGTTTATATATTACTTCATTATGCCTGTATTAAATATAAAATTTTTATTTAATGCTATAGTAATTTTAGTTGGAATAATATTATTAATTCCTGCAATTTATTATGCTTCTATTAAAGAAAATGTTAATGATGAAGCAAGCGTTAAGAAGAATAAAAAAATTTCAAAGACTTTATTTAGCTTATTAATATTAGTGATAATAATAGCTTTGGGGGTTAATTTAGCAAGTTCAAAAATGGTTAGTGCAAAAAAATATAGAGCGCTAGCTGGTGATGTTAAAACGGAAGAGTTTGTAGATAATGTTAAAGAAATAGAGTTGAAAAATATTCCAATTATTGATGAGGAATATGCTATCCGTGTTGCAGATAAGGAAGTTGGACAAATTCCTTCCTTAGGGTCGAGGACTGATTTGGGAGATATGACTTTACAGCAAGTAGGAGATAAACTATATTATGTTGCTCCCTTAGAGCCTTCTGGTATTTTTGCTTGGCTTAAAAATAGAGGAACTGAAGGTTATGTAATGGTTAATGCAACTTCATTAAATGATGTAAAGTTAGTGACAGAACTTAATGGACAAGCTTTAAAATTAAAATATTCAAAAAGAGCTTACTTTGGCGATGATATAAAAAGACATATTTATAAGAATATAAAAACAGTTGGTTTTACTGATTATTCCTTTGAGATAGATGATGAAGGCAGACCTTATTGGATAGTAACAGCCTATGATAAAGGGGTAGGAATAAGAAGTGAAAAAGTTATAGGAATAGTTCTTGTAGATGCACAAACAGGAGAAAGCACATATTATGATGATATTAGTAAAATACCTGAATGGATTGATAGAGTTCAACCTATTGACCTAATGGTAAAGCAAATTGAGTGGTGGGGAAAATATATCCATGGTTTTTGGAATTTCTCTAAAACTAATAAATTAGAAACAACCAATGGTACAGGAATTATTTATATAGATGATATATGCTATTACTATACAGGTATGACAAGTGTAGGGGTTGATAATTCAAGTGTAGGCTTTATGCTTGTAAATAGTGTAACTGGAGAGAAGACCTTCTATAAAAATTCAGGTGCAACAGAAAATGCTGCAATGAGTTCAGCAGAAGGAAAGGTTCAAAACTTAGGATATAGTGCAAGTTTCCCATATTTAATAAATGTAAATAATGAAGCAACATATTTTATTCCATTAAAAGATAATGAGGGGTTAATAAAACAATATGCAATGGTAAATGTAGAAAATTATAATATTGTAGGTGTAGGTAATAATATTGAAGAAACTTACAATAATTATATTACTGCATTAAACAATGGAAATAAAAATACTACAGATATAGAGGCTAATGGAAATGCTAAAAAGGAAACTCTAACAGTTGATAGAATTGGAAGTATTATATCTCAAAATGAATTGGTATTTTATATTACAACTGTAGAATATCCTGAAAAATTAATTATTGTATCTCAGGGGCTATCAAAAGAAACACCTTTAACTAAGGAAAAGGATAAAATATCTATTTCCTACTATGAAAATGGCAATAGCTCAATAAATGCAATTACTTTTGATAACTTAAATATAAATATTAAATAATTAAAATATTAACATAAACTCCAATCATAGATATTCTATGAGTTGGGGTTTTTTATTAAATAGGACAAGTAAAATATATAAGATAAATTGAAGAAAAGATATTTTTAAACATTTAAATTCTATATAAATAAAATTATGTCATAATTCTTACATAGCAAATTTTAAGGCTATCTAGTATAATATTAGTATGCTAAAAATTTGCAGAGAAAGGTTAAGAAATAACATGAAAAAAATAAGTGAAATTTTTAGTGACTATGCCTTGGGGGGGAATATAAACACAGCAGTAATTGAGGGAGTTACTTTAAGAAAAAAGACTAAAACTCTTGAAATGAAATTAAGCTGTGATAAATATATTGAGATTGGAGAAATAGAATCTTTTAACAATTTCATTAAAGAAAGATTTGCCCTAAATGATTCAAAAATTATAATAAATTATACTGAAGCTTCCTTTGAAAGATCAATAGAAGATAGAGTTAAGGAAGTTCTAGACTTTTTATCAATTAAACACCCTTTCTTAAAAGCTGCAATAAATAATTGTAAATTAGAAATTAATGATATTTGTCTTAATTTTAGTTTTAAAATGGTTATTTCTGAAATGCTTAGGGAATTAAAATATGATAAAAAAATTCAGGATTCATTAAAAGCTTTATACGGAAAAACATATAAAATTAATTTTATTGATGACGTAAGCGAAGAAGAGCTAATTAAGTTAAAGGAAAACAACTTAATTAAAGAAAAAGTCATTATTCAAAAGGATGTTCAGGCAAAACAAAATAATAACAATAATAATGCAACGCCAGTTAAGCTTGTTCCAGAAATTAATCAAGAAGCAAAAGCAGAAAATGACAGTAAAAATAAGAATTCACTATTGATACTAGGTAGAAATGGAAATATAAAGGATCCTGTAATTAAGATTACTGATATAACACCAAATGAAGGAAGAGTTGTTATACAAGGTGAAATATCGAATATAGATGCAAAGGAATTAAGAAGTGGAAAATTATTAGTTTCTTTTGATTTATATGATGGATCAAGTTCAATCACCTGTAAGGCTTTTGTAAAACCAGGGGAAGGTGACGAGGTATTTTCAAGATTGAAAAAGACAAAGGCAGTAAAGCTTCTTGGTAATGCAGGCTATAGCAGTTTTTCTGGAGAAGTTGAAATAATTGCTAATACTATACTAGAGGCAGAAGCCATTAAAAAGGCCACTAGGATGGATACTGCAGAAGTTAAGAGAGTAGAGCTTCATATGCATACTCAAATGAGTCAAATGGATGGAGTAACTAGTGCTACTGATTTAATTAAGAGAGCCATGAGCTGGGGGATGAAGTCTATTGCAATAACAGACCATGGAGTTGTTCAATCCTTTCCAGAAGCTCATAAACTTTTAGGAAGAAATAATCCAGATATGAAGGTTATTTATGGAGTTGAAGCTTATTTAGCACCAGATAAAAAGCCATCTGTAACGAATTCTATGGGACAGTCTATTGATACAACCTATTGTGTACTAGATTTAGAAACAACAGGTTTTTCTGCTGTTACGGAAAAAATAACTGAAATAGGTATTATGAAGGTTAAAGATGGTAAGGTAATAGATAAATTTGGCTGCTTTGTAAACCCTGAAAAGCCTATTCCAGCAAAGGTTGTTGAAGTAACTAACATAACTGATGATATGGTAAAAGATGCAGAGACTATTGATAAAATCTTCCCTAAAATATTAGATTTTATCGAAGGAAGTGTTTTAGTTGCTCATAATGCTGAATTTGATGTTGGTTTCTTAAAGCAGAATGCAAAAGTTTTAGGTTATGAATTTGATTATACCTTCATAGATACTTTAGCCTTAGCAAAGGAATTATTTCCAGAATATAAGACCTATAAACTAGGAAGAATAGCTAAGCACTTAGGTATTAAGGTAGAAGTTGCCCATAGAGCCTTAGATGACGTTGACACAACTGTTAAGGTGTTTAATGTGATGATAGACATGTTAAAGGAAAGAGGAGTAAAAACTCTTGATGACATAGATAAATATGCCTCAGATGAAATAGCTAAGAAGGAAGAATTTAAAAAGCTTAAAACTTATCATGCAATAATACTTGCAAAGAATTATGTAGGTTTAAAGAATTTATATAAATTGGTATCTTATTCACATTTAGATTATTTCTATAAAAAACCTCGTATTTTAAAGAGTATGTTCAAAAAGTACTCAGAAGGCTTAATCATAGGTAGTGCCTGCAGTGAAGGAGAGCTTTATCAAGCAATATTACTTGGAAGGTCTGATGAAGAAATTGAAGCAATAGCACAGGAATATGATTATTTAGAAATCCAGCCTTTAGATAATAACGAATATTTAATTAGGACTGAGCAGGTTCCTGACAGGGAGTATTTAAAAGAAATTAATAGAAAGATTGTTGATTTAGGAGAAAAGTTAAATAAACCTGTAGTAGCAACTGGGGATGTTCACTTCTTAGATCCAGAAGATGAAATATATAGACGTATAATTGAAGCAGGGCAAGGCTTTAAGGATGCTGATAATCAAGCTCCACTTTATTTAAGAACTACAGATGAAATGCTTAAAGAGTTTTCGTATCTAGGAAAAGATAAGGCTTATGAAGTAGTAGTAGAAAATACAAATAAAATTGCAGATATGTGTGAGCAGATTAGTCCAATATCTCCAGAAAAAGCTACTCCATATATAGATGGATGTGAGCAGACCATTAAAGATATTGCCTATGGAAAGGCTCATGAATTATACGGCGATCCATTACCAGAAATAGTTCAAGCAAGATTAGATAAAGAGCTAGATTCTATTATAAAAAATGGTTTCTCGGTGATGTATATAATTGCCCAAAAACTGGTGTGGAAGTCAAATGAAGATGGATACTTGGTAGGTTCAAGAGGTTCCGTTGGTTCATCTATTGTTGCTTATATGACAGGGATAACAGAGGTTAATGCTTTGCCTCCTCACTATAGATGTCCTAAATGTAAGTATTCAGATTTTACAGATTATGGCTGTAATAATGGAATTGACTTACCTGATAAAGATTGTCCAGTATGCGGTGAAAAACTTGCAAAAGATGGTATGGATATACCTTTTGAAACCTTTTTAGGTTTTAATGGAGATAAGGAACCAGATATAGACCTAAACTTTTCAGGAGAATATCAAGCAAAAGCACATAAATATACTGAAGTTATCTTTGGTAAAGGAACAACCTTTAAGGCTGGAACAGTTGGTACAGTAGCAGAAAAAACAGCCTTTGGATATGTTAAGAAATATTTTGAAGAAAGAAATGTAAATGTTAATAAGGCAGAAATGTTGAGATTATCAAAAGGTTGTACAGGAATAAAGAGAACAACTGGACAGCATCCAGGTGGAATTATAGTAGTTCCAAAGGGAAGAGAAATATTTGAGTTTTGTCCCGTTCAACATCCAGCTGATGACCCTAATTCAGATATTATTACAACCCACTTTGATTATCACTCAATAGATCAAAACTTACTAAAGCTTGATATACTTGGTCACGACGATCCTACAGTAATAAGAATGCTTCAGGATTTAACTGGAGTAGATCCTAAAACTATACCTTTAGATGATAAGGAAACTATGTCTATATTTTCATCTACAGAAGCTTTAGGAGTAACACCAGAGCAGATAAATTCTCAGGTAGGAACCTTTGGAGTTCCTGAGTTTGGTACTAAGTTCGTTAGGGGAATGCTTGTTGATACAAAGCCAAAGACCTTCTCAGATCTCTTATGTATATCAGGGCTTTCACATGGTACTGATGTTTGGTTAGGAAATGCTAAAGACCTAATTGATACAGGAATAGTAACAAGTATAAGTGAAGCCGTATGTACAAGAGATGATATTATGGTTTACTTGATTAAAAAAGGTCTTCCGCCAAATACTGCATTTAAAATTATGGAACTTGTTCGTAAAGGGAAGGCTTTAAAAGATCCAAAGTGGCCTGAATATGAAGCACTAATGAGGGAAAATGATGTGCCTGAATGGTATATAGACTCTTGTAGAAAGATAAAATACATGTTCCCTAAAGCCCATGCAGCTGCTTATGTAATGATGGCCTTTAGAATAGCTTGGTTTAAGGTTCATATACCTATTGCTTATTATTGTGCATATTTCACTATAAGGGCAAAGGCCTTTGATGCAGAATATATGATTTTCGGAAAAGAAAAAGTAAAGGCAAAGATGAAGGAGATTGAAGATTTAGGTAATGATGCAGCTCCTAAAGATAAGGATATGTATGATGATTTAGAAATAGTTTTAGAAATGTATGAAAGGGGCTTAAGCTTCCTGCCAATTGATTTATATAAATCTCACGCTACAAAGTTCAAAATTGAAGATGGGGCTTTAAGACCACCTCTTAATAGTATAGCAGGTATGGGAAATGTAGCTGCTGAAGCTATATATAGTGCTGTTAATAGTGGAATTCCAATAAGTTCAATAGAAGACTTAAAGAAAAGAGATAGGGTTGGTAATTCTGCAGTAGAGTTATTAAGAAAATTTGGTTGTTTAGAAGGTCTTCCAGAAAGAGATCAATTAAGTTTTTTTGATGTAATATAATTAAAGTGCGAATATAAAGGCTAGATAAAAGGAGATGTTTATTTCACATAATTCTCTTTATCTTTGTTAATTTATATTCGCACTTTTTATTAGTTCAAAGATTAATATTTAAAATGAAAAAACACTTACTAATTGCTGTGATATAGAAGCTTATTAATGATTTAAAATAAAAGTTTTAAAATTTTTATTGACAAATTTATTTCCAGATAGTAATATAAATAACAACAAACAATTAAATATGAAATACGTTATCTTATCAAGAGTGGTGGAGGGACTGGCCCTGTGAAACCCAGCAACCTTTAATAGAAGGTTATTACTTTATGCAAAAGCATAAGGTCTATTTTCTATTAGTTTGGTGCTAAATCCTGCAGCTTTGGCTGAAAGATGAGAGAGTAAATTTGAATGTGACTTATGCTGCACTTAGGATTTATTCTTGAGTGCAGTTTTTATTTTCTTAAATTATTTGATTGCCAAACTATAAAAGGAGGACCAATTTGTGATTGAAATTACTAATTTAAGCAAAAGTTTTAATAATACAGAAGTATTAAAGAATGTCTCTGTACATATAAAAGAAGGCGAAATATATGGAATTATAGGTCATAGTGGAGCAGGAAAATCAACTCTTTTAAGATGTATAAATGGTTTAGAAGCCTATGATAAAGGAACAATAAAAGTTAATGGAAAAGAAGTTGAAAAATTAAAAGGGTATAGATTAAGAGAATTTAGAAAAGATTTAGGAATGATATTTCAAAGCTTTAATCTTTTAAAAAGAAAAACTGTTTTTGAAAATGTAGCACTACCTTTAGAAGTTTGGGGATATGAAGAAGAATATAAAAAGTATAAAGAGGAATGTAGTAAAGAAGGGAAAAAGTCTCTAGGTTATAAGAAATATCAAAAAGAAAAAATAGAAAAAAGAGTAAATGAATTATTAAGCTTGGTTGGTCTTTCAGAAAAAGCAAATGAAAAAACAACAAGTTTAAGTGGTGGTCAAAAGCAAAGGGTTGCAATTGCAAGGGCTTTAGCTCTAGAACCAAAAATTCTTCTTTGTGATGAAGCTACTTCAGCATTAGATCCAAAAACTACAAAGGATATATTACAACTTTTATTAAAGATAAATAAGGAATTAGGAATTACAATCGTAGTAGTTACTCATCAAATGGAAGTTGTTAAGGAAGTATGTGAAAGAGTTACTTTATTAGAAGGTGGAATAGTAAAAGCTGAAGGAAGGGCGGAAGATTTATTCTTAAATCCAGGACTTTCATTAAAGAAATTTCTTGGAGATGATGAGGACGAGCTTCTACCTAATGAAGGTGTAAATATTAGATTATTTTTCCCAAGCAATTCCTCAGAAAATGCTCTTATAACAAAAATGGCAAAGGAGCTAGATGTTGATTTTTCAATAGTTTGGGGAAAATTAGAGAAATTTAGAGACAATGTTCTTGGAAGTTTAGTAATAAATATAGATGAAAAAGATCAAATTAAGGTTATAGAGTATTTAGAAAAGAAAAATATAATTTTGGAGGTGATTAACTAATGTCAGAAATTTTATTACCAGCCATATATGACACCATTGTAATGGTATTTTTCTCTACATTATTTGCAGTAATTTTAGGTTCAATACTAGGAATTATATTAGTTTTAACCTCACCTAAAGGCTTAAAGGAAAATAGGACAGTATATCAAATTTTAGACGCGATAATAAATGTTTTAAGAAGTTTTCCTTTTATAATTTTGATAGTAGTTATTATTCCTTTAACAAGAACAATTGTTGGAAGATCAACAGGAACAGCAGCTGCAATAGTTCCACTAACAATAGCAGCAGCACCTTTTGTTGCAAGAATAATAGAAGCATCCCTAAAGGAAGTTGATCCAGGCGTTATAGAAGCAGCAAAAAGCTTTGGAGCTTCAAATGCACAAATAATTTTTAAAGTTATGATAAAGGAGGCAGTTCCTTCCATAATATCAGGTTTAACATTAACCGTAATCAATATAATTGGATATTCTGCAATGGCTGGATCAGTGGGTGCAGGCGGACTTGGTGATGTAGCTATAAGATATGGCTATCAAAGATATGAAACTGATGTAATGATTGTAACAGTAATACTATTAATTATAATAGTTCAAGGCTTACAATCTTTAGGTAATAATTTATATAAAAAATTATCTTAATAATAAACTAATAAATTAAAAAATAATAAATTTAAGGGGGCAATATATATGAAAAGAAAAAGAATATTATCATTAGTATTAACAGGAGTTTTAGCTTTAGGATTAATAGGATGTGGACAAACTAAAGCTTCAGATGAAAAAACAACAACTGGTGGAGAAGATAAAACAATAACAGTAGGGGCTACTCCAGTACCTCATGCAGAAATATTAAATGCAATAAAAGGAGATCTTGAAGCTAAAGGATATACTCTTGAAATCGTAGAATATACTGATTATGTTACTCCAAACACTGCTTTAGCAGATGGAGATTTAGATGCAAACTACTTCCAACATATAGCATACTTAAATGAAACAAATGAAGGAAAAGGTCTAGATTTAACTTATACAAAAGCTATTCACTTAGAGCCAATGGGAGCATATTCAAATACAATTAAAAATTTAGATGAATTAAAAGAAGGAGCTAGAGTAGCAGTTCCTAACGATCCATCAAATGAAGCAAGAGCTTTAAGATTATTAGAAAAAGCAGGCTTAATAAAAATTGCAGATGGTGAATTAGTTACTGTTAAGGATATTACTGAAAATCCTAAAAATTTAGAATTTGAAGAACTTGAAGCAGCTCAATTACCAAGAGTATTAGAAGAAGTTGATTTAGCAGTAATAAATAGTAATTATGCTTTAGAAGCTAATTTAAATCCAGCAAAAGATGCTTTAGTTTTAGAAGATAAGGATGCAGAAGCAGCAGAAAATTATAGAAATGTATTAGCAGTTAGAAAGGGAACTGAAAATGATGAAAAAATTAAAGCTTTAACAGAAGCTTTAACATCAGAAACAGCTAAGAAATTTATTGAAGAAAAATATGCTGGTTCAGTAATCCCATCATTTTAATAATATATAAAACTAAATATTTTCTTTCTTATCAAGAGAGGTGGAGGGACTGGCCCTATGAAACCCGGCAACCTATAATAAGAGAAAAGTAACTCTTGTTAGTTTGGTGCTAAATCCTGCAGCTGTAGCTGAGAGATAAGGGAATAAATTTTCTGTGTTTTTATGCACTTGAGGTTTATTCTCAAGTGCATTTTTATTAAATTCTTGAATAATCTAAAATTTTAGGAGGTATTATAAATGAGAAAAAGAAGAATTCTTTCATTATTATTAACAGGTATATTATCAATAGGATTAATAGGTTGTGGAAATGCAGGTGCTTCAGAAGGAAATAAAGCAAAAGAAGAAGATAAAACAATAAAAATCGGGGTTACACCAGTACCTCATGCAGAAATAGTAAATGCAATAAAACCAGATCTTGAAGCTAAGGGCTATACAGTAGAAGTAATAGAATATACAGATTATGTTACTCCAAATACAGCTTTAGCTGATGGAGACTTGGATGCAAATTACTTTCAAACTATTCCTTATTTAGAGGAGACAAATGAAGGAAAAGGATATGATTTAACTTATACTAAAGGAGTTCATTTAGAACCAATAGGAATATATTCAGCTAATATTAAAAGCTTAGATGAGCTAAAAGATGGAGCTAGGGTGGCAGTTCCAAATGATCCATCAAATGAAGCAAGATCATTAAGATTATTAGAAAGTGCAGGATTGATAAAGCTTAAAGAAGCAGAATTAGTTACACCTAAGGATATTGTGGAAAATCCAAAAAATCTTGAATTTGAAGAATTAGAGGCAGCTCAACTACCAAGAGTTTTAGAAGAAGTAGCTATAGCAGTTATTAATGGTAACTATGCCTTAGAAGCAGGTTTAAGTCCAGCAAAGGATGCTTTATATTTAGAAGATGCTACTACAGAAGCTTCAAAAAAATATCATAATGTTATTGCTGTAAAAAAAGGAAATGAAAATAGTCAAAAAATTAAAGATTTAACAAAAATTTTGACTTCAGATAAAGTTAAAAAATTTATAGAAGATAATTATAATGGGTCTGTGCTTCCGGTATTTTAATATAAGGATATCTTAAATAAAATGGATAATTGACAATTGTAAAGATTGCTATTTCCTTCTTAGAAGTGTTAATTTTTTAATTTGTAACCAAGTAAAAGTAAAATTAATATACTGAATTATGGAATATGATTTTACATAGCACTTTAATAAGGAGGAAAAAGCTTGGCAAAGTGGGTACTAGACGCAGGTCATGGCGGATGTGATGCTGGAGCAGTTGGAAAAAACAATAGAAGAGAAGCAGATATAAATTTAGAAGCTGCCTATGAAGCCATGAGATTATTAGAGAAGAATGGTGAAACAGTTTTACTGACAAGAGCATCTGATGTTTATTTAAGTTATAAAGATAGAGCTAAAATAGCAAATGATTGGGGAGCAGATTATTTTATAAGCTTTCATATGAATTCCTTTGTTGATCCTTTAGTAACTGGAACAGAAGTTTTTATATATGAAAAAGGAAGCAAGGCAGAAGAACTGGCAAGTCTTATAAAAGCTGAGATTGTTGCAAACTTAAGATCTAAGGATAGAGGGATAAAGGAAGCCAGCTATATTGAATTAAGGGAAACTAATATGCCGGCTGTAATTATAGAAGCTGAATTTTTATCAAATGAAGAAGTAGAAAAGAACTTTGATAGTAAAAAGTATGGTTATATGGTTGCTAAGGCTTGCTTAGCATTTGTAGATAAAGTACTATTAGACATACCTAAAATGAATAGAAAAATTCCAACAAGAGAAGGTTGGAGAGTATGTGTTGGATATTATAAAAAATACCAAGATGCAGAAGAAGAAATGAAAAGGTTACAAAGAATAGGGATAAAAGGAGTTCATCTTGTTCCTTACCCTAAAGAGTAAGGAATAGTTGACAATGGACAATTGACAATTTTGGGGGATTTTCATTGAGCTGAAAATTTTGATATTATAATATAACGGGGCTAGTCCCCGTTATATTTTTTTAAAATTAAAGTTTTTTATTTTAAAAAATACATTATAATAATATTAATGATTAAATAATTCCTGTAGAAATTTAAATAGAATATTAACAATTTGGAGGGGAAAATGAATATATCAGAAGTTAAAATTGGTTTAAAAGGGAAAGATTTATTAAGTATTATAAATGAATTTGTTAAAGTAGAAGGATTAAAAGTTTCTGAAATAGATATTAATGAGAATATTATAATTAAGGGAAGTTTTAAAAAGATAGTAACAGTGGACTTTACAGGGAGTGTGAAATTAAAAAGAGTAGATAATGGAATTATTGAGGGAGAATTAGTGGATTTTAAGCTTTCCAAAATTAAAATTATATCCTTTATAAGAAAGGCAGCTTTAAAATTTGCTTTAAGGGCTATTGAAGAAAAAGGAATAAAATATTTAGATGGGAAAGTAATAATTGATTTAAAATATATTTTAAAAGATGTACCATATGTTGATTTTGATGTTACTAATATAAATGTAAATGAAGATACTTTATATGTAGAAGCTAATAACATTGAAATATCAATAGAAGGAACTTTAAAAAAAGATAATAAGGAAGAGGATGTAAAGCTGTTAGAAGAAGCAGAGGAAGAAGATTATGAAGAAGAAATTAAGGAAGTAGCAAAAGTAGAGGATATCTATACAAAGGGGAGAAGAATATTTGAGAACAAATTACCAGAAAAGATAAAGCCTTTTAAGGAATACTTGTTTATAATACCTGATATGCTGGCTTTAATTTATAGATTACTTAAAGATAAAAGAGTTCCAATTAAAACAAAATTAGTAATTTCAGCTGCAATAGCTTATATATCTTTTCCAACAGATATAATTCCAGATAATATACCTTTTATAGGAAATATTGATGATATAGGAGTTATAATTTTTACCTTAAATAAATTAATAGATGATGTTCCAATAGTGGTTATATTAGAAAATTGGCAAGGAAAGAATGATATAATAATAACTTTAAAAACTTTAGTAGAATATGCTGTAAATTTAACTGGTGCAAGGAATGTAGAAAAAATATATAGGTTTATAGAAGAAATTTCAACAATCTAAAATAATGTATATTGTACATTATAAAGAGAGGAAGATATTATGGGAAAGAAAGTTTATGCTATAAAAGAAGGATATGATTTCGAAAATGATAAGAAAATAGAAAATCTAATAGTTAAGACCTGGGACGAATGTTTGAAATATGTTAAAGGGGTTAAGGGAGCAAAGTATAAAAGTTTTGAAGATATAAAAGAAGCTGAGAACTTTTTAAATAAAGGAAGTCAAATCTTTAAAAAAGGTGTAGATAATTATCCAGAGGATTGTTTGCATGTTTATGTAGATGGAAGTTATAGTGTAAGCTCTAAAAAATATGCATACGGCTTAGTTGCTGTTAGAAATAATGTGGTGGAGTATATTGAAAGTGGAGTATCAGCAGATAGCTCCCAAAGTAATATTAGGCAGATTGCTGGAGAATTAGAAGCTGCAATTAAAGCTGTTGAATATGCTTTGTATAAAAGGGATAAGAAAGTTGTAATATTCCATGATTATGAAGGAATTGCCCATCATGCCACAGGTTTCTGGGAAAGAAGAGAAGAATCATCCATTAGATATTATAATAAGATGAACGAATTAATGAAATTAGGCATAGAAGTGATTTTTGTTAAGGTTGATAGTCATACTGGAGATATTTTTAATGAATTGGCAGATGAAAAATGTAAAGAAAAATTATCTATTATTTCAAATAAAGTAGTAGATAAATGGTTATCTAATAATCTTTTATTTGTTGAAAATGAAAATATAAAAAGAGAGATAATAAGTATTACTAATAATAAGGAAGATAAAATTATTGTAGCTAAATCAAGCAATGAGAATAAATTAGAAGAAACAGTCGAAATTAAAGAAGATAAGGATCTTCTTTTAGAGATTAATAGACTTCTTACAAAACTTAATATTGAGAAACAAAAAAAGGTGTTAGAATATATAAAGGATATTAGTTAAACTAAGAAGCACCTTACCAATAATTTCAATGGTTAAAGAAAAAAATATTACTAATAATAAGAATATGAAAAATTAAAAAAATATTATTATGAGGTGATATTATGAAAACTATGAAAACTATTGTAACAGGTGCAGTATTAGGGGTGGCAGTAAGTGCTATGATGTATCCACAATTAGATAGAAAAAAACAAAGAAGTATCAAAAAAATGGGAAGGAAAGCAGCTAATATGGCTGAAGACGCATATGATGCAATAATGGAATATATAAAATAAAGATAAAAAATGTGAATGTAATATAAAAAAACAATTTACAATTAAGAAAGGCTTTTGAGCTTACTTATTGTAAATTGTTTTTTTTATAATGAAATCAACTAAATAAATGACAAAAAACATAAAAAAATTTATTTATTTATACTAAAATTTGACGAAAAAACTCTAATATCTTAATACAAAAGTAAGAATAACTATATAAATCTGTAAAATTATGATATAATTATGTAAAATAAATATCGAGATATTAAGAATTTATGTGAATGAAAAGGAAGAGTGTTAATGGAGATTCTTGCATTAGGAGAAAAGATAAAAAGAAGAAGAAAAGAATTAAATATGACTCTTAAAGATCTAGCTGGGGATAGAATTACACCTGGGCAAATAAGCTTAGTTGAATCAGGAAGATCAAATCCCTCTATGGATTTATTAGAGTATTTAGCAGAGGAACTTCAAACTTCTGTTGAATATCTTATGGAGTCAGAAGAAACTCAAGCTGAGAAGATAAGTATTTATTATGAACAAATGGCAGAAGCATATATTTTAGCAGGAGATTATTTTTCTGGAGAAAAATATATTGAAAATGCATTATATTATGTTGAAAAGTACAATTTAGATTATAGGAAAGCAAAAATACTATATATAAGAGCACAGATATATATGGCTAAAGGCGAACTTACTTTAGCTCAGCAATTTTTCTTATCAGCAAATGTAATTTTTATTAAAAATAATAATCATGAGGAAATAATAAATACCTTCCTAAATTTGGGTAAGATAACTTTAAAGTTAAAAGCATATCATTCTGCTAATAGTTATTTAAGACAAGCAGAAAAGGTATACTTAGATAATAATATAGGAGATGATTCGTTACTTGGGGAAATTTATTATTATATGGCTGAATCTTATTATATAACTGAAAATATAAAGAAAGCCATGGATTATTCTTTTTTAGCAAAAAGTAAATTTGAACAAGTTAACAATAAAGAAGAATATGCAAAAACATTATTATTAATTTCTGAAGAATACAATGCTAAAGGAGACTTATCAAACGCTATAAAATATTCTCAAAAAAGTTTAGAAGTATATAAAGAACTGGAAGAATTAAATAATATTTCCGAAATAGAAAATAATTTAGGAAAACTGTTCTATAGATTTGAAAATATTGAAGAATCCTTTAAGCATTATGAGATTGCTAAGGAAATAAGAATTAGAAGAAAAGATGAAAAACTAATATCCACTTTAATAAATATGTGTGAAAATTATATTAAAATAAAAGATATTAAAAAATGTGAAGAATTATTAAATGAAATTAAGCAATATCTAAAAGATGAAGATTTTGAGCATTTAGTTGAAATTAATATATTGTGGTATAGAATTCATATGATAAATGATAAACTAAAAGATGCTGAATATACTTTATTAAATACATATGAAATAGCTAAAACAAATGGTTTATATCAACAAGCTGGGCAGATTGCAATAATGATTGGAAAATTCTATATTGATAATAAAAGAGATATAGAAGCTGCTAAATATTTAGATGAAGGGATAAATATTTTTAAGGAAATGGGAATCCTTAGGAATTAATCCAGGCGGGGGAGATTAATGGAGATATTATCAACTGGAGAGAAGATTAAAAGAATTAGAATATATCATGGAGTAACTTTAAAAGAATTATGTGGAGATAAAGTATCAATATCCAAAATGAGTTGTATAGAAAACGGAAAAATAAAAGCTGATAAGGATATTTTGGAGTATGTTTCAAAAAAACTCAACATAGATTATGATTACTTAGTAAGCGATGTTAAAGAACAGTTAATTTCTAATCTTGAATTTATAAAGACAAATGCAATAGAAGAAAAAGAAGAAGCATTAAAGAATAATATTAATTATGCTTTAGAATATTCATATGATGATTTGGCTTTTGAATTTACTCATATATTATTTAATTATTATGTTGAAAAAGGTAAAGTTGAAAATATACATTCTATAGTATCGCAATACTATGATTTATATCAAAAGAATAACACTCCAGATAATACTATTATTTACTATACTGATATGGCTGAATTCTTTTATAGTACTAAAGAATATTCTGAAGCAATCAACTATTATGAAAGAATAAAGCCGCTGCTTACAGAGAAAAAAGAGTTAGATATAGATAAGTATTCTTATATTTGTTATAAGCAGGGAATATCTTATTTAAATATTAGTAGTTTAGAAAAGGCTTATAATTCTTTAAACGAAGCTATAAGATATATTGATAATATTGAAGATAATGATAAAAAGGGAGATTTATATCACGCCTTTGCAAGAATTAATATACTAATTAATAATGAAGGAAAAGAAAAATACGTTAACCTTTCATATTTTTATAAAAGAGATAATTTAATGGATTTAGCAATAGCAAAAGGTGAAAATGGAAAATGTTTTTTTGCTATAAAAGATAAAGAAAAAGGGTTAAATGAAATTAAAGAAGGAATTAAATTATTTCCTAAGGAAAATAAAAATGAATATGTGAAGTTTTTAAATAACTGCGTGAAAACACTATATGACAATGAAGAATATGAATATGCATTTGAGATAATAGATATAGCTTTAAATTGTGCCATTGAAAGTGATGATATTATAGAAATAGAAAAAGCTTATTATTTAAAGGGAATGATACTTCAAAAACAAGAAATGTATGATCAGGCAGAAATTTATATGAACTTATCTTTAGATTCACTATTGAAATTTTCAAATAAAGAAGAAAAATATAAAAGATATTTGGATATGGCTGAAATGTATTATAAATTAGGAGAAACAAGAGAATCCTTAAAATATTTTGGACTAGCAATGAAATTGAAAGAAGATAAATAAATAAAAAATAAATTTACCCCTAGTTGTTGATAGTTTGTTAAGCCTATCTTTCCTAGGGGTAATTTTTATGTTAATTTCTATTAAACATAGATGAAAATATACTAAATATAGAAAATTTATAAAATATTCTAGGAGAAAAGAAAAGTCCTCTCATAATTACAACTCCTTTTTAATTAATCTTATATTTAAATTATATATATACAAGGAGCTGAAAGCATTGATTTAAATGTTCTATTTAAGGTACAATTAAGAGATTTATTATAAGTTGGAAAAAGTAAAAAAGTATTAATTATCAAAATTAATGCAGTATAAGTACATTTCTGCTATAAAATAACCATGCTAAAACTTCACACTTCAAACTCCACACTTTACACTCAAAACTCCACACTCCTAACTGCTACTATCTTGCTTTTTTAATATATATCAATTTAGCTGAATATCCTTTTAATTCAGTAATAATATTTAAAATTGGACTTTTCTTTGAATATTTAAACTCTATTTTTGGGAAGGAAGCTTTGTGTAGAATTTCTTTTTCTTCCTTATTTAATCTATCTGGAGATCCCATAGACAACCAGTAGTTATAGGATGAACCTACCTTTTCGCTTACTTCATATGTGATAATTCTTGAATTAGTTTTTATGTTTTGTATATTTAAGGATATGCGTTTTTTATATATGTTTTTAGTTCCTCTTTTTTTAAAGATTTTATCATAATCCTTAAGCTCTGTAATATCTTCATTATAAGCATATAAAAGTATACAATATCCATCTTCATCTTTAGTTACAATGCAGCCATCTTCTAATAAAACTATTTCCTCTCCAAGCTTACTTAAAAAATAGTAAGCATAGTAAGATGGTTTTCTTATATTCATATCATTTACAATACCAGGGGCTCCTATAAAAACTTCATTTGTAAGCCTTGCTTCTTTCTCTAATACATCATAGGCCCTTAAAAAGTTTAAGGAGTTCTTTTGAAAAATAGTATTATGGATGATAAAAGGAAGCATATAAATGGTATCATATATTTTATTTAAACTTTTGACAGAGATAAAATCATTTTCTATAATATCTATATTGTAATTAGAACTAATAAAATCTATTAAGCCAGCCTTAATATCTTTAGATATTATATTTGTAAATTGAAATTTAAAGTTTGAAATATCTATATAATCAATTTCGTTAAAATATTCTAGAAAGCTTTGGATAATTTGAATATATTTTTCTAAAGTGAAGTTTGGATTATCAATTAATATTAATGGATATAAATCTATAGAATCAAGAAATTCTATAACACTTTTGGCCTTATTCCAATTATAAAAATCTGATTTAGGGAAAACTCCCATATCATTACAAAACATATTATTAAGTCTTGCATAGCTGAAGTGAAGTTCTTCTTGGATTTCTTCAAGTATATCTTTATTGTCTTCCAACAATAAATCAAAGGCATCCTCTAAGTTAATAATTTCCCTATACTCTGTATTAAATAATCCTACACTATCATCCATATTTATATGAATAGTCCATAATTTATTTTCATAATTAAATCTTTCATAGTCTTCTAAATCGCTTGAAAGATTTTCTAAGGCATTTTTTAAATCCAAAATTTCATATCTTTTTGCTTCCTCAAATTCTTTTTCACTTAATTTATACTTTTTTCTAAATTGAAGCGGAGTGCAATTATAATATATTTTAAAATTTTTATTTAAATATCTAACATGGGAAAAGCCTACTTCATCAGAAATATCAGATATACTTAAGTCTGTATCTAGAAGTAATTTGACCGACTCTTCAACTCTAGTCAAGTTTACTAAATCTGTAAAGCTATATCCGGTTGCATATTTAATTTCATGAGATAAATAATCTGGACTTAAAAATTCCTTTTTAGCAATATCTTGTAGGGTTATATTTGTATCATAATTATTAAAAATATATTTAGAAATTCTATGATATCTTGCTAGTTGCTCTGTTTTTTCTTTTAATTCTTCTTTTTCATAAGTAAGATAGTGAAAATTATTTATTAAATGATATAAAAGTTCGACTAAAATAGTTTCTACCTCTTCATCATAATCTTCTATTTTTTGAACTACTTCACATAGGAGTTTAGATAGAAGTTCTTTAAGAATTAAATATTCTTCACCTTCTTGAGGACCCTCATCTGTAGAACCTGTATAAAAGAAAACATTATTTATATCCTTATAATACTTTTCAAAAAAATAAGGATCTATAAAAAATAGTAAGACTTCATTATCTTCATCACTAGATATACTATGAGCCTCATTTACATTAATAATTTCAACTTCCCTTTCATATAGTTCAAAGGAATCTGTATCAATATTTACAGAAATCTTACCTTTTAAAACATATATTATTTGAATTGCATTATGCCAATGGATAGGATAATTTTTAATATTTACATAAGATATTTTTATAGGCAGATCATTAGAATAAGTTATATATTCTCTTCTCATATATATTCTCCTTTTCTTAGGCACAATTCTTTTTTATTTATAGAAAAACATAAAAAATAATAATTATATCGCCTCTATATATTTCAAGTTTTGAATATCAAAAGTTTCGATATTTAGCCTTGTAAATTGTGCGTTTTTAATTGTAAAAAGGTGTTCAGTACTTTTTTATTATTATATACTATAAAATTGAAATGTAAAATATGTAAAAAAAACTTTGACTTTCTTTGACCTTTGTATTATTATAAAAATATAGAATAAAATATAATTGATTTAATGATAGAGGTGAGAAAATGAATGTAGATAAGATGACAATAAGAGTTCAACAAGCATTAAATGATGCAAGTCAAATTGCTGTTAGGAACAATCATCAACAAGTTGAAATAATACATTTATTTACTGCTTTAGTAGAACAGGAAGATGGATTAATACCAAATATTTTAACCAAAATGGAGGTTAATGTTAAAGGTCTTGAAGCTGATTTAAAAGATATACTAAATAAAATGCCAAAAGTTCTTGGAGAAGGGGCAAATTCTTCAGGTGTATATGCAACAAGGGAAATCCAAGAAATATTAGTAAAGGCAGAAGATATAGCCAAGAAGTTTGAAGATGCTTATATAAGTGTTGAGCATGTTATGCTTGCAATTATAGATATAAATAAAAAGGCAGAAATAAGAAGAATATTAGATAAGTATGATATAACTGAGAAAAGATTTATGAATGCTTTAAAGGAGATAAGGGGCAATCAAAGAGTTGAAACTCAGGATCCAGAAGGTACCTATGATGCTTTAAGCAAATATGGAACTAATCTTACAGAGTTAGCTAGAAAGCATAAGTTAGATCCAGTTATTGGTAGAGACGAGGAAATAAGAAGAGCTGTTAGAATTTTATCTAGAAGAACTAAAAATAATCCAGTGCTGATAGGAGAACCTGGAGTAGGTAAAACTGCAATAGTAGAAGGATTAGCTTATAGAATAATTAAGGGAGATGTGCCAGAAGGCTTAAAAGATAAAACTATATTTTCTTTAGATATGGGAGCCTTAATAGCTGGTGCTAAGTATAGGGGAGAATTTGAAGAAAGATTAAAGGCTGTATTAAAAGAAGTAAAAAGCAGTGAAGGAAAAATAATATTATTTATAGATGAAATTCATACTATAGTAGGAGCAGGTAAAACAGATGGAGCAATGGATGCAGGTAATTTAATTAAGCCTCTTTTGGCAAGAGGAGAATTACATTGTATCGGAGCTACAACTTTTGATGAATACAGAAAATATATAGAAAAGGATAAAGCCTTAGAAAGAAGATTTCAGCCAGTTATAGTTAATGAACCATCAATTGAGGATGCAATTTCAATTTTAAGAGGCTTGAAGGAAAAGTTTGAAATTCATCATGGGATTAGAATTCACGATTCAGCCTTAGTAGCTGCAGTAAAATTATCAAATAGATATATACAAGATAGATATTTACCAGATAAGGCAATAGACTTGGTAGATGAAGCTGGTTCAATGATAAGAACAGAAATAGATTCCCTTCCAACAGAATTAGATGATATAAGAAGAAGATTATTTCAATTAGAGATAGAGAAAGAAGCCTTAAGTAAGGAATATGATGAAGCTTCAATAAAAAAATTAAATGCTTTAGAAAAAGATATAGCAGAGTTAAAGGCTAAAAATGATGAGTTAACTGCTAAGTTTGAAAGAGAAAAACAATCAATTTTAGCATTAAAAGAATTAAAGGAGAAATTAGATGATGCTAAGGGAGAATTAGAAGCTGCACAAAGAAACTACAATTATAATAGGGCAGCTGAAATTCAATATAGCTTAATACCGCAATTAGAAAATGAAATAAAAGCCAAGGAAAAAGAAGTAAAGGAAAATTATGAAGGAGCTTTATTAAAGGAAGAAGTTACTGAAGAAGAAATTTCACTTGTATTATCTAAATGGACTGGTATTCCTGTATCTAATTTATTAGAAGGCGAAAGAGAAAAACTTTTAAAACTAGAAGGAGAAATGAAAAAAAGAGTAATTGGCCAAGAAGAAGCAATAACTTCAGTTGCAAATGCTATTTTAAGAGCTAGGGCTGGTTTAAAGGCTGTAAATAGGCCGATAGGATCCTTTATATTCTTAGGGCCAACAGGAGTTGGTAAGACAGAGCTTGCCAAAACTTTAGCAAGAAATCTATTCGATACAGAAGAAAATATAATAAGAATAGATATGTCTGAATATATGGAAAAACATTCAGTTTCTAGATTAGTTGGAGCTCCTCCAGGATATGTTGGATATGATGAAGGAGGACAATTAACAGAAGCTGTTAGAAGAAAACCATATAGTGTTATTCTATTTGATGAAATAGAAAAAGCCCATGATGATGTATTTAATATTTTCCTACAAATTTTAGATGATGGTCGCCTAACTGATAATAAAGGTAAGACTGTAGATTTTAAAAACACTATAATTATTATGACTTCCAATATAGGAAGCAGCAGCCTTCTAGAAAATAAAGGCGAGGACAGTATTGATGAAGAAATAAGAAATAGAGTAATGAATGAAATGAAATTAAGATTTAAACCAGAATTTTTAAATAGAGTAGACGATATTATAATGTTTAAGCCTTTAACAGAAAATGGTATAAAGAAAATTATTGATATTTTCCTAGAGGAAGTTTCAGAAAGGCTAAAGGATAGAAACATTAGCTTAAGAGTTACTGAAGAAGCTAAAAGTTTAATGGCTAGAGAAGGGTATGATCCTGTATACGGAGCAAGACCATTAAGAAGATATATTCAGAATACAATTGAAAACTCTTTAGCAAGAAAAATAATAAAGGGAGAAATAGGTTATGGATCTAATGTGATTATTGACCTTGAAGATGAAGAATTTATCATAAAGGAAGAGTAGTTTATAGATAACAATAATCACAATTTAAAATTGAAAAGGAGCTGTCGCATTAGTGGATTAAAATCCGTTAGCGATAGCTCCTTTTTCTATTCTATAAATTAACTTTTTAGGTGTTATTTTTATTTGCATGTAAATCAACTAAAAATAGGCGCACTTCAATAAGCCTCAGAAAAAAAGCTTTTTTAAAATTTAACTTATGAGGCTTTCTTCAATTCAAATAAGTGCTTACCAGTGCGGCCCGCTTGTATTTTACTATGTAATTTATTTATATTGTGTGCCATTGCAAGAAGTATACTTTCTGCTAATACATTCTTTTGCCCACGACACATAAATCTTCTGAAATTCATGTCTTGTTTTATTTGTGCAAAAGAACCTTCTGCTTGAATACTTCTGTTCATTCTAAGCAAGCAACCTTCTTCGCTTAGAATTCTTTCTAAATCAGACTTTCTTTGGCGATTAAACTTTTTTGATGTTTCAAATCTTTTTACTCTTTCTTCCAAAGGAGTTTTACAATTATTCCCTTTGATGCAACTACTCTTGTAAGTGCAATCATTGCAATCTTCACAAACATAAATTGTCTTTTCACTTTCATATCCTGTTTTAGATTTTCTAATTTTTATATTTTCAGCCTTTAACTGCTTACCATTTCGGCATATGTAGAAATCTTTTTCTTCATTGTAATCCATGTTTTCTATTTTACCGATATCATTTTTATATTTTCTTGTTTTTGATATTTCATAATTAGATGGCTTAATAAATGCTATTTGATTATTTTCTTCAATAAATGAATAGTTCTCCTCACTTTCATATCCAGCATCTGCAACTATTTTTAAGTATTTAAATTTTAAGTTTTCTTCCATGCTTTTCAAGAAAGGTATTAGCGTAGTTGTATCCGTTGGTTGTGGTCCAACTGTAAGCCATGTAATATATTCTGAATCTACACCATGCTGCACATTATAAGCTGGCTTAAGTTGACCGTTTTTCATAGCATCTTCTTTCATCCTCATAAATGTAGCATCAACATCAGTTTTTGAGTAACTGTTTCTATCTCCGCAAGTGTACACTTTTTGAGTATATTCTTTAAACTTTGAAAGATATTCTTCAAGTTTTTCTATTGATCGTTGCAATGCAGTTTTTCTTTTCCCACATCCGTGAACGAATTCTATTCCTTCTGATTTCTTTAGTGCATAAAGCTTTTTTCTAAGCTTTTTTACATGTTTCATTTGAACTTCATTTTTATAGATTAACTTAATATCATAAAGTTCTTCGCACTCTTTAACAAGGTCGGCCACTTTAATTAGCAATTTTGCCATGTTTTTTGTAACTGCCTTTTTCCAGACAAAAGTATATTTATTTGCATAAGCTTCTATTTTTGTGCCATCAATAAAGATAGCATCTCCTGATATCTCACCAATTTTATAAAGAAATTTAGCTGTTTCAGCTAAGATCCTTTCAGAACATGGAGCAAAATGAAGACTTCTAAATCTTGCAAATGTTGCATGATCCGGAGCGGATGCTCCCTCAAGCAAAAACATAAAATTAATGTCTCTACGGCATGCCTTTTCAATATCTCGAGACGAATAAATCTTATTCATATATCCATAAGTCATGATTTTCAGCATTTTTCTTGGCGATACTTGATTTTCCTTTATCTTGGAATAAGTCGAATATAAATCTGTTAAATCCATCTCCTCTACAAATTGACTTAGTAATCGCACTGAATCATTAACCGGTATCATGTAATCAATATTTAATGGAAGTTTTAATTGATAAAACTTTTGGTTTAATGTATAATTCTTTTGTAAAATATTTTCTTTGTGCATAAAAATATTTTATCATAAATCCTAAACTCATGGAGTCTAGGATTTATTTTTTTGCACAAAAAGGGACTGTGCACTAATTATTAGTGCGACAGCCCCTCTTTTTATATATTCAGTTTTTCTATTTTTTTGCTATTTCTACTCAGAAACATTTTTACTCAGTAGTTTTTTCTACTCAATTGTTCCTTTGTAGTTTTCAATCATTTTCTTAACCATTTCGCCACCAACGCTTCCGCATTGTCTAGCAGTTAGGTCTCCGTTATATTCTTTGAAGTTAACACCTAATTCAGATGCAACTTCATTTTTTAAATTAGCTAATCCTTTTTTATTACCTCTTGCCATTACAAACTCCTCCTTTGTTAAAAGTTACGAAGTTTTGAATAGTAAATTAGTAATCTTTTGAAAAGCTAATTTAAGTTTTTTATTTGTTTCTTCCTTCGTAGGTTTCTATCATTCTCTTAACCATTTCGCCACCAACGCTTCCGCATTGTCTAGCAGTTAAGTCTCCACTATATTCTCCGAATTGTACTCCAAATTCAGAAGCAACTTCATTTTTTAAATTTTGTAGAGTTGGATTCTTTTTGTTTTTTGCTGCCATGATTAACTCCTCCTTTAAACCTTAGAAGTTTTGGCTTAGGTTAGTTTATTGATTTTTTCCTGTGTAAGATTCTATCATTCTCTTAACCATTTCACCGCCAACGCTTCCGCATTGTCTAGCAGTTAAGTCTCCGTTGTATTCTCCGAAAGAAACTCCAAATTCAGATGAAACTTGATTTTTTAAATTTTGAAGTCCCGGATTTTTTTTGTTGCTGTTTCTGCTTGCCATTTTTAATTCCTCCTTTGTTTGCTTCTTTTGAAGCTTGTTTATTGTTTTGCACAGTTAATATCAACTTTGCACTAATAGATTATGTAGTTTTACATATAATAAACTATAAAAATAAAGCCATAAAAGGAAAAAGAGTTATTAAAATGAATAAAATGGTACAAACTATAAAAGGTTGTTTGAATAAATTCAAACAACCTAAAACTCTAAAATTTAATTATTTCTTTTTTGCATTTTAAAAATCGCAATTACAACTGCTGTACAAATTAATGCAGATAATAATGCTTCTGCCAATCCGTTGGTAGTTACTATTGATAATAAAGCTAAAGCTACACTGCCTCTAGAGCTGGAAGTAATGGATCCCTTAGAAATTAAAATATCAGCATAATTTTTAAAATATAATAAGTATATTGATCCAAGTACGCCTATTGTATTTGTTAAGGACCCACAAATAGCAGCTATTGCTATAGATAGCTTTAAATTTTTAAATTTTGATTTTAAGAAGTTATAAGCATAATAAGCTATAATGCCTATTAAAACTCTTGGTAGTATAGAAACTATTGGATTATAAAAAAATGGAGACATTACTGTTGGTGCTGTTATATTTTGATAAATAGAAAACAGACCAAAAATGAATCCTATTGAAGCTCCAACTATCGGACCCTCAATAATAGCTCCAATAATTACAGGTAAATGAAGTATTGTTAGTTTAAAAAGTGGAAGTGGTATGAAACCAAGACCAGTTAAACCTAAAAAAATACTTATACCTGATAGCATAGAAATAACTACCATTTTTCTTATGTGTTCGCGAGAATTTCCAAATCCCCTTGCATTTAACATAATAATCCCTCCGTTCTCATTCCATAATGGATATAATTCGGCAAAAAAGAAATTATAATTTTGGTTCGGTTTCAAAAGAATACCGACCATTCTTTTTTTATTTTATCATATAAGATAGAACTGTAAAGAAAAAAATATATGTAAAAAATAAGTTTTAATTATTAAAATTTTCAAAAAATTTTAAATAAGAATACTTGCAATATAATTCTATTTGTTATAGTATATATATAACAAATAGAAGGAGGAAATATTATGTTAGAGATAAGGAACTTTTCAAAATCATATAAGAATGGAAAAAAAGCTGTGGATAATATTTCAATTACATTAAATAAGGGAGAAATATTTGGATTTATTGGACATAATGGAGCGGGAAAAACCACTACAATAAAAGCAATAGTAGGAATTTTAGATTTTGAAGAAGGAGAAATATTTATAGATGGTGTATCGATTAAGGAAGATTTAATAGGAGCCAAAAGAAAAATTGCATATATACCTGATAATCCAGATATTTATGATTCACTTACTGGAATTCAATATTTAAATTTTGTAGCAGATATGTATGAAGTTTCAAGTGAAGAAAGAGAAAAATTAATAAAGTATTATTCAGAAAAATTTGAAATACTTCCTGCCTTAGGAGATCTAGTTTCATCCTATTCTCATGGAATGAAACAAAAATTAGTAATAATATCAGCATTAATTCATAAACCTAAGCTATTAATATTAGACGAACCTTTTGTTGGTTTAGATCCAAAGGCTTCTCATTTATTGAAGGAAGAAATGAAGCAATTATGTAAAGAGGGGACTGCAATATTCTTTTCAACGCATGTATTAGAAGTAGCAGAGAAAATATGTGATAAGGTAGCCATAATTAAAGGAGGAAAAATAGTAGCAGAAGGAAATATGGATGAGGTAAAGGGAGATAGTTCATTAGAAGATATTTTTATGGAGTTGATAGATAATGAATAAATTATATGTGTTATTTAAAACAACTTTTATTAATTCTACAGGAATAAATAAACTTATAAAAGAAAAATCAATAAAGGAGAGAGCTAGACTTATTTTAATATATATTTTGATTGGAATTTCGATGTTGTCTTTAGCTTTTTCTGCATCAATTAATTCTTATTTAATGGCTGATACATTAAAGGCTATGGGGATTTTTGATTTACAGATAATAATGGCATTTATTCTTAGTGTTATTATAATATTTTTCACTTCGATTTATAAGGCTCAAGGACTACTTTTTTCTTCTAAAGATTATGATTTACTTATGAGCATGCCTATTAAAACTAATATTATTTTAATAAATAAGATGCTTAATTTATTAGTAATGAATTATTTGATATTAATATTTACATTCTTACCACAATCAGTTGTATATTTTATTAAATCTGAAGTATCAAGCTTATATTTTGTATATTTAACAATAGTATTTATATTTATTCCATTAATACCAATAGTATTTTCTTCAGTGATAGCATTTTTTATTGCCTTTATTTCTTCTAGATTAAAATATAAAAATTTAATAATAAATCTGGGAACAATTTTATTTGTGGCATTTATTATTATAGCTTCTTTTAATAGTGGAGATTTAATTCAAAATATTATTTCAAATAGTAAGTCAATGACAGAGGGAATAAAAAAGTTATATCCGCCATTAATTTTTGCCTCAAGAGCTTTAACAGAGTTGAATATAAAAGATTTATTGATTTTTATTGGGATATCATTGATGGTATTTTCAATATTTGTAGTAATATTCAGCAAAAGTTTTAAATCAATAAATTTAAAATTACAAGAAACTTATAGAAAATCAAATTATAAGTTAGGAAAAATTACTAGTTCATCAAAAGTAGCTGCATTATTAAAAAAGGAGATAAGAAGATATTTTTCCACACCTATTTATGTGCTAAATACAATTATTGGACCAGTATTATTAATCATTGCTGCTATAGCAACAATGATTTTTGGGAAAGATGTAATCTATACTATAGCTGAGGTTGAATTTAGCGAACAATTAATACCTTTATTTATTATTGCGCTTATATGTGGAATTTCATCGACTTCTTGTACAACTAGTTCATCAATTTCTTTAGAAGGAAAAAATTTATGGATATTAAAATCTTCACCAATTAAGGTTAAGGATATTTTTATAGGGAAAATAGCTTTAAATATATTATTAATATTACCAGCAGCTTTAATAAGTAGTATTATTTTCTTTATCTCTTTAAAATTACCAATAACTAGCTTTATATTTTTGATAATAATAACTACAATTTATTCTTTTGTAATACCGATACTTGGACTTATAGTGAATTTATATTTTCCTAAGTTAGAATGGACATCAGAAACTACAGTAGTAAAACAAAGCAGTAGTGTTTTTGTACAAATGCTTTTGTCAGCAGTTATAGTTGTCATACCAATCTTTGTATTTGTAAAAGGAAATATTACTAATTTTAATTTATTTATGATATTAGTGACAATTTACTTGCTAATTGTACTTATAGTATTATTAATAATTCTTAATACAGTTGGAGTAAAGTTATTTAAAAAATTATAAATTTTGTGAAAGCAATTTTATCAGTGCGCAGTATAAAATTTACAGTTCACGATTAAGGAAATAATTCATCCTTAATCGTGAACTGTGCCTTGTGAACTGAAAAAGGGTGGTGTTTTATTTGATTTTAAAAATAGATTTTGATTCGGAAATTCCAATATATATGCAAATTAAAAATCAGGTAATTGAGGGAATTGCGAGGGGAGAAATTAAATTTGGAGAAGAATTACCTTCTGTTAGAGCATTGGCAGAAGATATTGGAGTTAATATGCATACCGTAAATAAATCATATACTATGCTTAAAGATGAAGGCTATATAAAAATTGATAGAAGAAAGGGAGCAATAGTTTCATTAAATTTAGATATATCTGCAGAAAAGTTTAATAAAGAATTTAATGAAAACTTATATTTTTATATGGCTCAATGTTTTAATAGAAAAATAAATATTGAGGAAGTAAAAAAGAAAATGGATAATATATATATGGAGTTTGTTAATAAGGAGAATAAGTAATATGGATACAATAATTTTTTCTATATTAATGGTCTTTCTAAGTATAGTACTATTTTTACAAGGCTTATTTGTAAATCGCTTATCTAATAATGGAATTATATTTGGGGTAAGAGTTCCTGCTGAATTTAGAAAGGATGAAGATATACAAAAACTAGAGAATGAATATAAAAAAATATACTTGCTATCAATTTTTCCAACTATAGTGATAGTAAATTTTTTAGTATATTTATATCCAAAGGTATATATTTTTCTATTATTAACCTTTCTATTAATATTTTTAACTAATTTACCGGTGCTTATCTTTTGGAAAAGAATGATTGATTTAAAGAAAGAAAAGAAGTGGGATAAATTAGGGAAAAATATTGTAGTGGTAGATACCTCCATAAGAAAGCCAAAGAATAAAAAAGATATAAAGGGTATAAAAAATAAGACTTTTTTAATTTTATTAATTGTTCCTATAATAACTTTAATTATAACTTTTATTTCCTATGATAGGATCCCAGATGTTTTCCCTACTCACTATAATGGCAAAGGAATTCCAGATAGCTTTGCAATAAAAAACAGTTTTTCAGGTTTTATATATTTGATACTTCTTCCAATAATTCAGGCCTTAATGATATTATTTTTTATGGTAATAAATAAATTTGCTATTAATGGTAAAACGGACATTAATAGTGGCAGTATAAGAGAGATAAGAGAGCAAAGAAAGGTGTTTAAAAAATATAATTCTATATTTTTATTCCTTCTTGCCTTGGAAATGATTATTTTATTTTCATTTATACAGTTCTGCATGATATATGGCTGGAGTATAAATATTATCAATGGAATATCCCTAACTATTATATTTGCGAGCATAATAATTTTCACTATAGTAACCTATAAAATAGGACAAGGTGGAAAAAATATAAAAGTTAGTAATGCTGAAAAAGAAATATATAGGGATGATGATAAGTACTGGATTTTGGGAAGTTTTTATTATAATAAGAAGGATCCAAGCTTATTTATAGAAAAAAGGATTGGTATTGGTTGGGATGTTAATATAGGGAATCCTATAGGAATGACAATAATGATTGTTCCCTTTGTTCTTATATTTATTATGATAATAGTTCTGGGGATCTTAGGAGTTTAAGAAGTAATAGAATAAATAATGGATAATAGGAATTTCAAGTAATAATATTTGGAGTTCCTATTATTTTTTTATTTTATTAATAAATAATATTGACTTTTTCCAAAAAGTAGAATATTATAACTATAACAGTTTAAAGGGATAAAGTGATAAAGCAATAAAGTAAAAGGGGTGTGAAGATGAGGGAAAATACTATTCCAGATGGAACAAGGGATATAACTAATGAAGAGTGCATCATTAAACAAAGGATAATCAAAAATATAAATAAAATTTTTGATTCTTGGGGATATAAGGAAGTAATTACTCCAACAATAGAATTTTATGAAACTTTTAAATATGATAATTCAGGTTTAAAAGAAGAAAACATGTATAAGTTCTTCGATAATAAGGGGAGAATTTTAGTCTTAAGGCCTGATATGACAGTGCCTGTTGCTAGAGTAGTTGCTACTAAATTAAAAGATACTAAGGGTATTAGCAGGTTAAGATACCAAGCAAATGTTTTTAGAGTCTATGAAGAACTAGCCGGAATGAGAAATGAATACACAGACTGTGGAATAGAACTTTTTAGTAAGGAGAAAAATTTCTCTGATTTGGAAACTTTAATTATTGCAATTGAAACCTTAACTTCTATTGGAGTAAAGGATTTTAAATTAGAAATAGGTGATGTTAATTTCTTTAAATCTGCCCTTGAGCAATTAAATATTTCTCAGGAGGATTCTTTAAGCTTAGCTGAATTAGTGGAAAAGAAGCGTTTAAAATCCTTAAGTGATTTTTTAAATAACCTTTCAATTGATTATGATAAAAAGAAATTTTTTATGGAACTTCCTCTAATATTTGGTTCTGGAAAGGAGCTTTTAGACAAGTATGAGGAAATTTCTTTTACTTCTAAAATGAAGGCTAGTGTTAAATATTTAAAAAGCCTTTATGGTAAATTAGAAAAACTAGGATATGAAAGTTGTGTAAGCTTTGATTTGGGAATAATTCCAAGATTAAATTATTATACAGGAATTATCTTTAGGGGCTTTATTCAAGGGTCTGGTAATTTTGTTTTAAGTGGAGGCCGATATGATGAGTTAATGAAGGATTTTGGACAAGATCTTAAAGCAATAGGATTTTCCATTAATATTGATGAATTAATCCAGCTAATGGACATCAGCAAGTATTATAAAGAGGGCTATAAGATATTATTCAATGAAGCTAAAGAAATAGAAGCTCTTAATAAAAGCATTGAATTAAGAAAGAAAGGATATATTGTGGAAATTATTCCTTCTAAGAAAGTAGATGATATAAAGATTTTGAAGGAGAAGTATTATTATGGGGATTAGTATTGCAATTACAAAGGGAAGACTGGAAAAGGAAACTGTAAAAATATTAGAAAAAGGAGCTTTTGGAATAGAGGGGCTTAAAGACAAGGGAAGAAAGTTAGTTTTTCAAGATTCAAAAGAGGATATAGAATATTTTTTAGTTAAGGCAAGGGATAGTATTACCTATGTAGAACATGCTGTTGCAGATATAGGGATTGTTGGATTAGATACTTTAATGGAAACTGATCATTCCTGCTATGAAGTTATGGATTTAGGAATTGGTAAGTGTAAGTTTATTGTGGCATCTATGCCAGATAAGAACTTATTTAAAATGGGGGGCCATATAAAAATAGGAACTAAGTATCCAGCTGTTGCTAGAGAATTTTTTAAATCAATTTCCATGGATGTTGAAATTATTAAAATTGAAGGTTCTGTTGAACTTGGACCAATCCTGGGCTTATGTGATGGAATAGTAGATATTATGGAAACAGGTACAACCTTAAAGGAAAATGGGCTAATAGTTTTAAGGGAAATATGTGATATAAGTGCAAGAGTAATTGTAAATAAGGCAAGTTTTAAATTAAAACAGCAGCAGATAAATTCATTTTTAAGTAGGGTATATAGTGTTATTAGCAATAAAAATAAGCAATAAATAAAGGGGGTTAGGGCAGTGTTAAGATTATTTGAAATAAGTAAAAGTAATGAGGAAGTAATTAATATTATTAAAAACAGGGAAGAAGAGAATTTAGACCTTGTAGATACAGTATCAAAAATTCTAAAAGATGTTAAAGATAATAAAGATAAGGCCTTAAGAAAATATACAGAAGCCTTTGACAAGGTAAAAGTAAAAGACCTAAGGGTTTCTGAAAATGAAATAAAAAAGGCCTTTAAAAGTGTTGAAGAAGATTTTATAGAGGCTTTAAAAAGGGCAGCAGAAAATATAGAAAAATTTCATGAAAAACAAAAAAGCAAGGACTATATTATTTCTGAGGAAGATGGGACATATATGGGGCAAAGAGTCCTTCCCTTAGAAAGAGTAGGAGTTTATGTACCAGGGGGAACAGCAGCTTATCCTTCATCTGTTTTGATGAATGTTATTCCAGCAAAGGTAGCAGGAGTTAAAGAAATTGTTATGGTAACACCCCCAAGTAAAGCGGGAGGAATAAATCCATATATAGCAGTTGCAGCTAAAATTGCAGGAGTAAAGGAAATATACAAGGTAGGTGGAGCCCAAGCAATAGCTGCACTAGCTTATGGAACAGAATCAATTGAAAGGGTAGATAAAATAGTTGGTCCTGGAAATACTTATGTGGCAACAGCTAAAAAACTTGTATTTGGAAAAGTTGATATTGATATGATTGCAGGACCAAGTGAAATTCTTATAATTGCAGATGACAAAGCTGATGCAAAGTATGTAGCAGCAGATTTAATGTCGCAAGCAGAACATGATAAATTAGCGGCTTCAATCTTATTAACTACATCAGTAGAAAAATATAAGGAAGTTGTAAAAGAACTTAAAAAGCAAGTAGAAGAATTAGAGAGAAAAGCAATAATAAAAGAAGCCTTTAAGAATTATGGAATGGCAATAATTTGTCCAAACCTAGAAAAGTGTAAAGAACTATCAAATATAATTGCACCAGAACACTTAGAGTTAATGGTTGAAAATCCAATGGAACTCCTTGGAAAAGTAAAAAATGCAGGTTCAGTATTTTTAGGATATTATTCTCCAGAACCAGTTGGAGACTATTTTGGTGGACCAAATCATGTTTTACCTACCAGCGGAACAGCAAGATTTTTCTCTGCTCTTTCAGTAGATAGCTTTGTTAAGAAAAGTTCATTTATATATTACTCAAAAGAAGCCATAAATAGGGAGGCGGATAAAATCATATTATTAGCTGAAAAGGAAGGCTTAACAGCCCATGCTAATTCTGTAAAAGTGAGAGTGATAAAGGAATGAAGAAGGTAAATAAAATAAGATTAAATGCAAATGAAAATTATAAACCCTTAGAAGAAAATATAATAACAAATTTATTTTCTACTATTGAAAAAATAGAGCTTAATAGATATCCAGATACTGATGGAAAGGAATTAAGAGAGGCTTATGCGGCTTATGCAGGAGTTAAAAGGGAAAATATAATTTTAGGCAATGGTTCTGATGAAATGCTAAGCCTGGCTATAAGCAAGAATATTTCTAAGGGAGAAAAGATATTTGCTTTAGATCCTGATTTTTCAATGTATGACTTTTATGTTTCCTTAAAGGAAGGGGAAGTAGTTAAATATAAATTTAATCCTAAGGAAGAATTAAATATAGATAACTTTATTTCTGAGGGGCTAAAAAGCAAGGCTAAATTAATAATATTTTCAAATCCAAACAATCCAACAGGTTATGGATTTAAAATTAGTCATATTAAAAAAATCCTGGAAGCTTTTAAGGATAAAACAGTTTTAGTAGATGAAGCTTATTATGAATTTTATGGTGAAAGTGCAATTGAACTTATAAATGAATACAAGAATTTAATTGTAACAAGAACTTTATCAAAGGCATGGGGACTAGCAGCCCTAAGGGTTGGTTTTTTAATATCTAATGAAGAAAGTATAAGGGAGTTAATGAATTATAAGGTTCCTTATAATGTTAATTCTATATCCCAGGCTCTTGCAGCAAAGGTAATTAGAAACTGGAAGGAACTAAAGAAAAGGGTGGAAGTTATAGTAAAGGAAAGAGAAAAGCTTTATAAGAACTTATTAGAAATTCAAAAAGAAAGTAGTTTAAAAATAAAATTTTATCCATCAAAAGCAAACTATATATTTGGAGAAACAGACCATAAAGACATTTTAATAAGAGCATTGGAAGAGGCAGGAATTATAATTAGAGATTTTAATAAGGATAATACTTTTAGAATAACTGTTGCTTCCAGTTTGGAAAATGAAAAAGTAGTAGAGGTTATTAGAAGGACCTTTCTTAAGTAAAGGAGAGATTTTATGGGCAATAGAATTGCAAAGGTAGAAAGAGTAACAAAGGAAACGGAAATAAGTTTAAAAATTAATTTAGATGGAAGGGGAGAAAGCAATATTTTCACTGATCTAGGCTTCCTTAATCATATGTTAACTTTATTTTCATTTCATAGCGGTATTGATATTGACCTTAAGGCTAAAGGCGATATTGAAGTATGCGACCATCATATTGTTGAAGATATAGGAATATGTTTAGGACAAGCTCTAAACAAGGCTCTAGGAAATAAGGCAGGAATAAAAAGATATGGAACAGTTTTTATTCCAATGGATGAAGCCTTATGCACTGTAACCTTAGATTTAAGTGGAAGGGGTTTTTTATATTTTGAAGGGGACTTTAAAAGGGAAAGCATTGGAAACTTTTCAACAGAAATGGTAAAGGAATTTTTTAGAGCAGTTGCAATTAATTCTGCTTCAACAATTCATGCTAGGATTTTATACGGAGAAAATGACCACCATAAAATAGAAGGTTTATTTAAGGCTTTTGGAAGAAGCTTAAAGGAAGCAGTTTCTATTGGAGAAAACAAAGATTTAATACCTTCTACTAAAAGTGTTTTATAAAATATATAGGAAAATATAAAAATATTGGGGAGTTGGTTATATGATAGTTATTCCAGCAATTGATATTATTGATGGAAAGCCAGTTAGATTATATCAAGGAGATTATAATAAAAAGAAAATTGTAGGAGAAGATGTCCTTGAAATATCTAAAAAGTTTGAAAGAGAAGGGGCAGACTATATTCATATAGTTGATTTAGATGGAGCTAAGGCTGGTAGGTTAATAAACAAAGAAATCATATTAAAGCTAGCAAAAACATTAAAAATTCCAATTGAAGTAGGTGGTGGTATTAGGACCTATGAAGATATTAAATATTTAATAGAAGCTGGAGTTTCAAGGGTAATACTAGGAACAATTGCCATTGAAGATAAGGCTCTTCTTAGGAAAGCTCTAGAGGATTTTGGAGACAAAATTGCTGTAGGAATTGACTGTAAGGATGGATATGTTTGCACTAGGGGCTGGTTATCTCAAAGTAAAAGAAAATATATAGACTTCCTTTTGGAAATGGAAAAAATGGGTGTGAAAAATATTATTGTTACAGATATAAGCAAGGATGGAACCCTTCAAGGATCTAATATAGAAATGATAAAAGAAATAAAAGAAATTTCTAAGATAGATATAACAGCATCAGGTGGAGTAAAGGATATAGAGGATATAAGAAAATTAAAAGAGTTAGATATATATGGAGTTATTGCTGGAAAATCAATCTACTCAAAAACCCTATCTTTAAAAGAAGCTTTAGAATTAACTAAATAAGATATAAAAGAGGTGAAACATGCAAAACAAGAGAATTATACCATGTTTAGATGTAAAAAATGGACAAGTAGTTAAAGGCATAAACTTTAAGGGGCTAACTAAAGTTGGAGATCCAGTAGAGCTGGCAGAAAGATACTGCAAACAAGGGGCAGATGAACTTGTATTTTTAGATATAACAGCGACTAATGAAGGAAGAAAAACTATGGTAGAAGTGGTTAAAAAAACAGCAGAAAAAGTAACTATACCTTTTACTGTTGGTGGAGGAATCGCAACAATAGAGGAAATGAAAACTATATTAAAGGCTGGTGCAGATAAAGTAAGTTTAAATTCAGCGGCAGTAAGAAACAAGAAATTAATTGAAGAAGGAGCCTATAAGTTTGGAAGTCAATCTATTGTCCTTGCTGTAGATGCAAAGAGAAGGCAGGATAAGACAGGATGGAATGTATTAATAAATGGAGGAAGAATAGATACCGGCATAGATCTTTTAAAATGGATTGAAGAGTGTTACAAACTAGGTGCTGGAGAAATCCTCTTAACTTCTATGGATGCAGATGGAACAAAAAGTGGCTTTGATATAGAACTTACAAAAATTGTTAGTGATTTTGTGGATATTCCAGTAATTGCCTCTGGTGGTTGTGGAAAACTAGAAGATTTTAAAGAAGTCTTTGAAGAGGGAAAAGCAGATGCAGCGTTAGCTGCTTCATTATTTCACTATGGAGAGCTAACAGTGGGGGATGTAAAAAAATACTTAAAAGCAAATGGAATAAGTGTAAATAAAGGCTACGATAAATAGGATATATTAACATTTCTATATAATATATAGGTATCAGTGCACAACAACCTCTAACTGTGGACTGTGAATTGTACACTGTGAACTGATATAATTGGGGGTAGGTTGGAATGGCTAATTTTAATGAATATATAAATTTAATAGATTTCCATAAAGGAAAGGGTTTGGTTCCTACAATAGTACAGGATTATAATACTAGGGAAGTTTTAATGCTGGCTTATATGACCAAGGAAAGTCTTATAAAAACTTTAGAAGATAAAACAAGCTGGTTTTTTAGTAGAAGTAGAAATGAACTTTGGAATAAGGGGGCAACCTCAGGAAATTTTCAAATTGTGAAGGAAATTAAGATTGATTGTGATGGGGATACTATTCTTTTATTAGTAGAACAAAAGGGAGTAGCTTGCCATACTGGGGCAAGAAGCTGTTTTTATAGAAGCTTCACTTAAGAATTATAGTAAACAGGACTTAGAGAAAATGAAAGGAATTTGGAGGGGGAAATTTGGAGAAGAATATATTAGAAGTTTTATATAATATTATTTTGGATAGGAAAGAAAATAGGGATGAAGGATCTTATACCAGTTATTTATTTAATAAGGGTATAGATAAAATACTTAAAAAAGTAGGAGAAGAATCTACTGAAGTTATAATAAGTGCCAAGGAAAATAATAGGAAAAATCAAGTGGCAGAGATAGGAGATTTACTTTATCACCTTTTAGTACTGATGGCAGAATTAAATATTTCTTTAGATGATGTAAAGATAGAGTTAGAAAAAAGAAGGGAAAAAACAAATAATTTAAAACCAGAAAGAAGAAAGATTGAAGAATTATAAGGGAGGTGGATTTATGGTTTTTGATAGCCATATTCACACGAAATTTTCTACTGATAGCAATATGGATATTCTAGAAGCAATAGCCGTAAGTAAGGAAAAAAATATAGGAATAATAATTACTGAACATTTGGATTTAGATTATCCCGAAGAAGCTGAATTTAGATTTGATATAGCTAAATACTTTAATGATTATGAAAAGTATAGAAATGATAAGGTAAAACTAGGAATTGAAATTGGATTAACAAAAAACACTTTAAAAGAAAATGAGGAAATAGCATCTAAATATGACTTTGATTATGTTTTAGGGTCAATTCATGCTGTTAGAGGCTTAGATATTTATCTTGATTATATAAATCTTGGATATAATAAAAGAGAATTTTTTACCTACTATTTAGAAGAGATGCTTACTTGTGTAAATTTATATAATAATTTTGATTCCTTAGCTCATATAGATTACCCCTGCAGATATTGTAACTATGATAATAAAGAAATTTTAGTTTCAGAATTTAAAGATATATTAGCAGAAATTTTTAAAAGCTTAATAAATAAAGGGAAGGTTTTGGAGCTAAACACAAACAGGCTTCAAAATAAAGATGCAAAAGAAGCATTAATTGATATATATAAACTATATAGAGATTTAGGTGGGAAATATATTACTTTAGGGTCAGATTCTCATAACTATAAAGGAATATATAGGAATTTTCATATTGGACTGGAGCTAATGGAGCACTTAAAATTAAAGGGAATTTACTTTAATAAGAGAAAACTTGAATATATAGTAATGTAGAATTTACATTGTACATTCTACATTGTACTATAAAAAAGTGCTTCGCACTTTTTTATAGTGAAATATAATTAAAATAGTATTATAATAATATAATAGTGATGATGGTGCTGCTGGACAGCTCCATTTATTTTTGTATGATTTTATGGAAAATGGCAATAAGCATTATCTAAAGACAAGGGGGAAGAAGAATGGAGTATTTTAATACTAATATTGAAAATTTTAAACTAAGAAAAGCTGAGGAAAGGGATATAAGTTTAGTTTATTCCTTAATTAAGGAAATGGCTGAATATGAAAAACTTTCTCATGAAGTTGTTGGAACTGAAGAAATTTTAAGAAAATCTGTATTTGAAAAAAGAAGGGCAGAGATTCTTATTCCAGAATATAATGGAGAGGTTGTTGGGTATGTAGTATTTTTCTATAACTTTTCAACCTTTAATTGCGCGCCTGGACTTTATATAGAAGATATCTTTATAAAAAAGGAATTTAGGAAAAATGGATTTGGAAGAGAAATATTTAATGTTTTAGGGAAAATAGCAAAGGAAGAAGACTGCCAAAGAATGGAATGGACCTGTCTTGATTGGAATGAACCAGCAAGAAAGTTTTATGCATCAATGGGAGCAGAAAGAATGGAAGATTGGACGAATCACAGGATTTCAGGAGAAGTTTTAGAAAAATTAAAGAATGGAAATAATTAAGTAAAAATAGGAGGATTTTAATTGGAATTTTTACAATTAGCAAAAGATAGATATTCAGTAAGAAAGTTTAGTGATAAAAAAGTAGAAAAAGAAAAGTTAGATTTGATTTTAGAGGCTGGAAGGGTTGCGCCAACTGCTGTGAATTTTCAGCCTCAAAGGATATTAGTTATTGACAGTGAAGAAAGCTTGGAAAAAGTAAAATCATGTACCCGTTTTCACTTTGATGCACCTTTGACCCTATTAATATGCTATGATTCTACAGTTAGCTGGAAAAGGTCTTATGATCAAAAAGAAATGGGAGAGGTTGATGCTAGTATAGTAATAACTCATATGATGCTTCAAGCTGCTGAGCTAGGATTAGGAACAACTTGGGTAGGTCATTTTGATCCAGAAGCAATAAGGGAGAAGTTTGATTTACCAGAATATCTTATTCCTGTAGCTCTTCTACCAATGGGTTATCCAAGTAGTGATTCTAAACCAAATCCTCTTCATGAAAAACGTTATGATATTGACAAAACAGTTTTTTATAATTCTTTTGAGGGGATAACTCCAGGTAAAAAATAATTGTTAGCATTAGTTTTAATATATATTAAAACTAATGCTAATTTTAATTTTCTAAATTTCACTTGCAAAATTTAGAAAACTTTAAGGAATTTAAATATAATATGCAAATAAATTATGATATAATAAATTTTGCTTGCAAAAGTTAAAAAATTTTAAGAGATATTAGGAGTGGAAATATGTATATCATAAGTTTTATTAGAGGTTTTTGTATGGCACTAGCAGACAGTGTTCCTGGAGTATCAGGAGGTACTATAGCCTTTGTATTAGGCTTTTATGATGAATTTATAAATTCATTAAATTCTTTAGTGTCCATTAGTAGTAGTAAAGAAGATAAAAAAGGAGCTATAAAATTTTTGTCAAAAATAGGAATTGGATGGATTACTGGATTTGTCTTATCCATACTTTTTATAGCTTCAGTTTTTGAGACTCATATTTATAAAATAAGTTCATTATTTATAGGGTTTATATTATTTTCAATACCTATAGTTTTTAAGGAAGAAAGAAAAGAAATAATAGGTAAATATAAAAATATAATTTTTGCTATAATTGGATTTTTAATAGTAGTAGCTATTACATATTTTAACCCTTCAACTAATAGTGGTGGAATGGATTTATCTATGGGGAATCTAAATATTGGATTAGCCATATATACATTTGTTTGTGGAGCTATTGCAATATGTGCTATGGTTTTACCAGGCATATCTGGATCAACACTATTATTAATTTTTGGTCTTTATGTACCCATAATATCAGCTATTAAAGAATTTCTTTCTTTTGATTTTAGCTACATGCCTATTTTAGTTATTTTTGGTTTAGGAATTATTACAGGAATATTAACTACAATAAAATTATTAAAATATGTTTTAGCTAATCATAGATCAAAAGCAATATATGTAATACTGGGATTAATGATTGGATCTATATATCCAGTAATTATGGGACCTACTACCCTTTCTAATCCATTACCTCCAATGGACTTTAGTAATTTTAGCATAGTGTTCTTTGCAATAGGAGGGGCCTTAATTTTTGGACTTGAAAAATTAAAAGAAAGTTTAGAAAAGAAAAACTAAGAAAGAAAAATATAAAAGGAGCTGTCGCCTTATTGAATTGAAATTCATTAGCGGCTGCTCTTTTTTTCGTAAATAGAAACTATTTATTTTTCTTAATACCCTTAGTTCCAGAAGCCTTTTCCTTTTTCTGCTTCTTTCCTTGGTTTGTTGAAGAATCATCTTTTACGCCCATACCATTAATCCTCCTAAAAATTTATAGTAACCTTACTTTATTATTGTTTTCAATATGGATAATTTAATGCAAGGAAGTTTATAACAATGGCAGACTTAGCAAATATTAGAAGAGTTATTAAGAAAGTCTTAAAAAGTAGAAATTCCCGTTTTCTAGTAGATTTATACCTTGATAAAAAATAAGATTAAATATAAAATTAAAATGAAATATAAATAAAGGTGTGTAATTATGAAAAAAATATTCGAAATAAAAGATTTAAAGTTTTACGAAGAAGAATTTTTAGATAATATAGAAGATTATGATGATGTAATACCAATAATTCAAGAATTAAGTTTAGAACTTAATTATGAAGAAATAGAAACTGTAGGAAATAATGATTGTTGTAATATGACAAATAAGAATTATATAGTAGAAATACCAGGTTTTCTGGATAAGGAAGATAACTTTATAACAAAAGATGAAGCGGAAAAATTAACTGAAGAAAGTGAAATGTCTTTAAGTCTTTTTGTAATTAGAATCTATAAATGTAGAGAGTGCAATAAATGGATAATAGATATTTTAGAATAAGGGGCTTGCCAAAGGTCAAATTATAGGTGGGGGTATTTTAGCATGAAAAAAAATATAAGAACTTTTGCAATAGCAATGGCTATAGTTTTTTCAAATAACATGGTTTATTTTGCAGAAACAGAAAGTTCCCTTCAGGAGCAGATAGAACAAAATAATTCCAACATACAAGAATTAGAAAAGAAAAAAAATGAAATTATTGACCAAATAGGTGTTGAATCAGAAGAACTGCAAGGAGTTTTAAATGAAATAGATTCAAAAAGCCTAGAGCTTCAAAAAGCCCAAGCTGAAGTGGAGTTTTATCAAAGTAAAATAGATGGAGTACAAGCTGAAATAAATTCTATTAATGTAGAAATTGAAAATGCTAATAATGAAATTTCTTTAAAGGAAAGTTTAATTGAAGAAAAGAAAAAGGAAGAAGAAGAAGCAAAAGGGTTATTAGAGAATAGAATAAGAAGTTATTACAAAATAGACATTGCATCAAATATGTTATATATGATTTTAGAAAGTAAAAGTTTATCAGAATTTTTTAGCAATGTAGAAGATGTAATAAAAATAATGTCAATGGACAAGCAATTAGTACAAGAATTAAGAGATATACAGAATCAATTACATAATGAAAAGGAAGAAATAAATAAAAAATTAGAAGAAATAGAAATAAGCAAAAACTCTTTAGTTGAAAAACAAGAGGAATTGCTTAAAGTTCAAGAAGAGTTACTAGTTAAGAAAAATGAACATGAAAGTAAGATGAATGAATTATATGTTTTAGAAACAGAAAAAACAAGTATTATTAATAGCCTTTCATCTCAAGAAGAACAATTAGAAAATGAAATTGGTGATTTAACCGCATATAATGAAGAATTAGAGGCACAATTGAATAGTATTTTAAATGAAATAAATAATAATAGTGGTAATAATCAAAATAATGGAGGGACAGTGAATAATCCAAGTTCAGAAGGATTTATAAGACCAGGTTATGGTCCTGTAACTGATGATTTTGGACCGAGAATAAATCCTGTTACTGGAGTAGCAGGTTATCACAGAGGAGTTGACTTTGCAGATCCTTATGGTGCTCCTGTGTATGCTTCAAAGAGTGGTGTTGTGGCTTATTCGGGCTGGATGTCTGACTTTGGTAATGTAGTAATAATAGATCATGGTGGCGGAGTTCAAACATTATATGCTCATAATAGTCAATTGCTTGTAAGTAACGGCCAAGCTGTTAGTCAGGGGGAAGTTATTGCATATGTTGGATCTACAGGAATGAGTACAGGTCCTCATATTCATTTCGAAATAAGAATAAATGGACAAGCTGTAAATCCGTGGAATTACCTATAGTAAATTGGTAATTTATAGGGGGAAGGAATAATTTAAGCCTTATTGAAATGTTAAAGGTGTTACAAGATTTTGTAACACCTTTTGAAATAAGTATAGATTTTCGACAAAAATGAAAATTATCTATAAATGTCAAGTGTAAATATAATTTTTATAATAAAAAGAGCTGTTTCCAGCTCTTTATAAGGGATTAATGTTCATTTTAAGGGAGAAATGAACATTATGGGGTTGTTAATTTAGAGATAATACTTTGTGTGCTATAAAAAATACTGTATTATTATATATAATTATAGTATATTTGGGCGAAAAAACCAATATATTTTTAAAAAAAATCAAAAAAAATAAAAAAGTTTAATATAAAATTAAATATAATTAGGAAAAAGTATAAATTTATGTAAAATTTAAAATATATATATGGAATATTTAAATTTAAGTATATAATAGATAATGAGGTGATTGTTAATGTTAGAATTTGATAAGGATATACTAAAATCTACACCAGACTATGAAGATTATGATGAAAATGTAGCTAAATTATCCATAGGAGATTTAAGAGCTCTTGGACTAATTAAATGTGGTGGATGTTGCAGCACAAAAAGCAGCGGAAAAAAGTGTGGTTGTAGAAAATAATTTAGATTAATAGGTATTTATATATAATTAAATGTAGATACTTTTTATAATAGATAATTTTATATAAAAAATAATAACAGGAGGGTTTTGGGTGTGAGGAAGCCTAGCATATTTAGTAGAGAGTATGAGAGAAAAATGAGAGCACGCCGAAAAAGAATAATCTTAATTTCTAGTCTTATATTAGCAGCAATAATTATCATACTTTCAAAATCACTAATAAGTAATATAAATTTTGATTCTCTAAAGGATAAAATTCAAGCATGGATTGATTCTGGCGATAATATTTCTTCTAATGAAGAAAGTCCAATTGAAGAAAATATTATAGAAGAGACTACAGAAAAGTTGGAAGAAGAAAAAGTCGAAGAAAAACTTATAGAACTTAAAGTGAATGAAAGTGATACTTTAGTTCTTGAATATGAAGAGCTAAATGGTGTCAAGAAATTTAAAGATGTTAAAGAAAATAAAGCTAACTTAACTTATTCAATAAATCCATCAAAAACAGTGGTATTAACTATTGATAAGAATCAAGATATGAAAATATTCAAAACTGATAAAGCAGAAGTAATTATACATGCACCAAATTATATTGCCCCTAATGGAGAAGTTTTTGAGAAGAATGCTGTTATAAAAACTTATGATAATTATCTATGGAATGTAGAAGCTAAATTTATTTCTGATACTAAGGCAGCATATATAAGTAATGTACCTTATTTTGGATATGATTTAAATAAATATATATGGATTGTTGATATTGATAGTAAAACACATACAACTCTATGGAATTCAAAGGGTAAAGATGTGAAATTAAATAATTTAACAGATAAAGGTTTAGAAGTATCAATAGATGGCAATGTTAAATATGTAAATCAAAACGGGCAATTAATTAATTAGTACGAAATTTAAACAAATATTTGAAAATAATTCATGAAATATGTTATAATAGCATAGTTATATTAATCACGATAGTATGCACTATTTTAGGAGGAAGAGTACAATGAAGGCTAAAATGGAAAAAATAGAGAAGAATCTAGTTAAACTAGAAGTTACTGTTGAAGCAGAAAAATTTGATGAAGCTATAAAAAAGGCTTATAAAAAGAATGTAAAAAGCTTTAATGTCCCAGGATTTAGAAAGGGAAAAGTTCCAATAAATATAGTTAAAAAATATTATGGAATTGGAGTTCTTTTAGAAGATGCAATTAATTTTGCAATAGACTCTTCATATGGAAAGGTATTAGATGAAAATGATATTAAGCCAGTTGATTATCCAAAGATAGATATAGTTACAGCAGAAGAAGGAAAGGATTTTGTTTATACTGCAGAAGTAACAGTTTATCCAGAAGTACAATTGGGTGAATATAAAGGATTAAAAGTTGAAAGACCTACATACCCAGTTAATGATGAAGATGTAGAAAATAGATTAAAAGAAATGCAAGAAAAGAATGCAAGAATAGAAAGTAAAGAAGATGGAGAAATTGCTAAAGGTGATATAGCAGTTATAGACTTCAAAGGCTTTATTGATGATGTTGCTTTTGAGGGGGGAGAAGGTAAGGACTATTCCCTTGAAATTGGTTCAGGTACTTTCATAGATAATTTTGAAGACCAATTAATTGGTGCTAAAGTAGGAGATAAGGTAGATGTTAATGTAACATTCCCAGAAAACTATGGAAGAGAAGATCTAAATAATAAAAAAGCAAGATTTGAAGTTCTAGTTAAGGATATAAAGGTAAAAGAATTACCAGCATTAGATGACGAGTTTGCAAGTGAAGCTTCAGAATTTGAAACATTAGCAGAATTAAAAGAAGATATTAAGTCTAATTTAGAAAAGAATAATAAAGCTAGAGAAGAAAGAGAATTTGAAGATGCTGTTATCAAAGCAGTAGTTGAAAATGCAACTATTGATGTTCCAGAAGTAATGGTAGAAAAAGAAATTGATTCAATGCTAAAAGACTTAGAACAAAGACTTCAATATCAAGGATTAAACTTAGAACAATACTATCAATTCACTGGATCAGATGAAGCAAAAACAAGAGATTTTATGAGAGAAAATGCTCTTAATAAAGTAAAAACTGATTTAGTATTACAAGAAATTATAAAAGCTGAAAATATTGAAGCAACTGAAGAAGAACTAAAGGAAAGAGCTAAAGAAGTTGCAGAAATGTATTCAGCAGCAAATGATGAAAAAATGATTGATTTACTAATAAAGAATCAAAAATCAGCATTAGAATATGATGTTAAAATTCAAAAAACTTTAAAGTTATTAGTAGAAAATAATTAATAGAATATTATAAAATAATTGCCAGAATAAAATTCTGGCAATTATTTCAAGTACTTATTAACAAAATTAATAAAGTTTTATATAATTTTATTATAAGCAAATATAATTAGTTTTTTTTAATATGGATATATTATATAAGAGGGAGTAAAGAAGAAAAGGAGTGAATACAATGAGTTTAGTTCCAATGGTCGTAGAGCAAACAGGCAGAGGAGAAAGATCATACGATATTTTTTCAAGACTTTTAAAAGATAGAATAATCATGTTAAGTGGAGAAATAAATGATGATACTGCAAATTTAGTGGTTGCACAATTGTTATTTTTAGAAAGTGAAGATCCTGATAAAGATATTTATCTTTACATAAATAGTCCAGGTGGATCAATTACTTCAGGAATGGCAATTTATGATACTATGCAATATATAAAACCAGATGTTTCAACTATATGTATAGGTATGGCTGCCTCTATGGGAGCATTTTTACTTTCTTCTGGAGCAAAAGGTAAAAGGTTTGCATTACCTAATAGTGAAATAATGATTCATCAACCTCTTGGAGGGTTTAAGGGTCAAGCGACAGATATTGAAATACATGCAAATAGAATATTAAAGATTAAAGAAATAATAAATAAAATATTAAGCGAAAATACTAATCAGCCTTTAGAAAAAATTAAAGCAGATACTGAAAGAGATAACTTTATGTCTGCAGAAGAAGCTATGAATTATGGATTAGTAGATAAGGTTATTACTAAAAATAATTTAGCTAGCGATAAAAAATAGTTTTATCTTAACTTAAGCGAGGTGAATTTATGGCTAAATACGACGATAAAAAACAATTAAAATGTTCTTTTTGTGGTAAATATCAAGAACAAGTAAAAAGATTAATAGCTGGACCAGGAGTATATATTTGTGATGAATGTATAGATTTATGTTCAGAGATAATAGCAGATGAATTTGAAAATCATGTAGAAATAGATACAACAACAGTTCCTAAGCCAAGAGAAATAAAAAACTATTTAGATCAGTATGTTATTGGCCAAGAACAAGCTAAGAAATCTTTAGCTGTTGCTGTTTATAATCATTATAAAAGAATTAGTTCAAATATTATAGATGATGAAATAGAACTTCAAAAAAGTAATATTTTATTATTAGGACCAACTGGTTCAGGAAAAACTTTATTAGCACAAACCTTAGCTAAGTTCTTAAATGTTCCCTTTGCAATTGCAGATGCAACAACATTAACTGAAGCTGGTTATGTTGGTGAAGATGTTGAAAATATCTTATTAAAACTAATTCAAAATGCAGATTATGATATCGAAAGAGCAGAAAAAGGAATTATTTATATTGATGAAATAGATAAAATTGCTAGAAAATCTGAAAACCCTTCAATAACAAGAGATGTTTCGGGAGAAGGTGTTCAACAGGCTTTATTAAAAATATTAGAAGGAACAACAGCCGCAGTACCACCACAAGGTGGCAGGAAACATCCACATCAAGAATTCCTTCAAATAGATACATCTAATATATTATTTATTTGTGGTGGAGCTTTTGATGGCTTAGATAAAATAATAGAAAAGAGAACTCAAAGAAGTTCTATAGGATTTGGAGCAGAAATTGCATCTAAGAATGAAAAAGATGTAGGAAAGCTTCTTAAGGAAATAATGCCTGGAGATTTATTAAAATTTGGTCTTATTCCTGAGTTTGTTGGTAGATTACCAGTCATAGTAACTTTAGAAAGTTTAGATAAAGAAGCTTTAATCAATATACTTACTCAGCCCAAAAATGCTCTAGTAAAACAATATAAAAAATTATTTGAAATGGATAATGTTGAATTAGAATTTGATGAAAAGGCATTAACAGCCATTGCAAACAAAGCAATTGAAAGAAAAACTGGAGCAAGAGGTCTAAGATCAATAGTTGAAGAAACTATGACAGAAGTAATGTATGATATACCTTCAGATGAAACAATTTCAAAGGTTATTATACATGAAGACTGTATTAAAGAAAAAAAATCACCTGAAATTATTAGATTAAAAGAAGGGGAAGTAAGACCTCAATTAAAAGCTTCTAAAAAAGGAAAGAAAAGAAAAGATATAGAAACAGCTTAATCAGTTTAGAGTTTACAGTGCTTAGTGCACAGTTAATGTATATATTCAGATTTTAAACTGCTGACTTAATGTCAGCAGTTTTTTTGTTTTAGCTTCTCGGCTCGCTGAAAATCTCCTAAACAGTGAAATGTACATTCTTAACTATGCACTTCACAAAAGAATAACTATTTTGTATAGAATATTAACCAATAATGAAGTCAATAATAATTGATATGACAATAGTAAGAAGGGAGGATGCATTATAAATAGTAATGCAGAAGCTATGAATGAATTATTAATATTACTTCAAGTAACCACAATGATAATATTTATATACTATATGATGTCTAATAGTAATAGAAAGACCAGTAAGATAGTTATTGAAAAAGAGAATAAGAAGGAAATGGATAAGTTAAATAAGTTGAGGAGCATTAGTTTAACAGAGCCTTTAACAGAAAAAAGCAGACCTTCAAGCTTTGATGAGATAATGGGGCAGGAGGATGGCATAAAAGCCTTAATGGCAGCTTTATGTGGACCAAATCCTCAACATGTAATAATATACGGGCCTCCTGGAGTTGGTAAAACAGCTGCAGCAAGATTAGTTTTGGAAGAAGCTAAAAAGAGAAATAATTCTCCTTTTAATCAGAATGCTAAGTTTGTAGAAATTGATGCTACAACTATTAGATTTGATGAAAGGGGGATTGCAGATCCTTTAATTGGTTCTGTACATGATCCAATTTATCAGGGAGCAGGATCTTTGGGAGTTGCAGGAATACCACAACCAAAACTAGGAGCTGTAACAAAAGCTCACGGGGGAATATTATTTTTAGATGAGATAGGAGAACTTCATCCTATAGAGTTAAATAAGTTATTGAAAGTGCTTGAAGATAGAAAAGTGTTCTTAGATAGTGCTTATTATAGCAGTGAAAATCCCAATATGCCTGACTATATAAAAGAGATATTTGATAATGGATTACCTGCAGACTTTAGGTTAATTGGTGCAACGACAAGAAGTCCAGAAGAAATTCCTCCAGCTATTAGATCAAGATGTGTTGAGATATTTTTTAAGGCTTTGCAAAAAGATGATATAAGAAAAATAGCTGTTAATACCGTTAAAAAGGTAAATTTAGAAATCAGTGATAGCTCTTTAGAATTGGTGTCTAAATATTGTACAAATGGAAGAGAAGTAGTAAATTTAATTCAATTAGCATCAGGAATTGCAATAAATGAGGACAGAAAAAACATAAATGCTGATGATATACAATGGGTAATAGAAAATGGTAATTATACACAAATTCCCGATAAGAGAGTTAAAAATAAGCCTTTAGTAGGAGTAGTAAATGGTTTGGCAGTTCATGGAGCTAATATCGGAATTTTAATGGAAATTGAAGCAGTTGCAAAGAGAGTAAAGGGGAGATTAGGAAATCTAAAGGTATCTGGTATAATCGAAGAGGAAGAATTAAGTTCCAATAATAGAAAAATAAAAAGAAAGAGTACAGCTTATTCTTCAATACAAAATGTACTTACTGTTCTTAATAATATTTATGAATTAGAATGTGAAAACTTTGATATACATATCAATATACCAGGAGGTATGCCTGTGGATGGGCCATCAGCAGGAATAGCAATAGCAATGGCTATTTATAGTGCAATTAGTAATATTGAAATAGATAACAAGGTTGCTATGACTGGAGAAATCAGTATTTTGGGAGAGGTTAGACCGGTAGGAGGAATTTTGGCAAAGATTCAAGCAGCTGAAAAAGCAGGTGCCAAAAAAGTTATAATACCTATGGAAAATTGGAGTGATTCTTTTAAGGAAATGAAAAATATTAAAGTAATACCTGTGACATCTATTATGGAAGTTTTAAAGATAGCAGTAGCTAGGGAAGGAAAAATAGATAAGGATGATAATATTAAAATTAATGATAATATAGATGTGTTATCAGCAAAAGGAGAATAAGGTAAGGATAATTGGCAGTTAGAAAAAGAGGTTGATATATTTTGGGAAAAATTATATAATATCAACTCTCGGTTTTAGCTGTCAATTATTTTATTTAATTATTATCTTCTAGAATATTTAATAAATCTTCTTTTTTAATAATTTATTGTTAACATTTTTGACATTGATAAAAGTTATCTTTATATTATAATATTATTGTTATAAAATTCTAAATAAGCTAAAATACTTATTATAAATAGATTAGTAAAATTCTTATGTTATATTATAATTAATATAGTAATTTTACAGAGGAGATGAGATAAGATGAGTGAAAATATAATTACTTTACCTTTAATTCCTCTACGAGGAATTAGTGTTTTCCCTAAAATGGTAATACACTTTGATATAGGTAGAGAAAAATCTAAAGCAGCAATTGATGCAGCTGTAGAAAATCAAACAGAAATATTTTTAGTAAGTCAAATAGACTATGAAATTGATGAACCAAATTTTGATGATATATATTCTATTGGTACTATCTGTAAGATTAAACAAATAATAAAGTTACCTAATGATATAATTAGAGTATTAGTTGAAGGAGTAGACAGAGGAGAATTAATATCTTTTAAATCAGAAGATAAATATATAGAAGCTGAACTGAAAAGAATAAAGGAGCCTTCTAATAGTGAATATGAAAATATAGAAGCTTATATTAACACATTAAAGAAAAGTTTTAAAAGATATTTAAAAGCATCAAGCAATACTAGTATTTCCCTTATGACTATATTTGATTCCATTAGTAATTATAGTGAACTAGCAGATATAGTAGCTTCCTATGTAGTATTTGATGAAAATAAAAAGCAAGAAATATTACAAGAATTAGATGTAATAAAAAGAATAGAGAAGCTTTTAATATTACTTGAAAAAGAAATTGATATATTAAATTTAGAAAAACAATTAGGTAAAAAACTTAAAGAGACTGTAGATAAGTCTCAAAAGGAATATTATATTAGGGAACAAATTAAAATTCTTCAAGAAGAAATCGGTGAAGATGATGAAGAAAAGAAAGAAATAAAGAAATATGAAGAAAGAATAAACAAGTTAAAATTACCTAAAGCAGTAAAAGAAAGAGCAAATAATGAATTATCAAGACTAAGAAATATAGGTGGATTTAGTTCTGAGGGGAATGTTATTAGAAATTATCTTGATTGGATATTAGATATTCCATGGAATAAATCAACTAAGGATAGTTTTGATATTAAAGAAGCTGAAAATATATTAAATAAAGAACATTATGGTTTAGAAGAAGTAAAAGAGAGAATAATTGAATATTTAGCAGTTAAGCAGCATACTAAGAGTTTAAAGGGTCCAATATTATGTTTAGTTGGTCCTCCAGGTGTAGGTAAAACATCAATTGCTAAGTCTATTGCCAATGCTACAAATAGAAAATTTTCTAGAATGTCCTTAGGTGGAGTAAGAGATGAAGCAGAAATAAGAGGGCATAGAAAGACATATATTGGTGCTATACCAGGAAGATTTGCTTATATTTTAAAAGAAACAAAGGTAAATAACCCTTTAGTTTTATTAGATGAAATTGACAAACTTGGCTATGATACTAGAGGAAATGTAGCAGATGCTTTACTAGAAGTTTTAGATAGTGAACAAAACAGTACCTTTAGAGATAATTATTTGGAATTAGATTTAGATTTATCAAAAATACTATTTATTACTACAGCTAATTCTCTTGATACAATACCAGCTCCGCTTTTAGATAGAATGGAAGTAATAGAAGTATCTGGATATACTTATGAAGAAAAGTATCATATTGCAAAGGAGCACTTAATTCCTAAATTATTAAAAGAATACGAGTTAAAAAATGAACAATTTAAAATATCAGATTCTGCGATAAAAGATATAATTAATTACTACACAAGGGAAGCTGGGGTAAGAAGTTTAGAAAGAGTAATAGGTAAGTTAATTAGAAAGTCAGTTACTGAAATGCTTAAAACAAATAAGCAATCTATCTCAATAGCTTCAAATAGGTTAGAAAAGTATCTAGGAAGAAAAATATATAGTTTTGATATAAAGGAAAAAGAAGATAGAGTTGGTGTAGTTAAAGGCATGGCTTGGACTGCTGCTGGTGGCGATACATTGCCAGTAGAAACAGTTGTTATGAAAGGAACTGGAAAGTTAACCCTTACAGGACAATTAGGAGATGTAATGCAGGAATCAGCTAAAATTGCCTTTGGTTTTGTAAGAGCTAATGCAAAATTATTTGGAATTAATGAAGATTTTTATAAGAAAACTGATATTCACATACATTTTCCTGAAGGGGCTATTAAAAAAGACGGACCATCTGCAGGTGTGACAATAATTACTTCAATAGTTTCTGCGTTAACTAATAAAAAAGTTAGAAGCAATGTTGCAATGACTGGAGAAGTAACATTAACAGGAAGGGTACTTGCAATTGGAGGTCTTAAAGAAAAATCTATAGCTGCATATAGAGCTGGTATAGATACAATAATAATTCCAAAAGAAAATGAGAAAGACTTGATAAAAATACCGGTATCAGTGAAAAATAAGTTAAATATAATAACTGTTGATCATGTTAATGAAGTAATAAAAAATGCTATAATTGGAGTTGATACAATTGTTTAAAATTAAAAATGCAGATTTTGTTATATCTGCAGTAAAGAAAAATCAATATCCTCAAACAGGTTTGCCAGAGGTTGCTTTTGTTGGAAGATCAAATGTAGGAAAAAGTTCTATAATAAATGCATTGACTAATAGAAGAAAATTAGCAAAGGTGAGTCAAACTCCAGGAAAAACAAGATTAATAAACTTTTTTATAATAAATAATAATGAATTTTATCTTGTTGATTTACCTGGATATGGATATGCGAAAGTATCTAAGGCTGAAAAGGAAAGCTGGGGTAAAACAATAGAAACTTATCTTAAAGGGAGAGAGGAATTAAAAAGAGTAATACTTTTAGTTGATTCCAGACATAAACCAACGGCAGACGATATTCAAATGCATGAATGGATTAAATTTTATGGATATGACGAAGTGATAATTGCAACTAAAAGCGATAAGTTATCAAATAATGAGCAAAAAAAGAGTGAAAAGGTAATTAGAGAAACATTAAAACTAACTAAGGAAGATAAATTATATTTCTTTTCTTCTTTAAATAAAAAAGGAAAAGATGAATTAGTAGATAAGCTATTTTGTGATATTAATTCTAACGTAATAGATGGTGAAGTAACTAGTAATTAAAAGTAAAAATATATACTTTAGTATAGGGATACAAAGTAATAGAACTTAAAGTAGATAAATCATATAATATGAATTATCTACTTTTTTTTATATTTTGTTTATAATTTTTCTTCTATAATTATTCCTTAATAAATAAAATAAGTCTTTTTTATTTATAAAAAATAATAATATTACAATAAAAATAGTGACAATTAATATTTTCGAGAATAGTATGTATTATAAAATTAAATATTTTAACAAAATCTCAAGGAGGAATAAGTTATGGAAGTAAATGATATTCTAAATGGCTTAAATTCTTACGATTGTAATGATAGAGTAAGCCCTATACAAAACTGTAATAATGGTTGTGGCTTTAACTGTTGGATATGGATTTTATTAATCCTATTCTATAGTGGTAGAAGAAGAGATTGCTGCTGCTCAAATAGAAGAAGAGATGAAGGAGTACAAGGAATACAATCTAATAGTTGTGGCTTCTTATTCTTACTAGTGCTTCTATTCATTTGCAATCGCTGTACTTCAACAGTAGACAATAATAACTTTTTAAATGGATCAATAATCTAATTAAGTAAGGAAAGGAGAGGTAATTATGTCTAAGAAAAAGAATTGCTGCAAAGATATCTGCTGCTGTGATTCATTTGGATTTCAAGGAGTAGACAGCTGTTTACAACCTATAATATTCTTATTAATAGCTTGTTGGGCTGGACTATTAAATAATAATTGCTCATGGTTAATAATATTATTATTCTTACTATTCGGAGGTTCTTTGTGTAACTCATTCGGTGGAGCTTACTAGTAGAATAGAGGATGGAGGGCTGTGCCCTCCAAAAAAATGTCTTAAAACTTTAACATATTTTATTTTAGTACATATAATGAAGGAAGAAATAATAATAGGAGGACGCTAAATGTCAAAGAGAAGAAGGCGTAGAAGGGAAAAAGAGGAAAGAACTAATTCTAACCTTTTAAATAGTTCTCCCTTTGGAATAAATCCGCTTCAATTAATGAGTATGCTAGGTTCTAATATAGATATGAGTCAGATTGGGAATATGTTATCTTCAATGAAAATGGATGGACTAGATTTAAACAATTTTAATTTGAATCAGGGAGCAAACAACAATAATAATAATCCTAATTTGAATAATATGGGATTAGATTTAGGGTCTTTGCAAAATATGATGAATAATTTAGGCTTAGGGAATTTTGCTGGAATGAATAATTCTAGCAGTGATGATTTAAACATAGGAGAAAAAAAGGATGAAGCTAAAATAAGAAATAATGATGATGAAAATTTAAAAATATTGCAAGCAATAAAAGTCATTATAAATCCAAATAAAGTAGAATTTATTGACAAAATAATAGAAGCTTATAAAAATGGATATATAAAATAAGAAAAAATAAGTATAAAAAAATACAATATGTAAATAATATAAATGTACCGGAGAAACATTCTCCTATAGCAAATGAAAAGAAATTTTCATTTAAGCTAAACCCCCCCAATCCCCTTTAAGGCCGCAATTATGCGGCCTTTTAATTTTTTTGGTTATAATAAGAAAAGTAATGGACCGTTATGGGTAGTTTCAGTATTAATAAACTTCTTTATGCATTTTAATCGAAATTATGAATTATAAAATGTAAATTCAGTATTTCACATAGATGACTATATGACAGCTATATTTTTAAAGTTTTTGAATTGAATAAATTTTATAATTATTATATTGATCTTTTTTAATATCTAAGTAAATGAGCAGCTCCTTAGGAATAACTGTATCATCTTTATGGTTTACCTCTTCAAAGGATAAAAGCCAGCTAAGGCTGTGTACTTCTCCTTCTTTGTTCCATTCATAGTCCATAAAATAGCCATTTTGAAAGGCGTATCTATAGTTATCTTTATTTAAATTCCATAAGATTGCTAATTCTGAACTATTTATATCAGATGAAAAAATATCAGGAGGAGTTAGTAAATCATAAGGTGCTTCAATTATATCAATAAATTTTTGAATATGAGAAAGTGCCGGAATTTTAGTATTTGAAAAAGAAATATCTTTAAGCTGATCATCTAATAAAATAAAACCCTTGGAAGAACTATCTCCTTTTTTTGAAGATAAAGAGAAAAATTTGCTGCTTTTATTATTAGTAGAATCTAATATTCCAACTAAATTATCATTTGTTGTTAATATATTTGTAAATGTTTCTCCATTCCAATTAAAAATGTAGTTTATTGGAAGATTATCTACGGAAGTTCTTACAATTATTTCAGGAATATTATCTCTTGATAAATCAAATACTTCTATTTTAATTGGCCATTTGTTTACGCAGTCTCCAAGATATCTAGAGCCTTCTTTATTAATTAAGGAGTATTCTTTATTGTTAGATTTTATATTTACAAGATATTTATTATTTTCTTTTGTAATTTCTACTTCGTCATTAATTCCGTCACCAGTTAAATCAAAATCAGAATGATTTTTAGTGTTTATTGGAGTAAACACATTTATTGCATCTTCAATCATATGGTTATTATTGTTGAAATATAAGGAAATCATAAATAATAAAGTTAATAAAAGCAATACAGCTAATATGTAATAAAGAACATCTTTTTTCTTTATTATAATAAGTTTAGTCATTATATCACCTCATTTAATTATATGAGAGATAAATATTAATATTCAAATTATTGTAAATAAAAAAAAGCTAGAGATAAATCCCTAACTTTATTTATTACAATCTGTACATAATCCGTAGAAGAAAATTTTATTTGATAAAATTTTATATTCGGAATTCTCCTCAGCTGTTTTATTTAGAGCTGAAAACGAAATGTTTTCTAAATCAGTTACCTTACCACAGTTTATACATTGAATATGTGCATGTTCTGTTGAGTTTGCATCATATCTAAAGTTTCCTTCACCAACATTAATTTCTTGTACTAAGTTAACTTCCACTAAAGTCTTTAGAGCTTTATAGACAGTAGCTAAGCTCATAGTAGGATATTCAGGCTGAAGAGCTTTATATATAATTTCTGCAGAAGGATGATCGTGTGTGCTCATTAAATATTTATAAACTGCTAGTCTTTGAGGAGTCAGTTTAAGTTTCTTCTCTTTGAAAATAGAAGTAATATTTTCCATAGTGCACCATCCCTTATATATTTTAGTTTCATTATATATGAATAGTAATTAAAAGTCAATATTACTTACTTATTAATATTATATTTTAAAAGATAATTAATATTAATTAAATGCTCGTACTTTCAATTATAATAACATTATTTTAAACAATCCTTGTCAGACTTTCAATAGATTATAAAAAATTTGAAAATAAAAATATAAAAATATTAAATATATTTCAAGTTTCTGCTAAATATTGTATAATTAACACATAATTATAAGGAAGTAATACGAGGATGAGACTATGGATATTTTTATAGCAAGACAAGGAATATATGATTGTGAAGAAAAAGTTGTTGCATATGAATTATTATATAGGAATTCAACAATAAATAGTTTTAATTCAGAAATAGAAGATGAATTAGCAACTTATCAAGTGATAGAAAATATAAATTCTTTTGGTATAGATAATTTAACAAATAATAAGATAGGTTTTGTAAATTTTCCAGAAAAATTAATCAATAAGAATATAGCTACATTGCTGCCAAAGGATAAGGTAGTAATAGAAATATTAGAAAATGTAAATCCTACTGAAGAAGTAATAAAAAATTTGAATAACTTAAAGAAGCAAGGCTATTCCCTAGCTTTAGATGATGTTGAAAATGAAGAGGATATTAAAAAATTTGTTAATCTTGTGGATTTTGTAAAAGTAGATTTTTTATTATCAACAAAGGAAGCAAGAATAAAAATAGCAGAGCTATGTAAGAAGCATAATATAAAAATGTTAGCAGAAAAAATAGAAAACCTTGAAGCTTTAAATGAAGCAAAGGAATTGGGATTTCGTTATTTTCAGGGTTATTATTATAGTAAACCTTCTATATTTTTGAGTAAGGATATAAAAATAAAAAATAGCAGTATCTTTCTAATTTTAGCAGAATTAATAAAGGAAGATAGTAACTTTGAAAAGATAGAAAATATGATAAAAAGAGATGTTGCCTTAACCTATAAATTCTTTAAATTTATAAATTCTTCTTATTTTAATTTTATTGAAAAAATAAGTTCTATAAAAGAAGCTATTATGCTTATTGGTAAGGAAGAGTTAATGAAGTGGTTATCTGTATTATCTGTTATAGAGCTTTCCTCTAATGGTAATGATGAACATACTTCTAATACGGTAATAAGGGCAAAATTCTGTGAAAGAATTGCAGAATTAATAGAATATGAAAAGAAAGAAGATGCATTTTTAGTAGGATTATTTTCTAATCTCCATTTAATGATGGATAAGGATTTAAAAAATCTTCTTAAGGATTTGCCTATAAACAATAATATTAAGGAAGCATTGTTAGGGGAGGAAAGTATTCTTAGAAATATTCTTGATTTAGTCTTAGCCTATGAAAAAGTTGAAGAAGATAAAATAAAAAAACTATGCAATATAATTGGAGTAGATGAAGGAAAACTTTGGGATTTATATTTTTATTCTTTAGATTGGAGTAAAAAAATTGCCCATTAAATATTAAATTTTTCTAAAAAAGGTTAAATTACTTTATTTTTCTAAATATATATACTATAATGGTGTAAAAAGGTTATATAAAAATATCGCAATGGGGTGAGAAATTTGAGCATATGTCCATTTTGGTCAACAAAGAAAGAAAAAGTAAGCTGTTATAATACATGCCCATTATATTCAGAGGAAGTTGGACATGAAATTTGTCCCTTTAGGGAATTTTTATCAAATAATAATGAGTTGAAAAATAATGATGCTTTATTATTTGAATTAGAAGATGAATACTATTCACAAAGTGAATATTTAAATTTTACTAGTAGTGAAAAGGTTATAAATTATTAAGATAAAATTAACATAATAAAAATAACAGTTAAGAAAGTTTCAATTTATTTAGAAATTACTCTTAACTGTTATTTTTATATGAAAACATATCTTTTTTATTACTTAAAATTCTTTATTATTAGTAGCTACCCCTATGAAGTAATTCTTGCTTTAAGTCCCATAACTTTTGAGATAAATCAACATAATAGGTATGAGGATTTTCAAATCTTAAAATTTCAGGCCACATTTTTTTACTTTCTTTTTTAGAAAATTCTTTTATTTCTAGTACTGAAGGACTCTTATAAACTAAATTACCTTTGTCAAAAATCTTGACCATCAATTCTTTAGCATAGAAGTTAGTAATTCTCTTTCTCTTCCAAGTTTCAATAGGATGAAAGATTTCTAATGGCTTAGTTTCATCGATTACTTCATCATGAAGAGTTATAAGATCAGCGATAGCATTATCAGTATCTTTATCAAATATTCTATAAATTTTCTTAAAGCCTGGATTAGTAATTTTTTCTGTATTTTCGCTAATTTTAATTTTTGGTACTATTTTATCATCATTTTCAACTGCAACTAATTTATAAACACCACCAAATACAGGTTCAGATTTTGCTGTTATTAATCTTTCGCCAACTCCAAAGGCATCGATACATGCTCCTTGATTTAATACATCTCTAATTATATGTTCGTCTAAGGAGTTAGAAACTAATATTCTACAATCCTTATAACCAGCATCATCTAATATTTTTCTGCATTTCTTGGTTAGATAGGCAATGTCACCAGAATCTATTCTAATACTATTAGGTCTCTTTCCTAAAGGTTTTAATACTTCGTCAAAAACCTTAATTGCATTTGGTAATCCAGATTTTAAAACATTGTAAGTATCTATTAAAAGTGAACAGTTATCAGGATAACTTTCTGCCCATGCTTTAAAGGCTTCATATTCAGAATCAAATAATTGAACCCAGCTATGAGCCATAGTTCCAACAGCAGGAACATTAAAGTATTTATCTGATATTGTACAAGCAGTAGAATCACATCCGCCTATTATGGCAGCTCTTGAACCATAAATTGCTCCATCATAGCCTTGAGCTCTACGGGAACCAAATTCCATTACCGTCCTGCCAGCAGCAGCTCTGCAAATTCTGTTTGCTTTAGTTGCAATAAGAGTTTGATGATTTATTGTAAGTAAAAGCATGGTTTCAATAAATTGAGCCTGTACAACAGGGCCTCTAACTGTAACTAAAGGTTGATAAGGAAAAACAAAATTACCTTCTGGAATTGCCCAAACATCGCATTCAAATTTAAAGTTTCTTAAATATTCTAAAAATTCTTCAGAAAATAAATTTTTACTTTTTAAAAATTCTATATCTGAATTAGTAAAATTTAAGTTATTTAAATATTGTATTAGCTGTTCAACGCCTGCCATAATACAATATCCGCCATCATCAGGAATTTTTCTGAAAAACATATCAAAGTATGCTATTTTATCTTGAACACCTTTATTAAAATATCCGTTTCCCATTGTAAGCTCATAGAAGTCTACTAACATAGTAAGATTACGTTCGTTAGTGACATCAAATCTAATTAAGTTTTCCATTTTATTCTCCTTTTATATTAAAATGATTATATAAAATAATCTAATGAATATACAAATACAATAATAATATTTTACAATGATAAAGAAATTATTACAATATAGTAATTAATTTTATAATAAGGGTAATAATTAAAGGCAGAAGGAGAGATTGTTATTATTAAGTTAGACAAATATCAAAAAGAAGCAGTTTACATAAAAAATAGAAATGTACTTGTAGTTGCTGCTCCTGGTTCAGGAAAAACTACCGTAATTATAAATAGGGTAAATCATTTAGTTGTAGATTTAAATATTAATATAGCTAATATAATAGTAATTACCTTTACAAGAGCAGCTGCTGATAATATGAGAAGCAGATATAAAAATTTATTTAACAGGGAAAAGGCTCCCTTTTTTGGAACTTTTCATGGACTGTTTTATAAGATACTCTTAAGAGAGGGCTATAATGTCAAAATTATTAATGGAGCTAATTGTTATAAGATAATAATGTCTGTTCTTACAAAATATTCAGATGATGTAAGTGAAGATAAAATAAAAGAAGTTTTAAATAATATATCCCTTTTTAAAACATCCTTAAAGAAAATAGAAGAATATAGTCCAACTATGCCTAGGGATATTTTTGAAGAGTGTTTAAAGGAATATGAAGAATATAAGTCTAATAATGGATTATGGGATTTTGATGATTTATCTATAAAAATTATAAATTTGTTTAAAGAAAATAAAGATATACTTTATAGATATAGAAAATTATTTATGTATGTTTTAGTAGATGAATTTCAAGACTGTGATGAATTACAAATGGAGTTTTTAAAATTAATTAATAAAGATAATTCGATTTTTGCAGTGGGAGATGAAGATCAGTGCATTTATAGCTTTAGGGGTTCTAAGCCGGAATATATGGTAGCCTTTGATAAAATTTTTAAGGGGGGAAAAAAGGTTTATTTATCTATTAATTATAGAAGCAGCAAAAATATTGTTGAAGTTTCAAAGAAAATAATTTCTAATAATAAAAGTAGAAATAAGAAGAAAATAGAGGCTGTTAAGAAGAGTAATGGAATAATAAAATTTTCGACACCCTTTGATGAAAGTATTCAAGGGGAAGAAATTTCAAAGGTTTTAGAAAAAACTAAAGGAAGTTTAAGTGATAATGCAATTTTATATAGAACTAATATGGAAGCTATGAGTTTGATAAATACCTTTATAAGAAGGAATATCCCCTTTGTTCTTTTAGATAAGGGTTATAATTTCTATGATCATTTTATTTGCAAGGATATTATTTCCTATTTAAGGCTTGCTATTAACATAAATGACAGGGAAAGTTTTTTATCAATAATTAATAAACCCTTCAGATATATCAGCAAGGCCAATTTAGATTATATAAGAAAGTCCTATGAAGATAAATCTGCCTTTGATATATTAATAGATAAAAATGATATGGTTCCTTATCAATGTAAAAAACTTGAGGAATTAAGAAATGAGATATTATATTTAAACAAAATATCTTTAGGAACAGCTATTCAGTATATAATATCAGATTTAAAATATATTGATTATTTAAAGGAGTATGCAGAAAGATATAAACAAAATTTAGAAGAATTTGAAGTAATATTAGAGGAATTTAAAACTTTAGCTAACGACTTTAAAACAATAGTTGAATTTTTAACGCATATTGAGAGGGTAAGGGAAGAATTAGAGATAAGCAAGGGAGTTAAAGAAGGAGTTATATTAAGTACTATCCATGGAGTTAAAGGAATGGAGTTTAAAAATGTCTTTATTATAAATGCAGTAGAAGAAACAATTCCTCATAAGTCCTCTATAGAAAATAATCTTGAAGAGGAAAGAAGGCTTTTTTATGTAGGAGTTACAAGGGCGATAGAAAATTTATACATATATTCCCCTAAAAAACAGCAGGGACGATTTAGAGAAGTCTCAAGATTTATTTTAGAAGGAGAATTTAGGGAAATAGAAAGCAGGGAAGATTATGGTCTAAAAGTAGGAAATATGGTGTATCATAAGACTTATGGAAAGGGATATATTAGCGAAATAAAAGGAGATGCGGTTAAAATAGTCTTTGAGGATAAAGAATATAGAAGTTTTTCTATAAAGGTGCTCATGGAAAATAATATATTATCTATGATGAATTAAGCTATTCACTAATAAATATAAAGACTGTATAATTTAATATAGTGAAAGATATTACAAATTTTTATGAAAAAGTAAAAATTCTATCAATTGTCAACTGTCCAATTGTCAATTATCGATTGTTTTAAGGGGTGGTAGAATGGAGAATATAAATTCAAAGGATATTAAATTTGCTCTGGATGTAGGAACTCGTTCAATTATTGGTACTGTAGGAGTAGTTAGGGAAAATAAATTTCATGTTATTTTTGAAAAATATGTAGAGCATGAAGAAAGAGCAATGATAGATGGACAAATTCATGATATAGATTTAGTTGCAAAAAGTGTAAAAAAAATAGTTGATGAAATAGAAAAGGAAGTTAATATTAAGCCGTCAACTGTATCAATAGCAGCAGCAGGTAGATTTTTAAGAACTGTTAATGCAAGTGGATTTACAGAATTAAATGAAGATGAGGAAATCAATAAGGAAGATATAAGAAAGTTAGAGCTTATAGCCTTAAAGGAAGCTGAAAAAGAAATTAATAAAAGTACCGGAGGAAAGCTATATTGTGTTGGATATTCCGTTAAAAATTATTATTTAAATGGATATATTATTTCTAATTTACAAGGACATAAAGGGGAAAATGCTTCTGTAGATGTTATTGCAACATTTTTACCAAGGTCTGTAGTTGATTCCTTATATACAGTAATGAATAAAGTAGGCTTAAGTGTCAGTAATTTAACTTTAGAGCCTATTGCAGCAATAGAAGCAGTCGTACCTAAAAATTTAAGGTTATTAAATATAGCTTTAGTAGATATTGGAGCAGGTACATCAGATATAGCTATAAGTTCAAAGGATACAGTTTCTTCTTACGGAATGGTACCTCAAGCAGGGGATGAAGTTACTGAAGCTATAGTACAAGAGTATTTAGTTGACTTTAATACTGCAGAAAATATTAAAAGGCAGATAAATCTAGGAAAAGAAATTACATATATAGATGTTTTGGGATTAGAAAATACAATACAGGCTGATGATGTAAGAAAAGTTATTAAACCTATAGTATCAAAAATAGCAGAAGGTATTTCAACAAAAATAATAGAGTTAAATGGCAATAAGTCTCCAAGCGCTTTATTTTTAGTTGGAGGAGGAGCTCATACTCCTGGCATAATAGAAGAGCTTAGTGAAAAGTTAAATATGCCAGTTCAAAGAATAGCAATTAAAGATAGAAAATCAGTAATAGAATGTATTAGTAAAAATGATTTAGGCTCAGCAGGAGTAACAGTTTTAGGAATAGCCTTAGTGGCTTTAAAAAATGAAAATAAAAATTTTATTGATGTAATATTAAACGGTTCTACGGTAAGCATGTTTAATTCCCATGAGCTTACGGTAATGGATGTGATTATTCATGCAGGAATTAATCCTAATATGTTAATTGTTAAGAATGGTAAGAATTTAAGATATAAATTAAATGGAGTAAAACGTATTGCTTTTGGAGAAAAGGGAAAATACCCAGTAATTAGAGTCAATAATAATATTGAAAGTTTAGATAAGCATATAAAATATGGAGATATTATAGAAATAGATTATGCAAAAGAAGGAAAAGATGCAAAAGTTCAAATTAAGGATGTTATAAGAGAATTAAATACTATAGGAATATTTTTGGATGATAAACTTATAAATTTAGAACCAATAATTATAGTAAATCATAAAAAAGAAACTTTAGATTATGAAATAAAAGAAAATGATGAAATAAGCTTTATTCTTCCTAAAACCATTAAAGATATTAAAGAGTATGTATTAAAAGAAAAAGTTGAAATAGGGAAAAATGGTATAAAATTAGAAGATGATTATATAGTGGTAGAAGGAGAAAGATTAAATATAATTAAAGCTATTAGTGATAACATGGTCACAATTAATGAAGAAAATAAAGATAAACCAACAATGAAAAATGAAGAAATAGATAAAAAAATAATTAATGTAATATTTAATAACAAAAAATTAACACTTTCTCACAAAAAAGACTATATAATTATAGATGTATTTAATTACGTAGATTATGACCTTTCAAATGTAAAGGGGAAGGTTAATTTAACTTTAAATGGTGAAAATGTTGGTTATACAGCAAAGATAAAAGACGGAGATGTTATTGAGCTTTGTATCAATTAATTTATTTGGGGGTAAATTAATGAATTTTAAAGATGAAGCATTAAGAATTAAAGATGAATTAATTAGTATAAGAAGAAGACTTCATCAATATCCTGAAATAGGGATGGAAGAATATGAAACTTCAAAATATATTAAGAAGTTTTTAATGGAAGAAAACATTGAATACAAAGAATATGCAAAAACTGGGGTATGTGGAATAATAAGAGGAACAAAAGCTTCGTCTAATAATATAAAAACAATAGCTTTAAGAGCAGATATCGATGGTTTACCTTTACAAGATGAAAAGAGTTGTAATTATTCTTCAAAAATAAAGGGAAGAATGCATGCATGTGGTCATGATGCACATATGACAATTTTACTTGGAGCGGCAAAGATATTAAATAAAAATAAGCATCATTTTAGTGGTAATATAAAGCTTATTTTTGAACCGGCTGAAGAGACTATAGGTGGAGCAAGATTTATGATAGAAGAGGGAGTCTTAGAAAATCCAAAGGTAGATTGTATTTCGGGATTGCATGTAGATGAAACTATAGAATGCGGTACTATAATGCTAAAGTCAGGAGTAGTAAATGCTGCATCTAATGCTTTTGAAATAACTATAAAGGGTTTCGGTGGACATGGAGCTTATCCTCATATTACAGTAGATCCAATAATAATCTCAAGTCATGTTATTATTGCAATGCAAACAATAAGAAGTAGAGAAATTAATACTATGAATCCAGCAGTTATAACTGTTGGAAGTATTCATGGAGGAACAGCTCCAAATGTTATACCAGAGGAAGTTAAAATATCTGGTATTATAAGAACTATGAGCAAAGAAGATAGAGCTTTTGTTAAAGAAAGAATAATAAATATAGTTAATGGAATATGTAATAGCTATAGAGCTAAAGCAGACATAAAAATAGAGGATTCTTATCCAAATTTATATAATGATGAAAAAACTAAGAATTTTTTTATTTCATCAGCAGAAAAAATAATAGGAAAGGAAAATATTCTATTACAAAAGTATCCTAAAATGGGTGTAGAAAGCTTTGCATACTTTGCAAATGAAGTACCATCAGTTTTTTATTTTTTAGGTTGTGCTAATAAAGAAAAGAATATAGTTCATCCTGCTCATAGTAATTTATTTGATATAGATGAGGAATGTCTTCCAATTGGAGTGGCAATACAGTGTCAAATGGCTTTTGATTATTTGACAAGAAACTAAATTAATATTATTCTATAACAATGAGAAAAATAACTAATATACGAAAAAACTAGGAGTGATTAGTTTGAGAATAGAAATAGGTACAAATGAGGCCGGTCAAAGACTTGACAAATTTTTAAGAAAACTACTAAAAGATGTGCCATTAAGTAGAATATTTAAAGCCTTAAGAAAAGGTGATATTAGAGTAAATGGTAAAAAACAAAAAGAAAACTATACTTTAGAAATTGATGATCTAGTAGAAATTAGATATATTCAAAGTACAAAAGAGAAAAAAGAAGATAATTTTATTAAAGTCGATGCTAAAGGAATTAAGGTAACATATGAGGATGCTAATATTCTAATAGTGGAAAAATGGCCTAATATTTTGGTTCATCCAGATCAAAAGGGAAGGGAAGCCAGTCTAACTGATTATGTATTATCTTATTTAAATGATAAGGGAGATTATATTCCGGAGAAGGAGATAACTTTTACTCCTGCCCCATGTAATAGATTAGATAGAAATACATCAGGTATAGTAATATTCGGTAAGAATTTTGAAGCCTTAAGAACTATGAATGAAATGATAAGAGAGGGGAAAGTTGAAAAATATTATACTACTTTAGTTAAGGGGAAAATAAAGGATGGATTATACAAAGGTTACATAAGTAAAAATGAAGAGGAAAATATATCAAAAGTATATGATAAAAAAATTAAAGATACTAAAGAAATAGCAATGGAAGTAAAAACGCTTCAAACAAACGGAGCCTATTCATTACTTGAAATTAATTTAATTACAGGAAGAAGTCATCAAATTAGGGCTCATTTGGCTCATCTTGGAACACCTATAATAGGAGATAACAAGTATGGAGATAAGAAGCTTAATTCATTTTTTGCAAATAAATTTGGTTTAACTTATCAATATTTGTATGCATATAAGCTTATATTTAGAAATGCACCAGATAAATTGAATTATCTTACCAATAAAACAGTAACTGAAAGTCTACCACCTGTTTTAAAGAAGATAAAGAAAGATGTTTTTAAATTTATAATATAAAAAGGTGAGATTGGGAATGGATAAAAAGTCAACTGGAAATGGGTTCTTAATATTATCAGTTGCCAGTATTTTAGGGAAATTATTATCAGCTATATATGTACCATTATTAACTTATGTACTTACTGATACAGGCTATGGAATTTATACTGCTGGATACGATATTTTTGTATTCTTAATAGCAGTTACAAGCTTAGGCATCCAGCCTGCAGTAACTAAGGTAGTTACCGAATATAGAACCCTTGGAAATTATAAAGATTCTTTGAAAGCTATGAAATTAGCAAGAAAATATTTTACTTTAATTGCTATAGCTATATCAGCAATATTTTTAATTATAATTGTTCCTGTAGCAAAAATAATCAATAGAGAAAATTCTACATTAACCTTTATATTTTTGACTCCGGCTCTCATATTTGCGGCTATTATAGCGGCTTATAGAGGATATATGCAGGGAATGGAAGATATGGAACCTCTAGCTATATCTCAACTAATAGAGCAGTTTATAAATGTAATAATAAGCTTGGTTTTTGCTGCGATTCTATATTTTATAACAAAGGATTTAAGATGGGGAAGTGCTGGAGGAACAATAGGTACATCCTTAGGCGCAGTTGTTGCTATAATATATATAATATATATATTTGAAAAAAGAAATTATAAAGAAGAAGTTGAGAAAAAACATGATTCAGCTGTAAAGAGAATACATAGTAAAAAAATAGTTAAGAAACTTTTTTCTTATGCTATACCCATATGTATAGTAGCAGGTGTACAAAATTTTGCAGGAGTAATAGATACTATTACTCTTGGAGTTTTATTAAAAAAGGCTGGTTTAGGTTCAGAAGTTGATAATTTATCAGCAGTCCTTTCATATTATAAAACTTTAATTTATGTACCTCTTGCAATAGTAACTGCTCTTGGAACATCAATTTTTCCTAAAATAATTGAAGCTTTCATCCGTAAAGATAGGAAAGATCTTAGAAGGCAAACCTCCTATTCTTTTAGAATTTCTTACATTATAGTAATTCCAGCAACTTTTGGTTTAGCTATATTAAGTAAAGAAATATATGCCTTTATGTTTAATGGTTCACCAGGACATGAATTAGTTACTTACGGTTCTACATTGCTTATATTAATGTCAATAACAACAATACAAAATGTTATTCTTCAAGGAATAAACAAGCTTTATGTAATAATAGCATCTGTTTCAGCAGGGCTATTAGTAAAAATTATTTTAAATATTATTTTAATACCAATTCCGTTTTTAAATGTGGCTGGAGCTGCAATAGCAACTTTTGTATCCTATTTAATACCAGCTATAATAAATCATAGAAAAATAGAACGCTCCTTTAGAGTTAAAGTTCCAATGATAAGGCAAGCTATAGTTCCATTAATATGTTCAATTATAATGACAATAGTAATATATATTTGTAAATTTCCAATAATTAAAATAGCAGAAAACCTTGGTGGAGGAAAAGTTATAATGGCAATTATAACTTTAGTGTTAATAACTATAGGGGGAAGTATATACCTTGTACTTATGATATATCTAGGTGGAATTAGAAAAAGAGACTTAGATTTAATTTCACCAAGAATAATTAGATACCTACCTAGAAGATTAAGAAAGCAACTCATATAATAGGGAAGTATGGAAATAAAAAATCTCTGTTTTTACAACAGAGATTTTTTATTTTAAGTTTTACATAGCAAAATATATTCATCCTATATTGTAAATTCTGCATTATGTTTCTAGATTTTAGACAATCTGAAAATTAATCTAAACCATGTACTGTGAACTCTCAACTGAATTAATCTTCTTCCACTCCAAAGAAACTTAGGCCGGCAAAAGTTAAGAATGTTAAGACAGCTACAACTATGTTTTTAATGATAAATAGATTTCTTAAAAATAAATTAGTAAACATGTTATAAACTATAAAAATTAATATTGTTAATAAAAGATATATTATTATATTTGTTACGGAAAGAGGTAAATCCATATGCTTTTTTACTTCCCTAAGATTAATAAATAAGCTTAAAGAGGAAGTTATAAAAATTGTAATTCCGTACCCCACAATATTTATTTTTGTAATTCCAATTAAGAAGTATAAGCAAATAATTTCTAAAATAGAAATTATTAATGAATTTTTTAATATCACACCTTGTTTGCTTAATCCGTTTAAAATCCCAAACATTGTATTTGCAGTAAAGAATATGGGTGCACTAAGAGATATTATTTTAATATAATTACCTAGGTCATCTCTTGAATAAAACATTTTACCAAGGGAATCAGGAATTATATTGCAGGTAACAGTTGTAGCTAAGCCCAGTAAAAAAGCTATTTTCATAACTTTTTTTATTCTTACAGCTGCATTATAATAATCTCCCTTACTTAAGGTTTCAGAGAGATCAGGAACTATAAGTGAGTTTATTGAGACCACAACTATTAATGGAAAGGCAACTATATTTAGGGCCATACCATTAAATTTACCTATTAAGCCTAAAGCTGTTGTACTATCAAAACCAGCATGAACTAATCTTCTTGGAATTAATAGTGTTGAAAAGGTTGAAAATAAGTTTCCTAAAAAACCATTTAAACATAAAGGCAGAGCAATAACTAAAACATTAAATAAAAGTTGAGATCTTCTTTCTGATTTTAAGCTGTTTATTGGTGTTTTGTTTTTTAGATATTTATAGTAAATATATAATAATAATAAACTTTGTAATTCACCAATAGCTAAAGAAACATAGGCTAATGTTACTAAGGAAGTAATGGTTTTAGCTTTAAAAAAATATATAAGCAAGGTAATTACAATAATTCTCATGGCTTTTTCAGAAATATCAATAATAGAAGGAACTGTTATTTTTGAAACGCCATAAAAATACCCTTTTAATATATTTGACAAAGCAATAAATACCATGGCAGGGGTAGTAACTCTAATAGCATTAACTGTTCTAATGTCATGAATGCCATATTTACTAATATAAGGGGCAAGAAAGAATACTAAAATACCTATAAATATTGACCAAATAATATTAAAACTTGCAACTGTATTAATGGTTTTATGTATGTTATTATATTCTCCTTTTGATTTATATATGGCTGAAGTTTGAGAAATAGCCGCAATTATACCTGCCGTCATTAAACATATAAATAAGTTGTATACTGGCATTACAAGGCCATATAGCCCCATTCCCTCAGGACCAATAAGGTTTGATAAGTAAATTGAAAATATAAAACCCAAAATTCCAGTTGTGATATTAGATAATGTTAATACAAAAGAATTTTTAAAGAAACTGCTGTTTTTCACTGTAATACCCCCCTTAATACATTTATATCTATTCTATTTTTAAAGAGAATATGACATTAGATAAATACTTTTAATAAGAATCAAAATGTAAATTTATAGTATTAAGAAGTAATAATTTATTTATTTATAAATATAAATTAAACATAATAACACATTTTTTATTTGTTTTTTATTGGAGGGGTATTTTGTGAAAAGATTTATTAAATTTTTATTGGCTGCATTAATTATAGTTTCTATATCTTTTGGAATATATAAATTTAAAAATAGTTATGATTTTAAGATTATTAATAAAGATATTAATTTATCAATAAAGGTAAAAGGATTAAAAGATGCTAGAAGTTTTGATTTTGATGATGAAGGAAATTTATATATAGCCTTTGAAGATACATTAAAAATAATTAATAAAAATGGAAATAATGATGTAATTATTAAAGATAGTAAATTTGATATATTAGATATATTGTATTATAAGAATAAATTATACATAGCAACTGATAACAGAATATTAGAGTATGATTTAACAACAAATAATTATAAGGAAATAGTAATAAATATCCCAAATCAAGGAATGAATAAAAAGGTAAATTTATTATTAAAGGATGATAAATTATATTTTGCAATTGGCAGCAATACAAATGATGGCATAGTAAATAAAAAGGGAGAAGCCTTTGAAATTCCAACAAATAATTGGATCTTAGTTGGAGATAATTATGGAGAAGCAAAAACAGGTGCTTTTTCGCCTTATTCAATCAGTAGTGAAAAAGGACAAACTGTTGAAGGAAAGGTTTTAGGAAATGCTGCTATAATAACTTATGATTTAAAAACAGAAGAGCTTTCATTGTTTTCTCATGGAATAAGAAATATTGCTGGATGGGATATTAGCAGTGAAGACAAAATAATTGCCATAGTAGGAGGAATGTTGGATACAACAGTAAGAGGAATAAAAAATGATAAAGATTATATATATGAAATTAATGGAGACAGGTGGTATGGCTGGCCTGATTATAGTGGAGGAGATCCAATAAGCTCTCCAAGATTTACTGATGGAGAACCCCATAAGTTTTTAATAAAAAATCATATAAGTAATAATCCAGATGCTCCAATATATCAATATAAAGATGTGGCAGCTTTAAATGGCTTGGCTATTGATAAAGAAGGAAAATATTTTGAAAAAGATACTTTAATAGTTTCAGACAATAAATCAGGAGATTTATATTCCATGAGCCCAAAAGGGAATTTAATAGCCATAGTAAATTTAGGAGATGAAAGTAAAATAGAGAAAATTAAGTTCTGTGATGAAGGATTTTATATATTAGATAGTGGTTTTGGATCATTATATACATTAAACAATAGTAATTTTAATAAGAAATTTAATTTACCTTATGTAATATGGGCCTTTATTATAACTTTTATAATTATATTAATTTCAGTAATATTAATTAAAAATAAAAGGAATGAAAAGAAAGTTAAGTAAATATAATTATATAAACGAAAGTTATGTTAAAGGGAGGTAAAGTGGGGATGAGTAAAACATTAATATTAAACCTAAGAGATACAAAGTTAGAAGGGAATATTATTGATGTAGGGGAAAGCTTTGGAGTTATATATAATATTTCAAAAGACATCTTTGGAGAAATAGCGGTGGATTATGCTGCTTCAGATAATAAGACTAATATTATAGAAAATGATTATGATACATGTACAATGTTTTTTTATTTAAGCAGTTTGTGGAGTAGTTTTAGCAAGGCAAAGCTTTTAGAAGAAATAACAAAGTATTTAAAAGTTGGGGGGAAAATTTATATATGGGATATTAATAAGGAGCCTAAGCAAATTGTTAATAATAAGATAATGGCTGTCCTTCCTTCAGGAAAGATAAAAGAATTTAATTTTAAAAATTTAAATCCTTTGTCCAAATCTTCTTTAGAATTAAATGAGAGACTGCTTCAAAAATATTATAAGATAGAAGAAAGAAAGCTTTGGGAAGATATTCATTTTATTAAGGCCGTAAAAATTTAAATAATATTATAAAAAAGGTAAAGGTATTTACCTTTTTTATTTTTATATAAATAATATTAATAATAATTTAAATTAATTTTGAAATATATATTATAATAGAAAATATAAATTCAATAGTACATAAAAAAGTATGAGATAGAAAAAAATAATAAAATAAAGCAAAATTTATAGTTGTGTTAAAAAAAGATTAAAAACATTGAAAGTAATATAAAAATGTGTATAATTAAATATAAAGGTTAATTTATACTACATAAAATATTAATTTATAATACAAAAAGGTGGTGAGAATTTGGCATTAGAAGCAATAAGCAAACTTAAAAAAGCAGAAGCAGAAGCAGAAGAAATTATTCAAAAAGCAATGAATGCTTCAAAAGAAATAATTAATAATGCAAAAGCAGAAGCAGAAACAACATATAATAAAATCATTAATGATGCAAATTCTAAGAAAATAGAAATTCTAAAAAAAGCTGAGGATGAAGGCAATTCAATAGCTGAACCTTTACTTAAAAAAGGTGAGGAAGAGGTAGTTGAAATTAAAAATATTTCTGAGGAAAAAAGAAAAGACGCTATTAATTTAATTGTTGAGAGGATAGTGAAGTCATGGCAATAGTAAAGATGAAAAAATTTACTTTGCTTGCTTTTGAATCAGATAGAAAAAAGATAATAAGAGAATTACATAAGCTATCGAATGTTCAATTAATTAATCTACAAGATGAGAAAATAATTGATAAAAGTAAGGAATTTAAGGACTTATTAACATACGATATAGATTCAGAGTATGCAAAGTATCAGGAAGCTTTATCTAAAGCTAAATCAGCCTTAGAATTTCTAAATGTATATATGCCTAAAAAGCCTATGATAAAGGCTTTAAGGGAAGGAAAATTAGAACTAACATTAGATGAATTAGAAAATAAAGTTGAAAATTCTAGATGGATAGAAAGCTATAATAAAATTAAAGCTCAAGAAGATAAAATTTTAAAAATAGATACTGAAATAAAAAAGTTAAAAAGTGAAATTGAAGCTTTAACGCCTTGGGAAGGCCTAGATGTTTCTTTCCAAGAAATTAAAGAACTTACAAAAGTTCAGTGCTTTATAGGTACTGTTGATAAGAATTATGAAGAAACTTTAATTAATGAGCTGCAAGCTTCCTATGTGGAAGTTGTTTCAAGAAAACAAAATGATGTTAATGTTCTAATTATAACAAATAATGAAAACAAAGATAAAACACTAGAAGTTTTAAGGACAATTGGTTTTAGTGAATTTAAAACCGAATATAATGATGTTCCAATGAAGCTTATTTTAGATTCAAGACATCAAATAGAAGAGTTACAGGCAAAAAAATTTTTTGTTAAAGAAGAACTAGCTAGTTATGAAGAAGATCAAAAAATTCTACAATTAGCTTATGATTATTATGCAAATAAAGTTGAAAGAGCTTTAGCTTCAAATAATTTCTTAAGAACTAAAAACGTATCAACAATTCAAGGCTGGATTGCTGATGAAGATAAAGATAAACTTAAAAAAGTTTGCGATGAAGTTCTTAAAGAAAATTATTATTTAGAATTTGAAGAAGTTAAAGAAGATGAAATAAATGATGTTCCTATTAAGCTTAAAAATGGAGAATTAGTTCAAGCCTTTGAAAGTGTAACTGGTATGTATAGTTATCCTAAATATAACGAGATTGATCCTACACCGCTTCTAACACCATTTTACTTAATATTCTTTGGTTTAATGATTGCAGATGCAGGATATGGATTACTTATGCTTTTAGGTACTGCTATTGCTTTAAAGTTCTTTAAGCTTGAAGAAGGTATGAAAAACTTTATGAAGTTTTTCTTCTATTTAAGTTTTCCTACAATTTTTGTTGGAGCAATATATGGTTCCTTCTTTGGTGACTTTATAGTACTTCCAACCAAAATTATAGATACTAACAATGATATTATGACAATTATTGTATTGTCATTAACTTTAGGAGTTATACAGATTTTATGTGGTCTTGGAATAAAGGCTTATTCTTTAATTAAAATGGGATTAATTAAGGAAGCTTTTTATGATGCGATTTCCTGGATAGTAACTTTGGTTTCAATCGGGGGAGTAGCAGGAGCCAAGTTGTTAAATTGGCCAAACTTCTTAGGCACATTCTTTATGATAACTATGTTTGCTGGAATGGCAACAATAATATTAACTAATGGTAGAGATGCAAAGACAAAGCCTGGGCAAATTGCATCAGGAGCTTATGCATTATATGGAATATCAGGATATATTGGAGACTTAGTTTCCTACACAAGGCTTATGGCTTTAGGCTTATCAGGTGGCTCAATTGCTGGTGCTTTTAATCTATTAATAAATACAGTACCAGGTATAGCGGGATTACTATTTGGACCTTTATTATTTGTCCTTATGCATATATTTAATCTTGCATTATCATTACTTGGTGCTTATGTTCATACAGCAAGATTACAATACGTTGAATATTTTGGTAAGTTCTATGAAGGCGGAGGAAAGCCTTTTAAAGCCTTTAAAAGTTCAGAGAAGTATGTAAAAATAAGAAGAAATTAGGAGGAATTAAAAATGGAAATGACATGGTTACAATATTTATTAGAAAATAATGGAGGAATATTTTTAGCAGCAATAGGAATTGCTTTAGCTGTTGGTTTAGCAGGTATAGGTTCTGCTAAGGGTGTTGGTACTGTTGGTGAGGCTGCGACTGGTTTAGTTGTAGAAGAGCCAGAAAAGTTTGGTAAAGCATTAGTTCTTCAATTAATTCCAGGTACTCAAGGTTTATATGGTTTCGTTATTGGATTTATGATATTTACTAAACTTACTGCAGATATGGGAGTTGCCCAAGGTTTATATTTAATGATTGCAGGTTTAGTAATGGGACTTTCAGGACTTTGGTCAGGTATTGCTCAAGGTAGAGTTGCTGCATCAGGTATTCAAATATTGGCTAAAAATGAAGAACATAATACAAAAGGTATTATTTTATCAGCAATGGTAGAAACATATGCATTATTAGGTTTCGTTATTTCATTCATGTTAGTAACAAAAACATTCTAGGATTGGAGAGGCGACTATGGCAGATATTAGTAATATAACTTCAAAAATCCTTAGGGATGCTGAAGAAAGAAAGGAAGTCATATTAGCAGAAGCAAATGAAGAGAAAGAAGCTATTCTTTCTAAAAAAACTGCTGAAGCCAGAAAGCTGGAAAAGGAAATGATAAAAAAGGCAGAGGCGGAAGCTAAAAGAAGAAAAGAAAAAATTATTTCTTCTGCGACTCTTAAAGTTAGAAATGATAAATTAGCAGCAAAACAGGAAGTTATAAAAAAGGTTTTTGAAGAAAGTGTTGAAATATTATCCTCTATAAAGGGAGATGATTTTTTAAGATTTATTAAAAATTCAATTTTATCTCTTGGAGAAATAGGAGAGCAAAAACTTATATTAAATAAAGATGGATTAGAACAAGTTGATTTAACTTTTATATATGATTTAAATCAAGCTTTAGGGGAAAAAGGTAACATAAAACTAAGCACTGAAGCTGGAAGCTTTAAAGGTGGATTTATTTTAGAAAGTAATGGTATAGAGATAAATAATACTTTTGAGGCCTTAGTAGATTCATTAAGAGATGAATTGGAGTATGAAGTGGCGAAAGTATTATTTAATTAAGGAGGGTAAGATATGGATACAATGAAGTTTACCCAAGCTGTATCAAGAATATGGGTCTTAGAAAAAAGACTCCTTGATAAGGCTAAAATAGAGAGAATGATAGAAGCTGTTTCAGCAGAGGAAGTGCTAAAAATTCTGAATGATACAGAATATGCTAATTTCTTAGTAAATGTCAAAAGACCAGAAGACTATGAAGAAATGTTAAGTTCAGAATTAAGTAGAGTATATAATTTAGTATATGAGTTATCTCCAGTTAAAGATATAGTTAAAATTTTCAGTTTAAAATATGACTATCATAATATAAAAGTTCTTTTAAAGGAAAAAGTTCTTAATCAAGATTTATCTCATATGTTGATAAATTTAGGGGATTTAGATCTAAAAGAAATTAAAAACAAGATAAATGGAGATAATTATAAAACTTTAAGTGGAAATATAGGAAAAGGTGTAATAGAAGCTTTAGAAGCCTTTGGTCAGACTAAGGATCCACAAAAGATAGATGTAATTATTGATAAGTATATGTTTAAGGAATTATTAGAAATAAATAAGAGCTTAAACTATAAATTTATCGATAATTTAGTAAAGGCTATTATAGATTCTACTAATATTAGAACCTTACTTAGACTAAAGAAACAGAATAAGAATAGAGATTTTGCTGAAGAAGTAATATTTGATGGTGGTGCAATTGAAAAAAATAAATTGATTTCATTATTAAATGAAACACCAGAAAATATTATGAGTAAGCTAAAGACTACAATATATTCTGATCTAATAGAAGAAGGTTTTGAAGGATATATTAAAACAAACTCAGCAGGCTTATTAGAGAAGCTAAGCGATAATTATATTATGGAATTAATGAAAAAATCAAAATTAGTTACTTTTGGACCAGAAAAAATAATATCCTATATCTATGCAAAGGAAACAGAAATTAAAGTTATAAGAATAATAATGGTTGCCAAGCTAAATAATATTGCTGAGGAAGTATTAAGGGAAAGGCTGCGTGATATATATGGATAGAAAGATTGCTGTTGTGGGGGATAAAGATTCAATTTTAGCATTTAAGGCAATAGGAATAGATGTATTCCCAGTAGTTGAAGCTGATGAAGCTAGAAGAGCAGTTGATAACTGTGCTAAAAACAATTACGCAGTAATTTTTGTAACAGAACAAATTGCAGAAAAAATTGAAGAAACAATTAGTCGTTACAATGATAAAATACTTCCAGCTGTAATATTAATTCCAAGTAATCAAGGTACCTTAAATATTGGACTACAAAGGATTAGTGATAGTGTGGAAAAAGCTGTTGGCGTTAATATTTTATAGGAAGGTAGGTTAGGCAAGTTGAAGACCGGAAGAATAATTAAGGTTTCAGGTCCTTTAGTAGTTGCTGAAGGAATGGAACATGCAAATATACACGATATGGTTAAGGTTGGAGAAAATGGTCTTATCGGGGAAATAATTGAAATGAGAGAAGATAGGGCTTCTATCCAAGTTTACGAACAAACTACTGGTATAGGACCAGGGGATCCAGTAATATCAACTGGAGAGCCTTTAAGTATTGAATTGGGACCAGGTCTTATTGAATCAATGTTTGATGGAATACAAAGACCATTAGAAGCTTTTGCAGAAAGAGCAGATTCGCCTTTCTTGAAAAAGGGGATAGCTGTTAATTCATTAAATAGAGAAAAATTATGGACATTTAATCCTGTTTTAGAAGTTGGTGTTGAAGTAGAAGCAGGAGATGTTATAGGTACTGTCCAAGAGACTGCGGTAGTTTTACATAAGATTATGGTTCCATATGGAATAAAAGGAATTATAAAAGAAATAAAATCAGGAGACTTCAGAGTAACAGACACTGTTTGTATAGTAGAAACAGAAAAAGGCGATAAAGAATTAACTTTAATGCAAAAGTGGCCTGCAAGAAAGGGAAGACCTGTTGCAAGAAAGTTAAAGCCAGAAGGACCAATGGTTACAGGACAAAGAGTAATAGATACCTTCTTCCCTGTAGCAAAGGGTGGAGCAGCTGCTGTACCAGGACCTTTTGGAGCTGGTAAAACGGTTGTTCAACACCAAGTAGCTAAATGGGGAGATACAGAAATAGTTGTTTATGTTGGCTGCGGTGAACGTGGTAACGAAATGACAGATGTTTTAAATGAATTCCCAGAACTAAAGGATCCTAAAACTGGCGAAAGCTTAATGAAGAGAACTGTACTTATAGCAAATACATCAGATATGCCGGTTGCAGCAAGAGAGGCATCAATTTATACAGGAATAACTATTGCTGAATACTTTAGAGATATGGGATACTCTGTTTCAATTATGGCAGATTCAACTTCAAGATGGGCAGAAGCTTTAAGAGAAATGTCAGGAAGACTTGAAGAAATGCCAGGGGACGAAGGTTATCCTGCTTATTTAGGCTCAAGATTAGCAGATTACTATGAAAGAGCTGGTAAGGCTGTATGTCTTGGTAAAGAGGGAAGAATTGGAACAATTACAGCCATTGGGGCTGTTTCACCTCCAGGAGGAGATATATCAGAACCAGTATCTCAAGCTACTTTAAGAATAGTTAAGGTTTTCTGGGGATTAGATGCACAGCTTGCATATAAGAGACATTTCCCATCAATTAACTGGTTAAATTCTTACTCTTTATATGAAGAAACAGTAGATAATTGGATGAACAAAGAAGTAGCAGAAGATTGGTCTGCTTTAAGAAAAGAAGCAATGGCTCTTCTTCAAGAAGAATCATCACTTCAAGAAATAGTAAGCTTAGTAGGTATAGATGCTTTATCAGAAAAAGATAGATTAAAATTGGAAATAGCCAAATCAATTAGAGAAGACTATCTTCAACAAAATGCATTCCATGAAGTAGATACATATACTTCACTTAATAAACAATATAAGATGCTAAAATTAATACTATTCTTTAGAAAAGAAGCAGAAAAGGCTTTAGAAGCAGGCGTATATATAAATGAAATTCTAAATTTAGCAGAATTAAGAGATAAAATAGCAAGAAGTAAATATATTACAGAAGGTGAACTAAGCAAGATAGATGGCATTGCAGCAGAAGTTACAGCTACAATAGATGAATTAATTAAAGAGAAGGGAGGGGTTCTAAATGCTTAAGGAGTACAAAACAGTTAAAGAAGTTGTTGGCCCTTTGATGATTGTTGAAGGCGTTGAAGGTGTTAAATATGATGAACTGGTAGAAGTTGAACTTCAAAATGGAGAAAGAAGAAGAGGAAAGGTTCTAGAAGTAAATGGTTCTAGAGCAATGGTACAATTATTTGAAGGTTCAACTGGAATTAACTTAAAAGGTACTAAGGCAAGATTCTTAGGAAGACCACAAGATATCGGAGTTTCAATAGATATGCTAGGAAGAGTCTTTGATGGTCTTGGTAATCCTATTGATGGAGGTCCAAATATAATACCTGAAAAAAGATTAGATATAAATGGAGAACCAATAAATCCCGTATCTAGAAATTATCCATCAGAATTTATTCAAACAGGTGTTTCTGCAATAGATGGTTTAAATACATTAGTTAGAGGACAAAAGCTGCCTGTATTCTCAGGCTCAGGACTTCCTCATGCTCAATTAGCAGCACAAATTGCAAGACAGGCAACAGTTTTAAATTCTGATGCACAATTTGCAGTTGTATTTGCTGCTATAGGTATAACCTTTGAAGAATCGCAATTCTTTATCGATGAATTTACAAGAACTGGTGCTATAGATAACTCAGTATTATTTATGAATTTAGCATCAGATCCAGCTATAGAGAGAATATCTACACCAAGAATGGCTTTAACAACAGCTGAATATTTAGCTTTTGAAAAAGGTATGCATGTATTAGTTATTATGACAGATATGACTAACTATGCAGAAGCTTTAAGAGAAGTATCAGCTGCTAGAAAAGAAGTTCCTGGTAGAAGAGGATATCCAGGATACTTATATACTGACTTAGCAACTTTATATGAAAGAGCTGGTAGAATTAAGGGAAGAGAAGGGTCAATTACTCAAATTCCAATATTAACAATGCCAGAAGATGATAAAACTCACCCAATCCCAGACTTAACTGGATATATTACAGAAGGACAAATAATACTTTCTAGAGAGTTGTATAAAAAAGGTATTATGCCTCCAATAGATGTATTACCTTCTTTATCAAGATTAAAGGATAAGGGAATTGGAAAAGGTAAAACTAGAGAAGATCATGCTGATACAATGAATCAATTATTTTCTGCTTATGCACAAGGTAAGCAGGCAAGGGAATTGTCAGCAATCTTAGGTGAGTCAGCTTTATCTGATGTTGATAAACTATATGCAAAATTTGCTGAAGCCTTTGAAGAAGAATATGTAAATCAAGGCTTTAATGCAAACAGAAGTATTGAAGAAACATTAGAATTAGGATGGAAATTATTAAAAATACTTCCAAGAACAGAACTTAAGAGAATTAGAGACGAGTATCTTGATAAGTATATACCAAAGGGAGATGATGAATAATCATGGCTAGATTAAACGTCAATCCCAATAGAATGGAGTTGTCTGGTTTAAAGAAGAGACTGGCAACTGCCAAAAGAGGGCATAAGCTGTTAAAAGATAAGCAAGATGAGCTTATGAGGCAGTTTATAAATCTTATAAAGTATAACAATGAATTAAGGAAAGAGGTAGAAGCAGAGCTTCAAGCCTCCCTTAAAAATTTTGTTATGGCTAGAGCAGTAATGAGCTCAGAATTTCTAGAAGAAGCAATTGTTTATCCAAAGGAAAGCATATCAGTTGAAGTTGAAAGAAAGAACATAATGAGTGTTAATGTTCCTAAAATGACTTTTAAGAGGCAGCTTGAAGATGAGGAAGGAAGCATTTATCCATATGGTTTTGCAAATACATCATCTGAACTAGATGATTCTATAGCAAAATTATATAATATCTTACCAAAACTTTTAGAACTGGCAGAAGTAGAAAAGTCAACTCAATTAATGTCTGATGAAATAGAAAAAACAAGAAGAAGGGTAAATGCTTTAGAATATATGACAATTCCTTCTTTAGAAGAAACTATTAGGTATATTAGAATGAAGCTTGATGAGAATGAAAGATCAAACTTAACTAGATTAATGAAAGTAAAAGATTTAATTAAAGACAGATAAAATAAGGGCTCCTCAGGGTAGCCCTTATTTTTTCTATTCTTAATATATAAAAAATATTTTACTAAAGAAAATATTTATATTATAATGTAAAAAATAACAAAGGAGGCTGTAAAATGAGAGAAAAATTAACAATTAAGCAAAATTTACTTGTAGGATCCTTACTATTTGGATTATTTTTTGGAGCAGGCAATTTAATTTTTCCAGTACAAATGGGGCAATTAGCTGGAAGTAATACTTTGTCAGCAACAATTGGATTTTTATTAACAGGGGTAGGACTGCCTATGTTAGGAATTATAGCTTCAGCAATATCGAAGAGTGAAAGTTTATATGATATGGCTAAACCTGTTAGTTCTTGGTATTCAACCTTTTTTACCTGTGCCTTATATTTAACAATTGGACCTTTATTTGCAATTCCTCGTACAGCTACTGTAGCTTTTGAAGTTGGAATTCGCCCTTTTATATCTGAAGAATATATAAAAATAGCATTATTATTATTTTCTTTGATATTTTTTGCATTAACTCTTTACTATTCCTTAAGACCAGGAAGAATTATAGATTGGATTGGTAAATATCTTAATCCAATATTTTTAGTATTATTATCAATTTTATTAATAGCTGTATTTGTTAATCCAATGGGAGAAGCAAGTTCTTTTGCGGCTCAAGGAAACTACATATCTAAGCCATTATTTACTGGTATATTAGATGGTTATAATACAATGGATGCTTTAGCTTCTTTAGCTTTTGCAATAGTTATAGTTTCAAATGTTAAAAAATTAGGTATAAAGAATTCTAATTCGATCGCTTTAGAAACTTGTAAATCAGGAATTGTTGCTAGTGTAGGAATGGCAATCATTTATTCTTCCTTAGCATATTTAGGAGTAACAAGTTTAGGTAGTGTTAGTAGTGCAGATAATGGTGGGATTATTTTGTCTATGGTTAGCAATCATTATTTTGGAATCATAGGTCAAGTATTACTAGCAGGAATTGTAACAGCTGCTTGTTTAAAAACTGCAATAGGTTTAATAACTTCATGTTCTGAAATGTTTAGTAAATTATTCTCTAATTCAATTTCTTATAGAAGCTATGCAATTATATTTACTTTATTTTCATTTACAATTGCTAATTTTGGATTAACTAATATAATTCAGTTATCTATACCTGTTTTAATGTTCCTTTATCCTTTAGCAATCACTTTAATATTATTAGCTTTATTAAATCCAGTAATAGGTAAAGATAAATATATTTATAGTTGGACAACTGGATTTACTTTTATTGCAGCTATTTTTGATTTATTACAAGCATTACCAGATAATTTAAAAGGAAACACAATTATAAAAGAACTTATAGAATTTGCTCATTTATATATTCCAGCTTTTAATTATGGATTTGGCTGGCTATTACCAGCATTTTTAGGCTTTATTATAGGGGTATTTAGTAGTAGAATAATATTGAAAAAGAATAAAGAATATGCTTAATTATTATTGATACATAATGATAAGTTTGATTTTATTGAAAATAATTAAATTTTTAAGATTTTCTTAAGAATTCCTTCATTAGCATTTAAGTTCCATAGTTCATAATAAGTATATAAATAAGGACAGATAACAATAACTTATCCTTCAAAGGGGATACAAAACTTTAATGCCATAAGGGCAGATATTTAGATAATATAACTACGGGGGATTAATTATGGGTAAAAATTATTTATATATAGTGTTAACAAGAACAAATACTGCAATATCAAATCTTATTCATATGATGACAAATGATGAATATACACATGCAGCAATTTCTTTAGACAAGGAACTTGATAATATGTATAGTTTTGCTAGAAGGAATACTTATAATCCTTTTATAGGAAGGTTTAAAAAGGAAGATATAAATGAAGGAATATATAGATTTAATGAAATTTTGCCTGGTACAATAATTGAAGTTGAAGTATCAAAGGAGCAGTATGAAAAGGCAAAAACATTATTAGAAGGCTTTATTAATAATAGTGACAAATATAAATATAATTACAGAGGATTAATATACAATCTATTAAATAAGCCTGTAACAATAGAAAATAGATTTTTATGCTCAGAATTTGTATATTATATTTTGAAGGAAAGTGGAATAGTAGATTTAAATATGCCAAGAAATCTAGTCAAGCCACAGGATTTATTAAAGGTTAATGGAAAGATAATTTACGAAGGAAACTTAAGAGAAATAAAGCCTTTAAATAATAGATTTAGTATTAAAGAAATGATAAAAAGTCATATAAAAGTAATATCTTGATAAGATAACTTTTATAAGTTATTTAAAAAAGTTCTATTCTATTTTTAGAAAAGAACTTTTTTTGCTATTATAGTAAACGTTGTCCTAGGGAGCTTATTCTTGTATAATAGATATGAGGGGTGATTTATTTGGGAAATAACTATATGCTGAGAACAATTAAAAAAAGAAAAAATATAGCTTTAATTGCTCATGATGGTAAAAAAGAAGAAATAATACAATGGTGCGATAGAAATAAAAGTATTTTAGAAAAGCATAATCTTTGTGGAACAGGTACAACTGCAAGAATGATATCTGAGAGAACAAATTTAGATGTAAAAGGATATAGCAGTGGACCTTTAGGTGGAGATCAACAAGTAGGGGCAAAAATTGTTGAAGGAGATATTGACTTTGTAGTATTCTTTTCAGATCCATTATTAGCTCAGCCTCATGATCCTGATGTAAAAGCACTGTTAAGAATTGCACAGGTTTATGATATTCCAATTGCAAACAATGTTGCTACTGCGGATTTTATTATAAATTCTAAATATATGGATGAAGAATATGAACATAAGGTTATAGATTATAATAAGAACATAATAGATAGAGCGAAAGTGTTGTAAATAAATAGCGCAATTCAAAATTCATAATGTAAAATGTACAATTTAGGATAATTTACAGAGAATAGAAAATTATAAATATAGATTTGTAAATGACTCTTTACTATAGGCTTGATGATTTATAGTAAAGAGTTTTTTTATAACTTTTCTAAAATAATATAATCTTAAGAAATTATTAAGATGTTATTTATTAGAATTCGGTATACTATCAATATAAAAATAGGAAAATATGTAAATTTAGAGGAGGAATAATAATGGGGAATTTATTTAGGAAAAGGATATTAACTACTTTTTTATTTATATTAACTTTAATATTATTAAATATAAATATTATTAAAGCTGATGTAAAGGATGAGAGTTTTGAAATAAAAATAAGTTATGGAATAGATGGAAAGTTTAAAGCTAATAAATATATTCCTGTTCAAGTTGAAGTTACAAGTAAACAGGAGGATTTTGTTGGGGAGGTTGAAATTAGAACTGACACTAATGAAGTTGGAAAATACGATGCTTTTATTAAATCTATATCAGTAAATAAAGGGAAAAGTGAAAAGGTAACAATACCTATTATTGTTCCTGAAAATTCTGCTAAGATAAAGGTTAATCTAAACAAGGGGAAGAATACTGTATTTTCCAAAAGCGCATTGGTTTCAAAGGGAAGAATCAATGATAATAATTTTTTACTTGGAATTTTAAGTGAAGATAGAAGTGCTTTAGGATATATAAGTAATGTTATATATCAAGGAAACATGAAAACTTATGGTTTTACAACGACAATTGAAAATGTAAATTTAGATGAAAATATTATTTTTGATAATTATTTAAATATAGATGGATTAGATATTATATTGATAAATAATTATAATTTAGGAAATTTCAAAAAAGAGCATTATGATGCATTAAGCAAATGGGTAAGCAATGGTGGTACCTTAATAATATCTGCAGGTGCTAATGAAGGAAAAACTATAAAAAATATTAATAAAGAATTTTTAAATATAACCTCTAATGGTTATAAAGAGGAAAGTATAAATCTTTTTGGAGAAAACATAAATCTTATTAATTCAACATTAGTAATAGAAGGCGGAGAAGTTATACTTGAAGCTAATAATATTCCATTAGCTTATTCTATTAAGAGGGATAAAGGAGAGATAATAATAACTTCCTTTGATTTAGGACTAGAACCATTTATATCATCATCAAAGGCAAGTGAATTTATTAAGGTTATTTTAGAAAAGTCTGAAAAAAGATTAGTTGGAAATAATAATGGCAAAATGGGTCCTGGTTATTATGGAACAAGTCAAATTACTACTACAGTTCCTATTGAAAAAATAGTAAGTTTTGAAACAATAGTTATTATAGTTGCCATATATGCAATTGTTATAGGTTTTGTATTATATTATATTTTAAAAAAGTTAAATAAGAGAGATTTAACATGGATTTTTGTGCCAGCTACTTCAATTGTTTTTACAATAATCATCTTTATTGTTGGCTCTTCTACTAGAGTTAAAGATGTTGTATTAAATCAAAACAATATAGTTCATATAAATAAAGATAGTACATCATCAGTGCTAGGATATTTAGGAATAGGAACTAAGTATAGAAATAATTTAGAGATAAATAATCCATTAAACCTTTCTCTTACTCCTATAAATACTGATTATTATATGTATCCAGAGGAAGATACTAAAAAAGAAGTTTTAAGGTTAAAAACTGTTTATGAGGGAAATAATAAAAAGTTTTCACTAGCCAATAATAGTGCATTGGAAATAAAATCTTTTAAAATTACTAGTAATAATCAAGTATTTAATAGAATAGAAAATAATCTTTTTGTAGATGGTAATAAATTAAGTGGAACAATTAAAAATACCCTTGGTTATGATATAAGAAATTTAATTTTCCTATCAAATAATAGCATATGGGAGATTGGAAGCTTAAAAAAAGATGAAGAAAAGACTATAGAAAATTTAAACGTAAAAGTTGCATATGGATTAGAAGGTTATGGAGGAAGCTTAGCTGAAAAATATTATAATACTAGATTTAATTCAAAAGGTGATACAAGTGGAGAAGAGTTCAAAAATATAATAAGAAATTCTACATTATTTCAAGTTGCTTCTTATGAATTAAATCTTGAGGGCTATAAGCTTATAGGAATTACAGATATGCCAATAGACTATGAATTAAATTTTGATAATAAATCAGTTTCTAAATTTGATAGCACTTTAATAGTACAAGATGTAGATTTGAATTTAGTAAAAAAGGATGGAATTATTTCTTATCCAGAAGGATATTTTAAAGGAATAGTGGATTCCTACACTTCAAATGTTTATTATCAAAATCAAACTAATTCTTTTTATGGTGCTGGTGATGTTTTTATAAATTATAATATTGATAGTAATCTTGAAATTACAGAAATAGGACTAAGAAATATTCAGGTCTATGATTATATGCAAAGTACTTTAGATTCCTATGTTTACAATCATAAAACTGGTGAATATGAAAAGTTTGTTATTGGTACAAAAGCAGAAAAACTAAATAACCTTAATGATTATTTAGAAAATAATACTTTAAAGATAAAATTAACCATAAATGAGAATAAAGGAGAAACAGGAATGCCTGTAATCACTGTAACGGGGAGGGAAAAATAATGTTAGTAATAAAGAACCTTGAAAAATCCTACGGTAAATTTAAAGCATTAAAAGGAGTAAATTTAGAGATAGAAAAGGGAGAAATATTTGGTTTTATTGGTCCAAATGGAGCTGGAAAAAGTACTACAATGAAGATTGTATCAGGTCTTTTATCCCCAGATAGTGGTGAGGTTTATGTTGATGGAATAGATGCTATAAAGGAAAATAAGCTTCTTAAAGAAAAAATAGGATATATGCCAGACTTTTTTGGGGTATATGATAACTTAATGGCAATAGAGTATTTAGAATTTTATGCTTCTATATATGGAATTGTAGGGGAAGAAGCAAAAAAATTATCAATGGATTTATTAGAGCTTGTAAATCTTTCAGATAAATATGATGCATATGTAGATGGATTATCCAGAGGTATGAAGCAAAGGTTATGTCTAGCAAGATGTTTAGTTCACAATCCAGAACTATTAATTTTAGATGAGCCGGCTTCTGGGATGGATCCAAAGTCTAGATATGAAATGAAAGGAATATTAAAAAATTTAAAATCCATGGGTAAAACAATAATAATATCTTCTCATATATTATCTGAATTAGGTGAAATATGTTCAAAAGTGGGAATAATTCAAAATGGCAAGATGGTCTGCCAAGGTACAGTTGACGAGGTTAGTCTACTAGCAAGAGGTTCTGCACCAGTAACTATAACTGTTATTGATGAAATTGATAGAGCAATAAAAATAATAAAAGAAGCTCCAAATGTAAAGAATATCTCAGCAGATGAAAATAAAATAAATGTAAGTATTATAGGAGGAGATATTGAAGCTAAGAATTTATTGAAATCTTTAGTAGTTAAAGATATACCTGTAATAAGCTTTACTAAGGCTGCTGGAAATTTAGAAGATGTGTTTATACAAATAACAGAAAAAAGTAGTGAAGGAGGGGAAAAATAATGAGAATCAATCCAGTTCTTAGAAATGAGGCGAAAATTACTGTAAGAAACAAAAGATTTACTTTAATGTTATTTTTCTATATAGTTGTAGTTTCAATTGGAGTAGTTTTATATTATAAAAGCTTTACCAGCGAAATATATGTAAATGGGTTGTATATGCAGTCAACTACAACCTTATATGTTTTAATGTCTATAGTTCAAGCTATATTCTTAATATTTATGGTTCCCTCATTAACATCAAGTGCAATATCATCAGAAAGGGAAAAACAAACATTAGATATATTGTTATCTACAAAATTAACTCCATTTCAAATAATAATAGGAAAGTTACTTTCTTCTTCACTTAAAGTAGTGATGTTAATTATCTGTACTATTCCCCTCTATGGAATATGTTCATTGATTGGTGGGGTAAGCATAGTAAATATATTGGAACTTGCTGGATTTTTCATTGTTAATACAATCTTTGTAGGAGCTATAGGAATGCTTATTTCTACTTATGCAAAAACCTCAAAGGTTTCAACTACAATAACATATTTTTTAGTATTATTTATCTATATTGGAATTCTTATAATTGCTTATATTTTATTTATGTTTTCAATGAGAAATAATTATATGAATCCCAATATTAAAGTAAATCCAATTATCTATTTAAGTCCTGTTACAGGTTTTATTAGTTTATTATCAAATCAATTAGGAGCAAGAGAGACAATATTTTATTTTTTCCAATATAGTGGTATTTCATCATATACAGAATATATTTCTATTGGTATACAATTAGTACTTTCAGCTATATTTTTATATCTTGCTTCTGTAAAGTTAAATCCTTTAAAAAAAGAAAGAGTTAAAAGAAAAAGTAAGAAATTAAAGGAGTAAAGGAATGAATTCTTTGAATAAAGAAATTTTAAGCTTTATAAAAAAAGCATCTAGAAGGATAAAGGCAGAATTTATATTAAACTTTGGATTAGTAGCTATAAAATATCTGCTATCCTTAGTTTTAAGTCTACTTCTTTTATCATTATTCATTATTTTTCCAGGGGTTTATAAAGTAAGTTCTTTTATTGGATTATTTGGTTTAATTGCAATTTTAATTGTTGGATTTTATTTAAGTCCAAATAATAAAAAGGTTGCTTTAATCGTAGATTCTAAGGGCTTAAAAGAAAGACTTATAACTTCTTTAGAGCTTATTAATGAAGATGATAATATTTCTAGAGCTCAAAAAGAAGATACATTAAAGCATATTAAAAATTTTAATTTAAAAGAAAAGCTTAAAATTAAAATTGATAAAAAACAGCTTTTATTAGTTTTAGGAGTTATATGTCTATGTTTATTAACTACAACAATAAAGACTGAAGCGGCTAAGGAAGCAGATATAATTCGTAAATTTGATAAAACTCAGGAGGACTTTGTTAAAAAGGTTGAGGAAGAAAAAAAGAATATTGAAAAAATAAAAGAACTAAGTAAAGAAGAAAAAGAAGAGCTTAAAAAAATATTAGAAGATGCAAAAAAGGAAATTAAAGATAGTAAAGACAAAAAAGAATTAGATAAAGTTTTAGAGAGAATGGAATTAAAGCTTAAAGAAGCTGAAAAAAATAAGGACAATGAAAAAAGTAAGGAAGCTATTAAAAATACAAGGAAAAATTTATTAGAGGAATACAATAAAGAAAAACAAGAAAATGCAAGAAATGATATAAATAGGCTTACAAATGAGCTTATCAAAAACAAAGCAATGAAAGATTTATCGGAAGCTATTTTATCTGGTGATAAGGAAAAATTAGAAAAGGCTCTTGCAAATTTAAAGTCTTCATTAAAGGATATGAGCAGCAGCGAATTAAATGCTTTATCAAAATCCTTGGCCAAAGCAGCTAACTCAGTAGATGATGAAGATTTGAAAAAATCCCTTGAAGAAGCATCAAAATCAGTTTTAAATGGTGAACTTGATGAAGATGATTTGAAAGAAGCTATAGAAAATACTCAAAAAGATGCTGATGGAAGCAGCAGTAATGATAATGAAGGGAATGAAGGCAGCAATAATCAGGGTGGAAATCAAGGGGATGAAGGAAATAATGGCGAAAGTCAAGGCGAGGGAAATGGTAATGGAGATGGAGATGGTGAAGGCCAAGGAGATGGAAATGGCAACGGTAATGGTAATGGACAACAACCAGGGCAAGGTTCTGGTGGAGGCCAAGGCTGGAATATGGGAAGTTCTGAAGGAAAGGAAAATGATATAGATAATAAGACAGGGGAAAAGGTTTTTATACCAGGAAGAAAGGGCGGAAATGATGAAAATTTAACTGGAAATAAAAATCAAAATGGTAATTCTCAAACTGTTGAAAGTAAAAATGGTTTTAATTTAGATGGAAGTAAAGTAGATTATGAAAAAGTAATTGGAGATTATACAAATAGTGCTTTAGAAGGAACGAATAATAGTAATCTTCCAGAAAGTTTAAAGGATATAATAAAAAATTATTTTGAAGGGTTAAATTAGAAGGTGGAATTATGACGATAAATGAAAAAGATATATTAGAAGTTTCAGAAAAAATAAGATTATGTGAAAAAGAAATAAGTAAAGGTATAATCGGACAAAAAGAAATTATCAGAAATGTTATAATTGCTATTTTTTCTGATGGCAATGTTTTGCTTGAAGGCATGCCTGGTATGGGTAAAACTCAATTAGTAAAAACAATAGCTAAGGTTTTAAATCTAAAGTTCTCAAGAATACAGTTCACTCCAGATTTAATGCCAGCTGATGTAGTAGGTACTAATATAATTGTTAAAGAGGGAGATAATACTCTATTTAAATTTGAAAGAGGGCCAGTTTTTACAAACTTGCTTTTAGCTGACGAAATAAATAGAGCAACTCCTAAAACTCAATCAGCCTTACTTGAAGCTATGGGAGAAAAAACAGTAACAGTAGGCAAAACAACTTACGAAATGGATAAACCCTTTATGGTTTTAGCAACTCAAAACCCTATTGAACAGGAAGGGACATATCCCCTTCCAGAAGCTCAGTTAGATAGATTTCTATTCAAGCTTTATGTAGATTTTCCAAATTTAGAAGAGCTTAAAGAAATTATGAATATAACTTTAACTAATAATACACCAATTATAGAAAAGCTTTTAGAAGGAGAAGAAATATTAAAAATAAGAAATATAATAAGGGAAGTTAAAATAGCAGATTCAGTACAGGAATATGCATTAAAGTTAATTTTAGCAACTCATCCTGAGCTAGATGATAGTCCAGAAATAGTTAAAAAATATGTGGAAGCAGGAGCAAGTCCTAGAGCAGGACAAGGAATAATTGCTGCTTCAAAGGTAAGGGCTGTTATGGAAGGAAGATTAAATGTAGCTTTTGAAGATATACAAACTCTTGCAAAGCCTATTTTAAGACATAGACTTATTTTAAATTTTGATTCTATTAGTGAAAATCTTAGTACAGATGACATTATAGATAAAGTCATAGAAGAGTTAAAGGTTGTGTAATCATGGCTGAAAGAATATTTAATGAAGATTTCTTTTCTAAATTAAACAAAATTAACTTAAGTATTAATTTAAAATTGTCCTCAGGAACTCAAGGTGGTAGAAAATCAAAAGCAAAGGGAGTTTCAGTAGAATTTTCTGATTACAGAGAATATATGCATGGAGATGACTTTAGAAGAATAGACTGGAATGCCTATGGAAGATTTGATAAATTCTTTATTAAAGTTTTTATGGAGGAGAGGGAAGGAATATTTAATTTTTTCTTAGATACAAGCAAATCTATGGACTATGGGAAAGAAAATAAAAAAAATATGGCCCTAAAGATTGTGGCAGCATTAAGTTACGTGGCCTTAAATAATTTAGATAGGGTAAATATTAATCTTTTAGATAGTGGAAATATACAAGTTTTAAAGGAAATTTCAGGAAGCAGAGCATTTCAAAGGATAATAAAAGATTTAGAAAATATAAGCTTTGATGGAACAACCAGCTTAACTCAAAGTATAAGAAAGAGACCAATAAAAAATAAGGGAGTGTCTATTGTAGTATCCGATTTTCTCGATAATTTAGGATTAAAGGACTTAGAAGAAGCTTTAAAATATCTAGCATTTAAAAAGCAGGAAATAATTTTAATACAAGTTTTAGCACTTGAAGAAATAAAGCCGGAACTAAATGGTGAAATAACCCTGATAGATTCTGAAACAAATGAAAATATAAAAATAAGTCTTACTCCTAATTTAATTAAGGAATACGAAAAAACACTTTACTCATATAAAAAATCTATAGAAAATTTAGTAAAAAAATATAATGGAAAGTTTATTAGTGTAAATTCATCTATGGAAATTGAAGAAGTTATATTAGGTGAACTTTCAAAGAAAAGAGTATTGTATTAGGAGGGAGTTCATGGGATTTACAGCTTTATGGCCCTTATTTTTATTAATTACAATTCCTCTTTTAATACTGCTTTATATTTTAAAAAGGAAGTATAGGGAAGAGGTATTTTCTTCAACTCTTCTTTGGAGTGAAGTTTATAAAAATACAAGGGCTAATACACCTTGGGAAAAGTTTAGAAAAAATATTATGCTCTTATTGCAAATATTAGCGATTTTAGCTTTGATTTTCTCTTTAATGAAGCCCTTTTTAAACTTTGGAGGAAAGAGTTACAAGAATATTATTTTAGTAATTGATAATACTGCCAGTATGAATATTACATACGGTAATAGCACAAGGTTAGAAGAAGCAAAAAGATTAGCTAAGGAATTAATAAATTCTATAAAGGAAGAGACTAATACCTTTATAATAAGCTATGATAACAGTCCAAAAATTCTTCAAAAAGAGGAAATTAACAAGGATAAAATAATAAAGTCTATTGAAAGCATAGAAAAGAGTTATTATCAAGGAGATATAAGCGATTCTATAAATTTTATAAAGGCAATTGGTCAAAGCATAGAAGAAGATTATGAAGTTATTTTATTTACTGATAAGGAAATATCCTTGGGAGATTTAAATGGCACAGTAGTAGCTTTAGGTAATACTGGTTTAAACGGATCTATCGATAATATTTCCCATAAATATTTAGAAGATAAAATAAAGGTAATAGCAACAGTAACTAATAGAGGAAGTGAAGCTTACGAAGGAGATTTTTCTTTATATGATGGTGATAAGCTTATAGCAGTTGAAACTTTAAACTTAAATGTAGGGGAGAATAAAACTTTAACTTTTGATATTCCTGCAATAGATAATGAAGTATTAAAGGGAGAGCTTTCAAGGCATGATTTATTAGAAGAAGATAATATTTATTATCATGTTCTTGGAAATAAGAAACTAAATAAAATTTTATTAGTAACAGAACAAAACTTATTTTTAGAAAGGGCTCTTAGCAATATTAGAAATTCTGAAGTTTATAAAACAAACAGTTTATCAAATTTAAGCAGCAGTGATAATTATGATTTATATGTATTTGATAATGTAACTCCTACTACAATGCCTTCCAGCGGAAGTATATTGTTTATTAATCCAAGTTCTAATGAATATTTTAAAGTATTAGAAGGGGGACAAGGGAGTGAAGCAAAAGCTGTAAGGGGAGAAGTATCTAATTATTTAGAGGCCGTAACCTTTACTTTAGCAAAGTACAATGAAATTGATGTGCCTTACTATGGAAGAAGTTTTATTAATGTAGATGAAGTATCAATTGGATTTAAAGGAACTATAAATAATAGAAATATTGCAGCCTTATCCTTTGATCTTCATAATAGTGATTTTGTATTAAAAAAAGAATTTCCAATATTGATTTATGAACTTGGAGAAAATTTAATTTCCAATGGAATGACTGGTAAGAGTAATTATAAATATGGAGAAAAAATTATAGTTAATAATAACAATTTAAATAGTGAAATGACTGTAATAACTCCTAATAAGGAAACTTTTGAAATAAAATCTGGAGAAGAAATAAAGGGTAAAATGCAGCTTGGTGTTTATAAAATAGAAAGTGAAAAAGAAAAAGAACTATTTTCAATAAATTATCCATCTGAAAGCGAAAGTGATACCAGTAAAGGAAGTATTGGTGAAATGAATAATAAGATTAAAGAAATTGAGCTTAAAAAAGGATTTAATTTAAGTCCAATATTTATTTTAATGGCAATTGGTATAGTAGCTTTAGAGTGGTCTATGTATAAGAAAGGTAATTAGGAGGCAATAAAATGAAGATAGAAATAGGAAATTTGTACTTTTTAATATTAATACCAATTATTTTTGCCTTTATTTACTATAATTATAAAAAATATAGACCCTTTTCAAAAAATGAATTTAAAGTTCTTATTAGTAGAATTGTAATTTTTATATTGTTAATTTTAGCTTTTGGAGAAATAACTTTAAGCATAAAAGGGAGAAATATATCAACGGTATTTTTACTTGATCTTTCTGAAAGTGTAGAGGGCTTTGAAGAGGCAGGAAAAGATTTTATTTCCCAGGCAATAGAAAATATACCAAAGGGTAATAAATCAGCTGTTATATTATTTGGAGATAATTCAAAATTAGATAAGGGCTTAAACAGAAAAAAGATTTATGAGACCCTTGGGGAAAGACCAATAGTTACAGCTACAAATATAGAAAATGCAATAGAAAGTGCTTTAGCTATTTTTGAAAAGAGTAGTGCCAAAAGGATAGTCTTATTAACAGATGGAGAAGAAAATAAAGGTGATATTTTAAAATCTATTCCAATTATAAATCAAGAAAATATAGATCTTAAGGTTTATAAAATTTCTGAAAAGAAGGGAAATGAAGTTTACGTAGATAATATATCTGTTCCGGATAATATATCAGTAGGAGAGGAATTTTCTGTTTCTATAGATATAAAATCAAATTATGTAACAGATGCAAAATTAACCTTATTTTCTGGAAGAAATAAAGTTGGCGAACAAAATGTAAAAATACAAAAGGGGACAAATTCCTTTGTTTTTAAGGATCAGCAACATTCTGGAGGCTTCAAAAGTTATAGAGTATTAATAGAAGCAGCTGATGATCAAATAAAAGTAAATAACGAAGGAATAACTTTTACTAATGTAACTGATAAACCTTATATTTTATTAATTAATGGAATAAATGGAGATTCTCAAGCCATAGAAGAGATACTTACAAGGTCTGGAGCTAATGTAAAGAAAATAGGACCTGCTTCTGCTCCATCAACTTTAAACGAATTTTTAGAATATAAAACTGTAATTTTAAACAATGTTCATATAGATGATTTAGCAAAAGGATTTGTAGATAATTTAGAAACTTATGTTAAGGATTATGGTGGAGGAGTTGTTAGCTTTGGAGGAGAAGATGCCTATGCCCTTGGAGGATATAAAGATACTAATTTAGAAAAAGTTCTTCCAGTTTATATGGATAAAAGGGGAAAAAATGAAGTTCCTTCAATAAGTATAAACTTAATTATAGACAAATCAGGAAGTATGTCTGCTGAAGGTGGAGGAGTAAGTAAACTTACTTTAGCAAAAGAGGCTGCAATTAAAGCTTTAGAAAATTTAAGGGAAATAGATGAGATTTCAGTAATTGCCTTTGATGATACTTATGATATAGTGGTTCCCCTTCAAAAGCTTACAAATAAGGAGGAAGTTGAAGGACTAATTTCGGGTATTCAGATAAGGGGAGGAACTTCAATATATCCAGCTTTAGAAGAGGGCTATAATATTCAGAGTCAAAGCTCAGCTAAAATAAAACATACAATATTATTAACAGACGGTCAAGATGGATATAACTTAGATAATTATTATGATTTACTAAATAAGTTTAATAGTGATAACATTACCTTATCAACAGTGGCAGTTGGAGAAGGTGCAAATGCAGAGCTTTTAAATAATTTAGCTTCTATAGGAAAGGGAAGAAGCTATTATACAGATATATATACTGATATTCCAAGAATATTTGCAAAGGAAGTTTTATTATCAGCTGGAACTTATATAATAAACGAAGAATTTACTCCCAAAATATTAAGTGCTCATGAGATTCTATCAGGAGTTAAAACTTCAGAGGGAATACCAAGTTTACTTGGATATATAGGCACTTCCATTAAAGAAAATGCTGTTGAAATTTTAAGCTCTAACCATGATGAACCCGTTCTAGCTGCTATGGAATATGGTATTGGAAGAACAGTAAGTTTTACTTCTGATATAAATGGACAGTGGAGTAGAAATTATTTAACCTGGGAATATGGTCCACAGCTTATAAAAAACATGGTTTATTATACAATACCTAAATATGAGGGTGAAGGTACTTTAAATATATATCAAGAAGGCAATAAGGCTGTTGTAGAATTTTATAATGATAATGTAGATAAAGATGGAAGAGTTATAGGAATATATAATGGAGAGAATGGAGAGGAAGGAGAATTTGAATTAACTCAAGTTGAGCCGGGAAAATATTCTGCAGAAATACCTTTAGAAACAATAGGTTTTTATAACTTTAATATAAGAGAAGAACTTAATGGAGAAGTAAAAAGCAACTATAAGGGTGGATTTGCAATGCAGTATTCTGATGAATACAAGTTTAATTTAAATGCAAATAAATTAGATGCAGTAGTAGAAGATACAAATGGATCCTTTATAAATTCACCAGAAGAAGTTTTTACAGGAAAGTTAGAAAAACATTATAAAGATATAAATCTAACAACTCCTTTATTATTAATAGCTATATTCCTATTTATGTTAGATATAGCCTATAGAAGATTAAACTTAGACATTGGAGTATTATTTAAAAAGCTTAAAGGTAAAAAAACAATAAATAAGGATAATAAAAGAAAAGAAAATATAAAAGTGAAAAAAGAAAAATCAGAAAAAATATATGAAAGCAATCTTAAAGATAAGGTTCTTGTAACAGAAGAGGTTAAAGAAAAATATAGTAAAAAGGTAAAGGAAGAGAAGAAGCCTGCTAAGAATAAAAAGACAGAGAAAAAATCAAAGGTTGAGAAAAATACCTTAAATACAGATATGTTGCTTAAGAAGAAAAGCGATAGAAACAAAATCTAAAACTCAGTGTGGAGCGGAATACAGTTTTCAGTTTTCAAGTTTCAGATTTCAGTTATAGTAGAAAAGCTTGAGGTTTTGGGATTTCAAGCTTTTTTACAATATAAACATCAAAAAGATTAGAAAATAAGCAACATAAACATTTTTCTTTACTAAAAGATATACAGTTCCGAATAGAAGACCAAGTAAGCAACAATATAATCCCACTAATAAGTTTCCTTGGGTAAATACGTGAGATAATCCCATGTTATACTAATGAAATAGCGCCCCAAGGAATTCTATTATTAAATCATAGTTCTTCAGCTTTTTGGGAAAATACTAGGGCAAGTGTTACAAGTGAAATTTCAAAAAGATAATAAATATGTTGAAAAATAAATTTCAGCCATCCAAATTGCTGAAATTCCATTAGGACTTTAAATCCATTGAAAATAAAAAAATTTATAATACAAAAAGTTATTACTAGAATAGCAGTAATTGTCCAATTTGTTTTTCCTACATGATATTTTTCTTAAAAAACATTAAAGTCTAGTTTTTTATTAGAATGTCGAATTAGTAAAACAGAAATAGTTAGCCAAAGCAAAGAAACAATTAAAAGATATTAAGAATAAGTTTATAAGAAAAGGGAGTTAGCTTAGCAGCTTCTTTTTTTATAGAAAAATAACTTAATATTAGCAATTGTTGTAAAAATAATTGATAATTTTTATCAATTATTTTTAGAAAAGATATTGACTTTTTATTAAATAATAATTATTATTAATACATAGTAATAATTGTTAATAATTAAGGAGGAAATTTTATGTCATTAATAGGAAAGAAAATCGAAGATTTTAAAGTTCAAGCTTATCACAATGGTAGCTTTAAGGAAGTAACAAAGGAAGATGTTTTAGGTAAATGGTCAATATTCTTCTTCTATCCAGCTGATTTTACATTTGTTTGCCCAACAGAATTAGGAGATTTAGCTGATCACTATGAAGAATTCCAAAAGATTGGTGCTGAAATATATTCAGTTTCAGAAGATACTCATTTTGTTCATAAAGCATGGGCTGATGCAAGTGAAACAATTGCAAAAATTAAATATCCAATGTTAGGAGATCCAACTGGAAGATTAGCAAGAATGTTTGATGTTCTTATAGAAGAAGAAGGATTAGCTTTAAGAGGAACATTCATAGTTAACCCAGAAGGAGAAATCCAAGCTTACGAAGTTCATCAAAACGGCATCGGAAGAAATGCTGAAGAATTATTAAGAAAAGTTCAAGCAGCTCAATTTGTAGCAGAACATGGTGATCAAGTTTGCCCAGCTAACTGGACACCAGGTGAAGAAACTCTAGTACCAAGTTTAGACCTAGTTGGTAAGTTATAATATAAAAACATAAATCAAAAGATAGCGAGGAAACTCGCTATTTTTTTAAAAATAGCAATGGATAATAATTATTAGTTAATAATATTGTTAGGAGTAAAGGAGAAATTTATGAATAAGATATATGATTTGGTTATAATAGGTGGAGGACCTGCAGGATTATCGGCAGGTATATATGCAGGCAGAGCCAAGCTTAAAACTTTAATAATTGAAAAGGAACATACTGGTGGTCAAATAAATAGTACAGCTGAAATTGTAAACTATCCTGGTATTATAAAATCTACTGGACCTAATTTAACAGCAGCTATGAGAACTCAAGCTGAAAATTTTGGAGTAAAGTTTCAAACAGCTGATGTAATTGACGTTGATTTTACTGTTGATGTAAAGGTAATTAAAACAAATAAGGGAGAGATTCAAAGCAGAGCTGTAATTATAGCTACTGGTGCTTCACCAAGAAAATTAGGTTTTCCAGGGGAAATTGAATATGGTGGTAGAGGGGTTGCTTATTGTGCAACTTGTGACGGAGAATTTTTTAAGGATTTAGAAGTTCTTGTAATAGGAGCGGGTTTTGCTGCAGCAGAAGAAGCTATGTTTTTAACTAGATTTGCTAAAAAAGTTATTATAATTGCGAGAGAACCAGACTTTACTTGTGCAAAATCTATAGGTGATAAGGTAAAAGCTAATAAAAAGATAGAAATAAGATTTAATACTGAAGTTGTAGAAGCAGTTGGAGATGATCTTTTAAGATCTGTGAAATTAATTAATAATGTTACTAAAGAAACTTCAGAATATTTCCCTCCTAAAGAAGATGGAACTTTTGGTATATTTGTATTTGTTGGCTATGAACCACAAACAAAGATATTTAAAGGCAAAGTAGAAATGGATCAATACGGATATATTATAACTAATGAAAATATGCAAACTAATATTAAAGGTGTGTATGCTGCCGGTGATTTAAGACCTAAGTTATTAAGACAAGTAGTAACAGCAGTGGCAGATGGTGCCATTGCAGCAACAGATGCTGAAAGATATATTACTGCCGAAAAAGAAAGACTTGGAATAGTTGAAGAAGAGGCAGAGGAAAATCTAGTAGAAAGTAAGAAGGAAGAAGTTAATATAGATAATAAAGCTTTAGCAGGAAAAAGCAATTTATTAAATGATGCATTAAGAAATCAATTAAAAGCTATTTTATCTAAGATAGAAAATAATATTTCCCTAGTTTCAATAGTGGATGAAAGTAATAAAAAATCAATTGAATTAAGAGATCTAGTTCTAGATATATCAGACTTAAGTGATAAAGTTTCTGCAATAATTTATAAAAAGGGAGAAAATCCTGAAATGGAAGCTAAGATCAATGCAGATAAATATCCAGTAGCAGCATTACTAGATAAAGATAATAATTATAGTGGAGTGAAATTCCATGGAGTTCCTGGGGGACATGAATTAAATTCATTTATAATTGCAATTTATAATTTAGCTGGTCCTGGTCAAGCAATAGATGAAAAGTTACTAAATGAAATTAGGTCAATTGATAAGAAAATTAACATTAAAGTTGGGGTATCTCTTTCATGCCATGTTTGCCCTGATGTAGTAATGGCAGCTCAAAGAATAGCTATAGAAAACCCTAACATTGAAACAGAAATGTTAGATTTATCAAACTTTAAGGATATAAAGGATAAACATAGAATAATGAGTGTTCCAGCATTAATAATAAATGATGAGAAAGTTTACTTTGGTGGTAAAAAGCTTGAAGAAATAGTTCAATTACTTAAATAATATAGTTAAAAGGTATTATATAGATATTTACTATCTATATAATACCTTTTTTATATTATAAATTATTGTGTCAAAAGAATCCTTCAGCAATATGTATATAGTAAGAACAATTTAAAGGAGATATCTTATGGAAATGATAAATATGCTGCTCCAGGGTTTAATGGGGAGCGGAATGCCTAATATGAATGGTGGAATTCCCAATATGGCTTTTGGGAATCAGATGAGTGGTCAAGCTGGAGGAAATCCACTTTTTAATATGTTATTAAGTTCTATGATAGGTGGAAATCAAATGAGTGGAAACCAGATGAATGGAAATCAAATGGGTGGCAATTCAATGAATGGAAACCTTAATTTAGGCAATTTAATGGGAAGCCTAATGGGAAATGGACAAATGGGTAATAATCCAATGCAAAACAATCCAATGGCTGGACAAAATATGATGAATAACCCTCTTTCATTTCTTATGAATGGAATGGGTGGTATGAATGGTGGAAATTTATTAAGTAGTTTAGGTCCTCTTCTAAATATGTTTATGGGTGGTATGAATACACCTAATAATCAGCAAAGCAAAAAATCAAGTAGTAAAAGAAAAAGCGCTACAGTAGATATGGATAAATTGATGAGTATGCTTACCTCATCAGGAATAGATTATACTAACACTAACAATTCAATTAATAACGATTTAAGATCTTTAGCTATGTATCTTAATGCTATGAATAATGGTAAAAGGAAATAATTTAATAAGTTAGCATTAAAATAAGTATTAACTCAAATGAGCTAATACTTATTTTTTTCTATGCTTTACATAATACAAATTTAGGTTATGTTTTATAAGTTTATTTATATTTAACTATTATAATTAATATAGATATTAATTAAAACATAGCCTATTTTTTAAAATCCTCTTTTTTTTGCTTCTATTCCACTTTCATTAAGTTCAGGTTCCTTAATAGTGAAATTATAGCTATTATTTGCTCTTTGATTTTGTGTCTTATTTGTATGTCTTAGCCCATTTTCTTTTGTATATGTTCTTCTATTATCATTTTTCATAAGATTACCTCCTAAATAGTAATACAATAATAGTATTAGGAAATAATCAAAAATTATTAGAATTCAATCAATATTAGAAGAGGAAGTTAAAGGATGAAAATTAGTATAGTAAGCAATTATGAAAGAATAAATTAATCTAATTATAAAATTACTACCGAAAGGTAAAAAGAAAAAACAAGGGTGATGTTTTTCTTCTAGAAATAATTGTATAATGCATAACAATAAGTATAACAACATATTTGTAATTAAAATAAAATAATTTACAATCACTCCATTTAATTTAAAAAATGGATTAAGTTATATTTGGGGAAGTATAAATTAAGTTTAGGTCTTTTAGTAGTTATAATATTTTTATTTGTACAATAATAATGTTAGTTGGGGGTAATATAATTTTTTTATCTTAGGACTTGTATTGCTTTTATCTATATATAACAATTGATGAATTAGGATACATAATTTTGGGGTTAAAGTTAGGAACTTTTGAAATAAAAAAGTTTAATAATAAATTACAATTATGCTTTTAAGATATTTAGAGAAGATATTTGGGAGAACTGTGATTATAATATAATTCAGAGTAGGTTGAATTATGAAAGATACTATTTAGGTGAAGGGTATTATAGTATTAAAGCAAATATTTTAAAATATAATAAAATAATAAGTATAAAATCATTGTAACTAAAATAAGGCTTGTTGTGGAACTATTGATAGCTAGAAAAATAAAGAAAAATATTACTGAAATTAAAATATCCAGTAATATTTAATAAACATTAATATAGAGTTCATAATTATATTATTAGACTAATTTGGAGAGGCATTTTAGTAGATAAATATATTTAAAAATATTATTAAACATAGCCTCATTTTAAATTATAACCCTTAAAACAAAAAGATTATTTTCTGCAGTAAATTGACATCTACCGCCCATTTTTTCAGTTAAATATTTTATACTTTGACTTCCAATTCCATGTCCAGGAGCAGAAGTAGTTGGAAGATTATTTACAAAGGAAGGTTTCTCTTTAAATGGATTTTTAATAGTTAATAGTAGATGGTTCATTTCATCAACTAATATCTTTACTGAAATAGTAGATTTACTATCATTTTTAGATGCTGCATTATAAGCATTTTCTAAACCATTGGAAAGAATAAAAGAAAACTCCATATCATTACATGAAAGGTCTTTTGGTATTTTTACATCTATATGAAGTGAAATATTACCTGTTTCACTACATTTATGATTATAAAATGAAAGTACAGCATTAATAAGTTCATTTTCACAATAACGGTGAACTCTAATGGATGAAACCTTATCAAGCATTTTATTTAAATATTCACGGCTTTTTTCAAGGTCATAGTTGTCCATTAATGTTGCCAGATTAGTCAGCATGTGGCGAAGATCATGGCGAAGAATTTGCATTTCATATTCAGAATGTCTAATAGCATCAATTTGGCTAGCAGTATGTTCATATTGAAAATGAATCATTTGCTCACGACGTTCAGCATCACATTTTAATTCATATTCTTTTAGATAAAAAATTATAAAGGTTAAATAGCCAATACAGCATACAAAGGGCATAAATTCACTAGCTACAGGATTTCCACTATAAAGTAGGTTTGTATATGTTGTTGTAATATAATCAAAAAAGTAATATACGATAGGTATGATACCAAAAGTAATAGATGAAATTTTGGAGCGTAAAAATAGCTTTGCAGCATATTTTCCTGCATAGCTTATAAAAATAATTCCAACCATTATAGAACAAATTATTCTAGAAATTAGAAATATGGTAGGGGAGCCAGTTATAGCTTCAAAGAACCTTCCTACCCATTCATCTATTCCGCAACAAAAATAAGCAAGAGCAACACTCGTAATAGAATAGATTAAATGACGTTTATAATATATAACAAAAAATAAAATTAATGGAAGATGAGTAATAATAGGATAACTATGTTGTACAGCAACTCCATCAAAAGTGAAAAAAACAATTCCTTGAATACCATATAAAAAGAAACTGACAATAAAAAGTATTAATATATTTTTTTTTATTAAATTTTATATCAAGAACGGATGCTGAAACAAATACTCCAAATACTAGTTGGACTGCAAACAAAAACAAATTTAAAAAAGATGTCATTATAGAATCTCCAATCTAATTTTTAAAGCTAAAAGAAAAATAAATATCAACAAATACTTTAGAAACACTTCTTGCAATAGGAACAATGGCACCAGATTGCATTTTAATATCTTTAGATGTAAAACTTTTTATTTTATTTAGATTTATTAAAAAACTACGATGGCATTTATAGAAGCCATCTTCCAATAGAAGTTTATTGCTAAAAGAGTATAAAGGCTCTTTTGTTTTTAAATTACTTCCGTTTGATAGATTAATGATTAGATATTTATTTTGAGCTTCTAGATATTCAATTTCTCTTAAAAATACTTTATAGGTTGCATCTATTCCTTTTACAATAATGTATTTTTGAGAGTTTATTATTATTTCAGCTACATCATCTAGTATTCTGAAAAGCTCAGTAGCTGTGAAAGGTTTTAATAAATAATTATTGGCCCTTACGGAATAAGAAGCAAGAGCAAATTCTGGGGAAGACGTAAGAAATATAATATTAGTGATTTTATCTATATTTCTAATTTCTTTTGCTATATCAATTCCAGATAGAAGGGGCATGATAATATCAAGAATAATAAGGTCGAAGGGTTTTCTTGATGGGCAGCAATTAAATCATCACCATTATTAAAGCATTGTGCATTTATTGATATATTATTAAGTTTACTCCATTCTTCTATCATCTCTTTTGTAGTTGTTAAATGAGCTTCCATATCATCACAAATAGCTATATTCATATCTAAGACCACTTTCAATTAGAATTTAATTCCATTATACAAAAATCAACATTATTTTTCAATAAAAGACAAACTGGAAAGTACTAGCTAAAACAAAATATTTATAAAAAACTAAACTTTTCATCCTTAAAAAATAACATTTCACTCCAAAATAAAAAAAGATATGAGCTTTTATGTAATAATAATAAAAAATATGCACATTGGGGGATTGTGTTATGAAATATAAAATAAAACATAATAAGTTTTTATTAAATCTATTATTAATATTATTTATACTAACTTTTCTTCCTGTTAATAAAGTAATGGCTTTAGAAATGAAGTCACCAAAGAATTGGGAAGAGTTAAAAGAAGCCATTGCAAAGGGGGAAAGTGTAAAGTTAAAGAAAGATATACATTATACCGGTACAACTGCTACAATTGCAAGTATAGCTTTAAAGGTACCAAAAGATAAAACAGTAACTATAGACTTAAATGGATATACTATCAATCGTAATCTTTTAGGAAAAGCTAATTCAGATTATAATAATCCATTTACAGATGGATATGTTATAGAAGTAGCAGGAACACTAATTTTAGAAGATTCATCAAAGGATGGAAGTGGAAGAATAACAGGAGGATATAATGATTCCATTAAAGGTGGTGGAGTTTATATAAACAACGGCAGCTTTATTATGAATGGAGGAAATATTTCCTATAATGTAAGTTACTATGGCGGAGGCGTAAGTGTTGTTGGGAAAAAATCTAGCTTTACTATGAATGCAGGAAATATTCATAATAACTCTGCAATATTAGGTGGAAGCGGAGGCGGTGTCAACATAGAAGGAGGAAGATTTAACTTCGCAGGTGGAGCAATTACAAAGAACAATTCACAGTGGAATAATGGTGGTGGCTTACATATAAGAACAAAGAGTTCAATTGTAAATATGACTGGTGGACTAATTTCTAGTAATTTTGCTAATGTTTCTGGAGGTGGGGTATATCTTTCAGAAGACAGCACTTTTAACTTATATGGTGGAAGTATAATAAACAATGTAGTTTGGAATTATCAAGGAAATAATACTAAGGGACATGGTGCAGGAATTTATCTTTCAGGTCGTTGTTTACCTTATGAGGAAAATGGAAATACAATAATAGATCAAGATAATGCAAGGTTAAATATTAAAGGTACTGTTATTGTAAAGGATAACTATAGCGTGAATTCAGATAAAAGTAAAAAAATAAAGGATAATGTGTATCTTCAAAATGATAATGTAGGAAATAACAAAGTAGTATTAGTTACAGGAGAATTAAAGGATTCAGAGATTTGGATCACAACAGAAAATAGTAATCCTAAAGGTTTAAAAATAGCTGAAGGAAGTGGTTATACAATTGTTAAGGAAGAGGCAGAAATGTTCTTTAGTGATTATTTTAATTCAAAGTGTTCTTTAGTTGATGGTTTGATAAAAATTAATAAAGAAGAAGCTGGAAATGAAAATCCTGGTGATGAAGAGCCTTCTAAAGAAGAACCAGGAAAGGAAAATCCAAGTAAAGAAGAGCCGGGAAAAGAGGAACCATCTAATGAAAGTCCAAGTAAAGAAGGTTCTGGCAAGGAAACTGATGGAAAGAAAAATAACGGCAACTCAAATGATAATGAAACAGATAAAGGAAATATAGGTAATAAAAATTCAAATGAGAACAAATCTGATAGTTCTGTAAGCGATACAATTGGAGCTGGAGATGAGGAGAATCCACTTTCAAATGGAAAAGAAGATAAAAATAAAAATGATAATAAAGATACAAATAGCGAAGATAAAAAAGTTGATAGTTCCAAAGATGAAGAAAAAGAAGTTAAAACTAGTTTTACAGGTGTATGGATAGCTATAGTTGTAGTTTTAATCCTTGTTGCTGCGGTTGGGACAAAATTTTATTTTAATAAAAAGAGAAAAGAAAATAATGAGGAAATAGGAGTATAAGCTATGAGAAATCGAATAATTAGTATGATTCTTTGTATTTGTATTTTTTGTGGGCTAATTCCAAAGACTGTTTTTGCAGAAGATACAAAGACAGATACAAAAAATAATGTTGTATCAGAAGCTATCCCTAAAAATGTAGAACCATCTGAAGAGGATGATATATACACTGTTACTTTTAAAGATGGGGATAGAGTTGTTGCAAGAAGGACAGTTAAAAATGGAGAAGTTCTTGGAGGCGGAAGCCTTCCGGATCCTTTAGGAAGAGATAATCAAATATTTAAGGGATGGTATTTAGATAGTAATGGAACAGAAGTATTTTATTATGATGATCCAATAGAAAGAAATATCACTGTATATAGTGGATACGAACCAATTGAAGTAAAACAAGAATATACACCGAGCTCATTTGCATTAATAGATCAAGAACCTAATATTAGTTTCCATATTGTTAGAACAGAGTTAGCACAATTATCTTCAGAGGAAGCTATTATTGTTACCTCAAATAATGGTAAACAAGTTCCTGCATTATCAATAGTAGATGATGGGGATGGAACATATAAGGTAAGTGCACCTGAGGGATTTGAAAGGGGGGCGACATATAATATTGAACTTGCAGAAGGATATAACTTTGTTGGAAAAGAAGAATCTGTTAGAAGTGCTTCCTTTAGTATATTTAAAGAAGAAGTAAATGAGACAGAAATTCAAGGAGATGTAAAATTTATTAAAGATACAGAGGAAATTAACTATACTATTGGCGGTATCACATACGATGTATTAACAGCAGAAGCTTTAAGAAATGAGGCTGATAGAGAAAATGCCAATGAATCAGTTGTAGGTACCTTTAAATATAGTAATAATGATCTTGAATTTGAAAAAGATGAAGTTCTTTGTATTTATGAAAATGTACATCCAAAAGATCGTGATTATGTAAATAACACTTATTATGATGATGAAGCAGTATATGTAAAAGTTATAGATGTACAAGGTGACACAATTAAATTCACTGCTTTGGATAATGATAATATTGATGAAATATTATTACTTCCAGATACACTTCCATTTAAGGTGGAAGTACTTCCAACTGAAGAAACTGGAACAGTAAAAGCTTTAGAATATGATGTAAATGCATGGAATAGCATGCAGTCAAATATTGAAGAACCAAAGTTTTCTGTAGGTGATTATGTAGTATTTTATACCTGTGATTTTAATGATATTTCATATGATACAGAAGTATATTATGGTTTAGTTACTAAAGTAGATGGAGATGAATTAACTTTTACAAAGACTACTAAAGAAGCTATGGCAGAAGCAATGCAGAAAGCTCTTAATCTTTATTTAGAACAAGATGTACCAGGAGATGTTCTGCTAGAAAATATAGATACAGAAGAATTGGAAATGCAGGTTCAAAAAGAAGTTATAGAAAGTGGCTGGGCAAAAGATGCTCTTAATTATCTTGCAGAAGCAACAAGCCATACACAAAGTTATGCAGCTATGGCAGGCCTAGCAGAATATTCAGTAACTGATAGTGAAGGTAATCCATTATCTCCAGAAGAATTAAAGTTAATGAGAGGAATGACTTTTGGAGAAGATGACATTAAGGTTACTGTAACTTTAGATAAAAGTTCTACTTATTTTAATGATGGTATAAGATTTGCTATTCAATTAGAAGGAGAATTTAGTGTTGATGTACAAGATTCTGGTGAATTGAAAATTGTATTGAAAGCTTCCTTTGCAGAAGAATTATCTGTTGGTTTAAAGATTAATGGTGATTGCAAAATAGGCTGGAAAGTAATTATACCATATTTGAAAGAACTATGGGTAAGTACTGATATAGATTTAAAGAGTTATTCAGCTGTATCTGTTGATGTAAAACTTTATACAGTAGAAAAAGAAGAAAAGAGTTTTTGGGAAAAATTAAAGGGCATCAAAGGTATGGACAAGTATTCAGAAATTATAGATAAAATTTCTGAGCTTGAAGAAAAAATGTCAGAACTTAGTGATGAGGATAAAACGCTGTTTGACTCTTATTACAATGATGCAAAGAATGCATGGGAATCAGCAGAAATTATTTTTGATGGAAATAAAGTCAGCTATGAAGAATACTTAGAAATCAGAGAGAAATTAGACGAAACAGCTGCATCTAAACAATTAAGGGAATTACTTCATTTGTCGGATGATGAAATTGATGCAGGCCTTTCAGATTTAATGGATAGATATAGTGAGATGCTTGAAACTGAAAGTGACAGGATTGAGCTTGTTAATAAAGAGATAATAGATAAAGATATAATGGTTTATATCTTTGCAGTTAAATTAGGAACAAATTTTGTAGTAAAAGGTAATCTAAATTTAGCAATTGGAGCTAATATGGAATATGTAGTTGGTAAACGCTACAGTTTATGGATTGATTTAAAAAATAAAAAGAGCGGATCATCTGAGAGAGACTTATTAGATGAAAAATTCGGCTTCCAATTTTATATTATGGGACAATTAGGATTAAAAATGGGAGTTGAAGTAGAATTTGCTTTTGGAATTGGTTCTACAAAACTTGCAAGTATAGGGGCAGCTGCAGAATTCGGACCTTATTTAGAGCTTTGGGGATATTTTATCTATGAATATTCACAGAATCGCCCAGCAAATAACACTATAGTCTATAAAGATGAAAAAATGATGGGAGCTATATATTTAGAGTTTGGCTTATATTTAGAAGTAAACTTTAAAGCACAAGTGCTATTTGGTTTATATGAATGGCAGCCAACCCTTGTTGATAAGAAGTGGCCTCTGCTAACAGCAGGAGTTAAAAATAACGTTTATGATTTTGCTTATGATATTGAAAGTGATGAAGTCTTAAGAATAATAGACGAAGATAATGATGCAAGTAATGGTTACACTATGGATTTACCAGAAACATATTATACTATGGCTTATATGGATCTTTGTGAAGGGGCACGTGGACAAGATATTTACCCAGAAGAAAAATTCACATATAGCATAAGTAATAGTAATTTTAGTATAAATGAAAATGGCGAAATTACAGTAAATGTACCAGAAGATGCAAGGTACTTAGAAGCTGAGCTTACAATTAATTGGATACCAGATAGTTTAACTTTCTCAAAACATGGAATAAAAATAGTAGTACCAATTGTTTGGACAAACCTTTCTGATGCAGAACTAAATGAAACTTATTTAGCTACTTTAAAAGTAGGTTCTCAAGAAACAGGATATGAAACAATTTGGAGCAAGCGTGTTAGAAAGAATGAACTTTTTGATTTACCAGAAGAAGATAAATTAAGAGAGCTTAATAAGTAATTATGAATATAAATATGAGAAGACTCCAAGTTATGGAGATATGAAGATAAAAGATTTATCTATTTATAAGGATGAAACTTATTATATTGAAGCAAAAGCTAAAAAATATACTATTACAATAAATGATATAGAAAATTCAGATGGTTCAAAAACTAATGTTGAATTATCAGCACATTTTGGAGAAAGATTTGATTTCTCTTCATTAAAAGATACAGGTACAAATATAGCACCTAACTTTACAAAATATAAAGGGATTACAAGTTTAGTAGAAGCTGATAAGAAACGTGATTTAACACAGATAATTGATAAATCCTTTGCAAATCTTTTAAGTCAAGGATATGCCGTTAAAGCAGAGTATGTAAATAATGCTGCAACAATAACTTATAAGTTCCCAGGCCTTAATTTAGAGGATAAAAAGATAACTGTTAAAAAGGGAAGTCAAGCCCCATCTCCATTGGAACTAGTAAGTCAAGAAGAATTAGATAGTCTAGTAGCACCTAATACAGTAATTATTACAGGTATAACACCTAAACTTGGATTGGTAACTGGAGATGCAAGCTATGAAGTAAATAGTGAAATTAAATCAGTACCAAAACATAAAATTAGTTACGTTACTAATGGTGGAAGTGAAATAGCTGAGCAGATTGTTGCAGAAGGATCAGTTATTACTGAACCAACTCAACCAAAGAGAACAGGTTATAGTTTTGAAGGCTGGTATTCAGATAAAAATTTACAAATTCCTTATATCTTTGATAAAATGCCTTCAAATGATTTAACTCTTTATGCAAAATGGAGTAGTTTATCTTTTACAGTAAACTTTGATGGAAATGAAGGAAGCGTAAATGAAAATGAAGCTTCAAAATTAGTAAGATATGATGAAGTTTATGGTGAATTACCAACTCCAATCCGTGAAAACTATAGATTTAATGGTTGGTTTACAGAAAGAGCAGGTGGAACAGTAATTACATCTGATACTATTGTTAAATTAGATAAAGATCAAAAACTTTATGCTCAATGGATTTTAAAGGATATTATTACGAAGGATATGATAACTATTAGTGCAGAAGACTCTGTCTTTGCTGAAGATAAATATCCTGAAATTAGTTATTCAGCAGAAGGTATTGAGGACTTTAAAGTAATGTATAAGCGTCAAAATATTGATACAGATTGGAGTGACACAGCTCATGGTGCTGGTATTTACGATGTTCGTCTTGTAAGAGATGAATGCAATGATTATCAAAAGTTTGATGCAGTGTTTACAAGTGTATTTGAAATTAGCAAGTCCAGCAGAACTATTTCAGGCTGGACGCCAACTGTAAAAGATGTATATAAGGTGAACCTTCTTGCAACGGAATTACCAAGAGACATATATAAGGGAGATGGAACAGTAGAGTATGCTATTTCAACTTCAGGCAGTATTCCTACAGAAGGATGGCAAGAATCAAGAAGCTTTATGAATCTTAAGTCTGGTTCAAATTATTATGTTTTTGTTCGTGTAACAGAGAGGGAAAATTATCTTGCAGCCCCTGCTATTGGAAGCAATGTAGCAACAGCAATTACAGGTTCTATTACTGGAAATACAAAGTGGGAACCAAGAATACAAATAAAGACTTTTGATGGAACAGATAGAGCAATTCATGGAACATATGGTTTCTATGATGGAAATTGGAGTAGTAGAACTAAGCTTACCGGAAATGGAAATGATTTTGAAAAGGGTGATGATGATTATTACACAATTAAAGGTTGGGGAAATTATGATCCTTGGATGATTAGCAAGTATAGATTAGAATTTGATCATCTTGTTGGCCAAGGATGGGGATGTGAAAACTTAAAACCTTTAGTTGAATATAATGATCAAAGAATAAGAGCTAGTCAAATTGATGTAAATAAGAAGTTTAATAGTGATCAAAATATTATATATGATGTTACTGGTTTCCAAAGAGTAATTGAGGAAGTTGGAAATTTCAGTTCAACAGGAGAAGATGGAATTCTAACCAATATTAATTTAAACAATGAAAATTTAGCCGAAGTTTATACTTTTACGTATAATGGAAAGGTTAGAGATCAATATGCATTACCAGTAGTAATTATTGATGGAGAAAATAGTTATATAGAATATGCATATGATGCTTATGATCACTATGATGCGCCATCAATGTATATAGAAGCTGATAAAGATAAATATAATCAATATTTAGATTATACAATTAACAGCATTTCTATAAATTTAGCTAATTTAAAAGAAGTTATGGAAAATGATGGTGTTACAAGTACTAATATTGAAGTAACTCTTAAGTTCCCAGAACGTTCTGCAACTAATGAAACTTCAAAATGGACAAAAATTATTACAGTAAGTTTTGAATAAAGGATAATAAGCCTGGGTAGAAATATCCATGGCTTTTCCTTCTATAAGGAGGAACTTATGAAGAAATTGAGAGTATTTATATTAATTTTTATACTATTAAATCTATTTACAGCTTGTAAAAATAATACTGATTTAATTAGAATTGCTGTAATAGATACAGGAATAAATAAAGAAGTGTTAAGAAAAAATACTGTTTTAGATGGATGGAATTATGTACTTCGTTCAGATAATACTGAGGATCCAGATGGTCATGGAACAATGGTATCTAGTCTTATAGTTGGTTCTAAAGATGGAAAAATAAAGGGAAAGTCAAAAAAAGTAAATCTTATTCCTTTAGTTTGTAGTGGGATTAATGAATATGGTAAAGAGATGAAAAATACTCCTTCTTTAGCAGCTCAAGCAATAAGAGATGCCATTGATAAATATAACTGTAAAATAATTAATATAAGTTCAGGAGTACTTGAAGATATAGAAAATTTAAGAGCAGCGGTAGAATATGCTGAAGAGAAAAGAGTAGTAGTTATTTCAAGTGCTGGGAATGATGGAAATGAAGAAATATATTATCCTGCAGGATATGATACTGTTATATCAGTAGGTTCTTTAGATATTAATGGAGATATAGCTGAATTTTCACAAAAAAATAACAGGGTTGATGTGTTAGTTAAAGGGACAGATATTAAAGTGATTGGAAATGACGGTAATATGTATCGTGTTGATGGAACTTCCTTTTCCTGTGCATATGTTACAGGAGAAGTTGCAAATTTGTTGATAGATAATCCTCAATTAACTACAGAAGAGCTCCGTCAATATTTAAGTAATAAGTATTAGTGGGGAAGTTAAATTACAGGCCGTAAGATATGAAAAAACTCTAAGTAGAGAGCTTTATTGCTTCCTGCTTGGAGTTTAATTTTTATAAGTTTTAATATATTGACTAAATATAGGTAATCATCTATATTTAAATATGTCATATATAGATGATTATCTATATAAGGAGGAGATATTATTAAAGATTTTGAAAAGAATATAAAAATATTTAAAGCAATTGGGGAAATAAATAGGGCTAAAATTATTAGAATACTTTCTACTGGTGAAAAATGTGCAGGCAGGCTCCTTGAAGAGTTTAATTTTACCCAGCCTACTTTATCACATCATATGAAGGTTTTAATAGACTGTAATCTTGTTAAATATAGAAAAGATAAAACCGTAACTTATTATAGTTTAAATGAAGAAACTTGTTGTAATGTTAAAAGATTTTTTAATTATATATTAACTAACAATAATATTAATAAAAATAATTTTTAAATGAGTATAATTATTGTAAGGTAGATGTAAATAAAGAAGTATATTAATAAAGTATTATAGCAGATGCTTTTTATCATTTGCATATAATATATTTCATATACTGTAGATTAAAAGTATTTGTGGCCTTGGATATTTTAATAAAGGGGAAAGAATAATAAACAAATTAATGAACTTATTTTTTTAATTAATTTTCATAATAATTATTGTTTAAAATTGAATATATGTAGTAAAAATATTTTTAATTATTAATGAAAGGAATTACATTATATGAAATATGAACTTAAAATATGGAGGAAATACAAAAATGTTAGAATTAATTAAAATTCTTAATTATAAAGAAAAATTATTAAAAGGAAGTTTTGGTATTGAACGAGAAACATTAAGAGTAACTCCAGAGGGAGATTTGGCTTTAACAATGCATCCAAAGGCTTTTGGAAGTAAAATTTCAAATCCTTATATAACAACTGATTTTTCAGAAAGTCAAATAGAACTTATAACTCCTCCATTAAGCACGGTTGATGAAGCCTATAATTTTTTAAGTGCCCTTTATGATATGACAGTTTTAGAATTAAACAATGAATATCTTTGGCCTCAGTCAATGCCTTGTAATATACCGGAAGAGAAAAAAATACCTTTGGCTCAATATGATATAGAAGATGCTTATAAAGGAGAAAAAGCAAGTAACTATAGAAAACATTTATTAAAGAAATATGGAGGAAAAAAACAATTAATTTCTGGAATTCACTTTAATTTTTCTTTCAATGAGAACTTAATTAAAGATTTATATAAAGTCAGTGGCTTTAATAAAGAATATATAGAATTTAGAAATGATATATACTTAAAAGTAGTGAGAAACTATTTAAGATATAGATGGCTGATTATCTACTTATTAGGAGGCACTGCAGTAATGCATGAATCCTTTGGAAATAAGTGTGTAATTAAATTAGATAAAGTAAATGAAGGAAGTTTTAGCAATGAAGGAGCTGTTTCTTATAGAAATAGTGAATGTGGTTATAAAAATCCAATAGATTTATATCCAAATTATAATTCTGTAAAGGAATATGTAAATAGTGTTAAAAAGTTTATAAATGATAAAGTTATTGACAGTCATAAAGAATTATATACACAAATTAGATTAAAAGCTTATGATAATGATAATTTCTTGGATTCTCTTTTGGAAAAAGGAATTAATTATCTAGAAATGAGAAGCATAGATATAAATCCTTTTGATAAAACAGGAATATCTAGAGAAGATTTAAACTTTATTGTATTATTTTTATTATATTTATTAATTAAAGAGGAAAGTGATTTTGAAAATTGGCAGGAAGAAGCTCAAAATAATCAAAATATTATTGCTTTATATGGACAAAAGGATATAGTTTTATTAAAAGATGGAGAAGAAATTTCTAAAGATAAATGGGCAATTGAAATATTAGAGGAAATGAAAGAAATTCTTAAAGTTCTTTCTATAGAAAAAGATGAAATCATAGATAATATGATATTAAAGGTAAAGAATCCATCCTTAATTTATGCAGCTAGAATATCAGAGATAGTTAAAAAAGAAGGCTTTATAGAAGGTCATATGAATTTATCTAAAAAATATAGGGATGATGCTTTTGTTAATAGATATAAATTAGAGGGATATGAAGATTTGGAGCTTTCAACTCAAATATTAATGAAAGAAGCTATAAAAAGAGGCATAAAAGTTGAACTAATAGATAGAACTGAGAATTTTATAGCCTTAACAAAGGATAATCATACTGAATATATAAAGCAGGCCACTAAAACTTCAAAGGATAATTATGTAACAGTCCTTATGATGGAAAATAAAACTGTAACTAAAAAAGTTTTAGAGAAGAATAATATAAAAGTTCCAAAGGGCTTTGAATTTTATTCATTAGAAGAAGCAATTGAAAATCTAAATGAATTCAAAAATGAAGCAGTAGTTATAAAACCAAAGTCAACTAATTTTGGTATTGGAGTATCAGTATTTAAGGATAAAGTAAGTGAAGAAACAATAATTAATGCATTAGAAAGAGCCTTTAAACATGATACTACAGTTTTAGTAGAAGAATTTATAAATGGAAAAGAATATAGATTTTTAGTAATAGGAGATAAGGTTCACGGAATACTTCATAGGGTACCAGCTAATGTAGTAGGAAATGCAAAGAATACTATTCAAGAATTAGTTGAAATTAAAAATTTAAACCCTTTAAGAGGAAAAGGCTACAAAAAGCCACTAGAAAAGATAGAATTAGATGAAGATGTTAAAATGTTTTTAAGAGAAAAGGGAATGACTATTAATTATGTTCCTAATAATAATGAAATAGTTTATCTTAGAGAAAATTCTAATATAAGTACAGGTGGAGACAGTATTGACTATACAGATTTAATGCCTGAAAAATTTAAGAAGATAGCTATAGAAAGTGCAAAAGCTGTTGGAGCTGCAATTTGTGGAGTAGATATGATAATAGAAGATTATAGGGATAAAAATTCAAGATATGCAATTATTGAATTAAACTTCAATCCTGCTATTCATATTCACTGTTATCCATATGAAGGGAAAGAAAGAAAAATTGCAGAAGAAGTTTTAGCTTTATTAGGATTTATTTAGTTATTAGTTGTTAATAGAAGTCACTTATAATAATATTGCTGATATATGCTAATACTATTTATTAAAAAATGACTATATCAAATTCATTCTTAATTTTGATATAGTCATTTTTTAATATTTATTATCCTGCCCCTTTTAAAGGAAATTATTTGGATAATTTATTGTAGTTTATTTTTATAAATGTCATAAATACAATGTTGATATTATAGAAATAATAAGTATATAGTGGTAGAATTGACTTAGAAAATTAAAGAAAAGGAGAAGAATATGAAGTTTGAAATTAATAAAGATTATGTGTTAGATACGGCAAAAAGAATATTAGAATTTGATAGTCCAACAGGCTTTTGCTTTGATATTATGAAATTTATTGAAGAAATAGCAGTAGGTTTTGGTTATAAGTTTGAAAGAACTAACAAGGGCTGTGGAATAATAACTGTAGAAGGTCAAGAGGAAGGCAAGGTTATTGGTCTGGCTGCTCATGTAGACACTTTAGGAGCTATGGTTAGATCAATAACAAGTAATGGTACTTTAAAATTCACATTATTAGGAGGTCCAATACCAGCAACTTTAGATAGCGAATACTGTAAAATAAGAACAAGAGATGGTAAGATTTATACAGGAACATTTTTAAGTACAAGTCCTGCTGCTCATGTTTATGAAGATGCAAAGGATAAGAAACGTAATCCTGAAAATATGGAAGTAAGAATAGATGAAAAGGTATTATCTAAAAAAGATGTAGAAGCTTTAGGAATATGTCCAGGGGATTTTATTTTTATAGATCCAAAAACCACTATTACTGAAAGTGGATTCATAAAGTCAAGATTTATAGATGATAAGGGCAGTGTTGCTGCTTTAATGGGCTTATTAGAGTTATTTAGCAGAGAAAAAATAACTCCTAGATATAAAACAAAGATATTTATTTCAACTTATGAAGAAGTAGGTCATGGCGCTTCCTATATCCCTCAAGACATAACTGAAATGATAGCTGTAGATATGGGCTGTATTGGAGAGGATTTAACTTGCACAGAGTATGATGTATCAATTTGTGCCAAGGATTCTGGCGGACCATATGATTACAATATGGTAACAGATTTGGTGAATTTAGCAAAAGAAAATAATATAAAATATGCTATAGATATTTATCCAATGTATGGTTCAGATGTTGGAGCAGCTTTAAGAGGAGGAAATGATATAAGAGGAGCTCTTATAGGTCCAGGAGTTCATGCTTCTCATGGAATGGAAAGAACTCATTATGAGGGATTAGAAAATACAATAAAACTTCTAGTTGCTTATTTAACTAAATAAAATTAAGAAAAGATTAAGATTTCTAAAAGAAAATAAATAATTTATTTTAAGAAATAAAAATTATAATAATCCTCATAAGTTGCAATATTGAGGTGTACTACAATGAATAATATACAAATAATAATAGATTACATTTCAAATTATGGATTAGTATTTTTATTTATAATCATATTTTTAGAATATTTAAATTTTCCTGGATTAGGAGCAGCCATTGTGATGCCAGCTGTTGGTATAGCTGTTTCAAAGTTTAATATAAATATTGTTTTGGCAATAGTAATTTCAATAATTGCAGGAGAATTAGCGAGTTACATTTTATTTGGGATATCATATTGGTTTGGAAGACCAATTTTAACTAAGATTTATAATAAATTTCCTAAAAGCCGTAAACCTATAGATAAAGCCTTCCATTATATTGAAAACTATGGCTATAAAGGAATTTTAATTGCAAGAATTATACCTGTTGCAAGAACTTTGATACCTTTTGTAGCAGGAATATTTAGAATGAATTTATTAAAATGTTCTATTTATTCAGTAATAGGTGTTACAATTTGGAATACGATATTAATTTATGCTGGTTATGCTTTTGGCAATTACTTTATATAATTGTCAATTTTCTATATAAAGAAATACTTTAATGTACAATGTAGAATGATTGTATATTCTATATTGTACATTTTACATTATAATATGAAGTGAATTATGAACATATAATGGGGAAGAATAATATTATGATTTTGTAAAGAAGGCAGGAAATATTTATGAATAAATTTGAAAATATGACTTTAGCTCCTGAAATCTTAAAAGCTTTAAAAAATTTAGGTTTTGAGGAAGCTTCTGAAGTTCAAAAAGAAATAATACCAAAGTTTTTAGCAGGAAAGGATTTAGTTGTAAAATCTCAGACTGGAAGTGGTAAAACTGCAAGTTTTGGAATTCCGTTATGTGAACTTATTGACAGTAATGAAAATAAAGTAAAAGGTCTTGTGTTAGTTCCTACAAGAGAATTAGCTCTGCAAGTAAAGGAGGATATATCAAATATTGGGCGATTAAAAAAGATAAGAGTAGCTGCTATTTTTGGAAAACAATCCTTTAAAGAACAAGTTTTAGAGTTAAAGCAGCGTGTTCACATTATTTCTGGAACTCCTGGAAGAGTAGCAGATCACATAGAAAGAGGAAATTTAAATCCTGATTTTATAGAATATGTCGTTATTGATGAAGCGGATAAAATGTTAAGTATGGGGTTTATAGATCAAATTTCTGAAATATTAAAAATGCTGCCTAATATCAAAAATACTTATTTATTTTCAGCTACAATTCCGGAAGAAATAGAAAAGTTATATACTAATTATATGAAAACTCCAGAAATAATTTCCGTAAAATCTAAGGTTTTTAATAGAGATAAAATAAAAGAAAAATATATAAATGTAGATAAAGATGATAAATTTAAAATTCTCTTAAAGCTTCTTTATAGATATACAGATGAATCAGCAATAATATTTTGTAATACTAAGGAAACAGTAAAAAATCTTTTTAATAATTTAAAAAGAGAGAAGATAAAAGTGCATGAGCTTCATGGGGATATGGATCAAAAAGATAGATTAAAAACTATGGAAAGCTTTAAAAATAGAGAATTTAAGGTATTAGTAGCTACAGATATAGCAGCAAGGGGAATACATATAAATCACATTACCAATGTATATAATTATGATATTCCAATGGAAAAGGAAAGCTATGTTCATAGAATAGGAAGAAGTGGAAGAGGGGAAAAGGAAGGATTAGCAATTTCTTTAGTTGGTAATAGAGAAAAAAGATTTTTTGAAGATATAGAAGAGTATATTGGTTATAAAATAGATAAAATTAGTTTGCCATCTTATGAAGAAATGATAGAAGGAAGAAAAAAATTCTATGAAAATCAAAAATCATTATATGAAAATAAAATTATAAGCAAAAAAGATGTACATAAAGAAGTTACAAAAATATATTTATCAGCAGGCAAAAAGAAGAAAATTAGAAATATAGATATTTTAGGAGCCTTGAGCAATTTAGATATTCTTAATGGTAAGGATATTGGGATTATTGATATACAAGATGGGCATTCTTATGTTGATATTTTAAATGGAAAAGGAAAAATTTTACTCGAGAAATATAAGGAAATAAAATTAAAAGGCAAAACTGTAAAGATAAGCCTAGCTAAAAATAGATAATTTAGTAACAATATTTTATAAATTCTAATATATTAAATTAACGGTAAATATAATGAATGTTATGACAAGTGATGAAAAAGTTATAACATTCTTTTTTATTAATTTTTATAAGGCTGAACTTCTTGAAGTTTATAGACAAAAAAGCGTATAATTAGACAAGGTCTTTTATTAATGGGATGGTGAAAACAAAATATGACAGCTTTAAAAAAATTTATTACATTTTTATTATATTTAACTCTTACAGTATGCTTTTTAATTACAATAGCCCTTTTATTAAATAATTATTTATATGCCAATAATTTAATTTTAATAATAGCAATTATAATTTTATCTATAATTTTTTTAGTTTCTTTAACTTATTTATATATTAAAGATAAAATTATTAATAGAGTAGACCTAATTTCAAAAGCAATAATTAATTTAAAAGGCTATTTAAAAAAGTATAATGATAGTACAGAAGTATATGAAGATAAAATTATTAAAACAGATGAATTAGAAGAAATATTTTATGATATAAAAGAAATTGAAGAAAAGTTAGAAGATCTAGAAAATAATATTTTCCAAAGAGAAAGCGACTATATTAACATTTTAAATGCAATGACAAATTCATTTTTTTACTTAAAAGCAATTGAGGATAAAAATGGAGAGTATATTGATGGAATTATTAAAGATGTAAATTATGCAGGAGCAGAACTTCTAGATACCACTAAGGAAGAACTTATAAATAGAAAGCTATCAGAGGTATATAAGGATTTTTCTATATACAAAGATCAAATCTTTGAAATGTTAAAGAGAGTTAAAGAATTTAAATCAGAGTGTATAGCTAAGGAAATCAGGATTATAAAAGAAAAATGGGGAGTAATATCTGTATATTCCCTTAGAGAAGGTTATTTTTCAATAATAGTAAATAATGTAACTGAGATAAAAAAATATGCAGAAAAAATGAGTTATATTGCTACTTTTGATAATTTAACTGGTTTATTAAATAGGCATAATTTAATAGAATATTTAAATAAGCTTGTAAGTGAAAAAGAAGAGTTTAGTGTATATTTTTTAGATTTAGATAATTTTAAAAGCATAAATGATACTTTAGGTCATAGTACTGGAGACGAAGTTTTAAAGATAATTTCTAACAAGTTAAAAAATATATATTCAGAGGAAATAAATGTAGGGAGATTAGGCGGAGATGAGTTCATAGTAGTAAGAAAAGGAAAAAACATTGATGAAGAAATAGAAAAATTTTCATTAAGTATATCTAGAATGCTTAATGAAACTATAAAAATAAATAGATATTCCTTTAATACTGAGGCAAGTATAGGAATAAGTTATTATCCTCAACATGCAACGGATGCAGAAACTCTTTTAAAATATGCTGATATTTCTATGTATGAGGGAAAAAGAGCTGGAGGTAATAAAATTAGAGTTTTTTCTCCTGATATGTTAGAAAATGTTTATATAGCTGCAAGATTAAGTAATGCTATAAAAAATAATGAACTAGAAGTTTATTATCAACCTATATATGATGTAAATAATGATAAAATAGTATCGGCAGAGGCATTAATAAGATGGATAAGTGATGAAGAAATAATTCCACCTAATAAATTTATTCCAATTGCTAAGAAGAATGGAGACATACTACTTATTGATGAAATTGTAATAAGAGATGCAGCAAGATTCTGCAAAAAGATTAGAGAAAAGGGAGAAAGTAGTTTTATTGTATCTGTAAATATTTCTCATGCTTTATTAAAGCAATCTTATTTTCTATCTAAAATAATTAAAATAGTTGAAGAAGAAGGAATAGCTCCAGATTTTCTTAGATTTGAGATTACAGAAGACGAAACAATAGATGATAGTGAATTTACAGCAAATGTTTTAAAGGAATTAAAGAAATTAGGATTTGGAATTTCATTAGATGACTTTGGGGTTGGATATTCTTCATTCAATCACATTAAAACACTACCTTTAGATACCTTAAAAATAGACAGAAGTTTAATTTTTAGTATAGAAGAGGATAAAAGAACTTTTTCAATAATAGATACTTTGATTAATCTTTCTCATAGCTTAGGTTTAGATGTAATTTGTGAAGGTGTTGAGAAGAAAAATGAAATGGAATTATTAAAATCTATAGGTTGTGATAAAATACAAGGATACTATATAAGCAAAGTTATTAATAAAAATGATTTTATTGAATTTTTATTAAATTTTAATAAAAGTCATGAAAGTGATATATTAAATAATTAAGCTATAAGTGAAAATAAATTTATATGTAAAATACCTTGTGATATAATGAATTTTGTTAGTTTATAAATGGAGGAATAACAATGTATAAATTAGTAGCAATAGATATGGATGGGACATTATTAAGAAGTGATAAAACAATATCTGATAGAACAAAAAGTGCAATAAAAAAAGCAAGAGAAAAAGGAGTAACAGTAGTTTTAGCTACTGGAAGACCAATTGAAGGAGTAAGAAAAACTTTAGAAGAACTTGAAATGTTAACTGATAAAGATTATGTATTGAGTTATAATGGAGCTTTAGTACAGAAAACAAAAAGTAAAGAAGCAATTTCAAAGGTAACCATAAAAGGGAAAGACTTGCATTATTTGCATGGATTAAGCAAAGAATTAGAAGTTAATATTCATGCTTTTGTAGAAAATCAAGGACTAGTAACACCTAGGAATAGTAAATATACTCAAGTTGAAGCAGATATAAATAATATAGATATTAAAATAGATGATTTTAGTAGAATTAATGATCAAGATAATGTTGTTAAGGTAATGTTTATAGATGAGCCTGAAATATTAGGACCAGCTTATGAAAAATTACCTAAAGAAGTATTTGAAAAATATACTGTAGTTATGAGTACACCATTTTTCTTAGAGTTCTTAAATAAGAATGTAAATAAGGGCTTAGGAGTACAGCTTCTTGCTAAACATTTAGGAATAAAAAGAGAAGAAATTATAACTTTAGGAGATGCTGAAAATGACAGACATATGATAGAATATGCTGGTTTAGGAATAGCAATGGGAAATGCCTTTGAATCAATAAAAGAAATAGCAGATTATATTACTGATACTAATGATGAAGATGGAGTGGCTAAAGCAATAGAAAAGTTTGTTCTGTAGTATAATTAATAATTTGAGTTATTTTACAAATAATTTGTAAAATAACTCTTTTTTATTTTAAAAGAGAACTATTGTAAATTGCCTAACATATAACTGTATATAATAAGCAAAAAGAAAGAAGGATAAAAGTATGTGTGGAATAACAGGATTTATAAATTTTAAGAAAAATATTAGCAATGAAGATAATATTCTTAATGGAATGATGGATACATTGAAATCTAGAGGCCCAAATGAAGAGGGAATGTATATTTCAAATAATATTATGTTTGGCCATAGAAGACTGATTGTTGTAGATCCTGATGGCGGTAAACAGCCTATGATAAAAATTCTTAATGGTAAAAAATATGTCCTTGTTTATAATGGTGAGTTATATAATACAGAAGACTTAAGAAAAGAATTGTTAGACTATGGATTTTCTTTTGAAGGATATTCAGATACAGAAGTACTACTAATGTCTTATATAAGATGGGGAATAGATGCTATAAGAAAGTTTAATGGAATATTTGCTTTTGCAATATACGATGAAAAAGAAAAAAGAGTAGTTTTAGCAAGAGATGCCATGGGGGTTAAGCCTTTATTTTATTCAAATGTAAATAAAACCTTTATATTTGCCTCTGAAATCAAAGCTTTATTTAAGCATCCTTATATTGAGCCAATTGTTGATAAGGATGGATTAGCAGAATTATTCGCATTGGGACCAGCAGTATTACCTGGAAGATCTGTATATAAAAATATAGAAGAAGTTAAACCGGGGGAATACGTTATTGTATCTGAAGATGGTATAAGTAAAGATATGTATTGGGAACTTGTAGCAGAAGAATTTAAAGATACAGAAATAGAGGCAGTAGAAAAGATTAGACATCTTGTTTTTGATGCGGTTAAAAGACAAACCGTGTCTGATGTACCTTTATGTAGTTTTTTATCAGGAGGATTAGATTCCTCAGCTATAGCAGCAATTGTTGCTAAAGATTATAAAGAAAAGGGGAAGATATTAACAACTTATTCAATAGAATATGAAGATAATGAAAAATATTTTAAATCATCCTTATTTCAACCGACTTCTGATAGAGATTATGCAAGGTTAATGGCTAAATATATAGGAAGTGACCATAGGGAAGTTATACTAAATCATGGAGAGTTAGTTAATTCTTTAAAGGAAGCAGTAATAGGAAGGGATCTTCCTGGAATGGCAGATATAGATTCTTCTTTGTATCTTTTCTGCGAAGAAGTTAAGAAGGATTTTGTTGTAGCCTTATCTGGAGAATGTGCAGATGAAATATTTGGCGGATATCCTTGGTTTACTAATAAGGATATGATAAATGCTGATATTTTTCCATGGTCTAGGAATATAAAAGAAAGAAAGGAAATATTAAATGATAGCTTAAAGAATTTAAAAATAGAAGAATTAGCAAAGGCAGCTTATGATGACACTATTAAGGAAGTTCCTAAGCTTTTGGGCGAAAGTAAGGAAGATGCAAGAATGAGGGAACTTTTTTACTTGAATTTAAGATGGTTTATGGTTAATCTTTTAAATAGAAAAGATAGAATGAGTATGGCAAATAGTTTGGAAGTTAGGGTACCTTTTGCTGATTATAAGATAGTAGAGTATGCATTTAATATTCCTAATAATATTAAACTATTAAACGGAAGAGAAAAAGGATTATTAAGAAAAGCATTGGAAGGAATATTGCCTAATGAAATAATATATAGAAAAAAGAGTCCATATCCAAAGACTTATAATCCAGTATATACTGAAATTGTATGCAAAACAATGAATGAAATTTTAGCTGATAAAAATTCACCAATATTAAATATAATTAATAAGAAAAAAGTACAAGAAATAGTAGATACAAGAGGAAAAGCATATAAGAAACCATGGTTTGGTCAGCTTATGACTGGTCCGCAAATGATAGCATATTTAATACAAATTAATTATTGGTTAGAAATTTATAATGTTAAAATAGTTTAGCTTTTAAAATAGTTAATATGAAATAAAGGTCTATGTAAATTAAAACTCACATAGACCTTTAATTTTATAAATTTATATAATCTACATTTGATATTTTATGTCCACGGTATTTGAATTTTTTAAGTAAATTCTTGGAGCTCTCCTTCCAATTAAGCAAAGAATTTCATAGCTAATTGTATTAAGAAGTTTTGCCATGTCATCGGCATCAAACTTTATATCTCCAGCTGCTCCTAATAGTATTACTTCATCTTCTAGTTTTATATCATCTATATCAGTTACATCTACCATAAATTGATCCATGCAGATATTTCCTATTATTGGAGCAAATTTACCATTAATTATTACCTTTCCTTTATTTGAAAGTCCTCTAGAATAACCATCAGCATAGCCTACAGGAATTGTAGCAATCTTAGTTTTTTTAGAAGTTTTATAGCTTTTGTTATATCCTATATATTGATTTTCTTCAACTTCTTTAATATATATAACTTTAGTTTTCCAAGTTAAAACTGGTCTTATTTCAAAATTATCTTTTCTAACTTCATTAGAAGGATAATATCCATATAAAATTATTCCAGGTCTAATATAGTTAAAGTGAGTCTCTTCTAAATCAATTATTGCAGCACTATTAGATAAATTTTTCTTTGGAAGCTTAATGTTTCTTGCTTCTAAATCATTTAAAATTTTATTATAAATATTCATTTGTTCATAAGAGTAGCTTTTATCTTTTGCATCAGCTGTAGAAAAGTGACTAAATATACTTTCGACTTTTATATTGCTAAGAAGAAAGATTTTTTCTATCTCTTCAATAGATTCATCTTTATTCCTAAAGCCAATTCTTCCCATACCTGAATCTATAGCAATATGAATATTAATAGTTTTATTTAACTTCTTTGCTTCATCATTAAGCGCATAAGCAAATTCATAAGATGAAACTGTTGGTTCAAGATTATATTTTAATATGGAAGGGATTGAAATATTTGTACTTAAGCCAAGTAACATAATATTGGTATTAATTCCATTTTCTCTAAGTTCTATCCCTTCCACTACATTAGCAACAGCTAATTTTTTAATTCCGTTATTAATTAAAATTTTGGATATTTCTATAGCTCCATGCCCATAAGCATTTGCTTTAACAACGCCAATTATCTCACTATTTTTAGCTTTCATTTTAATTTGATTTATATTAAATATTAAATTATCTATATTAATTTCTGCCCACATTGGGTTTAGTAAATCCATAAGAGCCTCCCTATTGCTTATTACAAATATTATTGATAATATTATATATAAAAACTGGTTCTTTGATAAGTATCAGTTTGTTCAAAAGTAATAGTATCAGATTGTAAAAGTTAAATCTAGAATGATTAATGTAGGCAAAATTTAAAAGATTGATCCCTAATATTTTAGGAGGCTGATAAAGTGGAGATAGTAAATATAAATTTAGATACTAATAGCAGTATTCCTTTATATATACAGATTTATGAATTTTTTAAAGCTGAAATACAGAAGGGAAATTTGAAAGCTAATACAAAGCTTACTTCTAAAAGAAAATTATCAGTAGCTTTAGGTATAAGTCAAAATACTGTAGAAGCAGCTTATGCTCAGCTTATTGCAGAAGGTTATATAACTGCAATAGAGAAGAGGGGATATTATGTTTCTGAGCTTAGTGGCATTATAAGTATTCCTGAAAAAAAGGCAGAAACTAAAGGGAAAATTAATAATAAAAATAAATATAAGTATGAATTATTATCCAGTAGAATAGATTTGGAAAGCTTTCCTTATAATCTTTGGAAGAAGATAAATAAAGAGATATTAAATGAAGCTAACATGAATATTTTTCAAATTGGTCATTCCCAGGGAGATTATAATTTAAGAGAAGTAATTAGTGATTATATTAGATATTCAAGAGGGGTAAAGGCAGAAGCAGATAGAATAGTTATAGGAGCTGGAACAGAGTATTTAATTCAAGTGTTATTAAATTTAATTGGTAAAGATAAATCTTATGGAATGGAAGAACCAGGATACTATAAAATTAGGAGAATATTAAAAAATAATAATATAGATGTGAAGGGAATAAGAGTAGATAAGCAGGGAATAAGTATAGAAGAACTTTATAAAAGTAATTGTGATGTTATTCATATCACTCCATCTCATCAGTTTCCAACAGGAGTAATAATGCCAATAAAAAGAAGAATGGAATTATTAAGTTGGGCAAGAGAAAGTAAAAATAGATATATTATAGAAGATGATTATGATAGTGAATTTAGATTCGAGGGAAGACCAATTCCTTCACTGCAAAGCTTAGATAATGATGAAAAAGTAATATATTTAGGAACATTTTCTAAAGCCTTTGCACCATCAATAAGAGTAGCGTATATGGTCCTTCCCAAATCTTTATTAAAAATATATAAAGAAAATTTTAGTTTTTATGCCTGCACAGTTTCAAGGGTTATTCAACAAGCCTTATATAAGTTTATTTCAGAAGGGCATTTTGAAAGGCATTTAAATAAAATGAGGAACATTTATAAGAAAAAAAGAGAAGTTTTAGTTTCGCAAATTAAGAAGAATTTAAATAATACAGAAATAATAGGAACTAATGCTGGTCTTCATTTATTATTAAAAGTAAACAATGGAATGAGTGAGGAAGAACTAATAAAAAAGGCAGCAGAAAATAAAATAAGAGTTTTAGGTTTATCTAATTCTTATATAAATTATGATAATAAAGAGAGCATTGTATTTATGGGATATGGTGCTTTAACTTTAAAGGAAATTGAGGAAACAATAAATTTACTAAAAAAATCTTGGAATTTATAGCTAATAAACTCAAAGAAATAATTTAATGTTGATAATAAAAATAAATCTTAGAAGTTTAATAAAGTCATTATTAGAGATAATAATAAATAATAAATTATTAATAAGGAGTACTTTTTAATGGCTTATATAAACTTTAAAGAAGAAATTTATAAAGCAGAAATTCAATTAGATAAAAGAATGCAAAATAATACAAAATTATTTAATTATATAAAAGAAAGAAAAAATCTTAGTAGTAAGTATAATCCGGATGAAGTGTATAGTTATAAAGAATTTAACAGTAAGATATTTGGAGGAGGACATTCTAGATTAGAAGAAGAATTTATAGAAATTATAGATTTAGATATAGTTTGCACTAAATTTATCAATTGTAAATTTTCAAATATAAAGTTTAAAAATTGTAGGTTTATAGGATGTTACTTTATAGAATGTAGTTTCTTTGGAGCTGGAGTTACTTTTGAGGGATGTTCTTTTGTTAAAGAAGAAAGTAGTACTCCACCAAATCTTAATAAGGAAGATAATTTATCTTGCAACTTTACTTTATGTGAAATATATTCAAAATTCTATAGTTGTAATTTAAGTTATGTTATTTTCGATTCTTGTAATATAAATAATACAAATTTTGAGTTATCTTATATGAGAAGTATGATAATTATCAATACAGACTTAAAAATGATAAAAATTAAGGATACTGATTTGTCAGGAATAAAAATAGTAAATACATATATAGAGGATTTTGAATTTGATGATAAGGATAAAAGTAAATTAGATGAAAAGGCCTTTATAGATAAAATAAAGTTAAGATATAAAACAAGAGATGAATATGAAGGAATATATCAAGTATATGAAAATATAGCTGATAAGTTTAAAGAAAATAATTTAGGAAATAACTTTGGAGAATATTATTTTCTATGTAGAAAAACACAGAGAAAGGCATTAAAACCAATACCAAGGTTAATTTCTCTTTTTGGTTATTTAACCTGCGGTTATGGGGAACGACCATCTTATACATTAATTTTTTCATTTGTGATGATATTAATATTTTCAATTTTATATTTAATATTTGGAATAATTGTTGATGAAAAATTAATAAGATACACAAGCCTTCAAGGGATTGAATTTAGGCAATTTTTAAAAGATTTCAATGAGAGTCTAAATTTAAGCGTTGGGGCCTTTGCTTCCGTTGGAGTAAATGAAGCTACACCAGCTCCCATGTCATACTTTATAAATAATATAGAGATGATACTAGGATTAATACTAAATGGTATTGGTATAGGATCTTTAGTTAAGAAAATAGTAAGATGAAAATAATTTACAATGTATAATATTATTTTTAATTCCGCTTATAGTTTGATTTTTTTGCCACTAAGCATAAAAAGCTAAATAATGATATCATGAATAAATTGATAGTCTGTGAAAGAAATTTTAATAGTCATTATAGATTTATTTCAAATATCATTATTTAGCTTCTAAAATTAACTTAATCTAATAAAACATAGCCGAAATTTTTAATATTATAAGATACCTAGTTCAAGCTTCCAGATAAGAATTCTTATAACTGCTTCATCAATTCTCTCTTCTGATATCTCTCCAGCTTTTACAGCTTCTAGTACTGATGGAATTTGGACTTCAAAGTTAGAGGCTATTATCAAATCATTTCCAGCTTTTACTGCTAATACTGCAGAAGAGGAGTCACCAATATATTCTTTTATCGCGTCCATTTTAAGATCATCAGTCATAACAACCCCATCAAAGTTTAGTTCTTTTCTTATTATTTTATTGACTTTTGCTGAAAGGGATGCGGGCAAGGTTTCATCCATAGATTTTACTATGTTATGTGAAACTAAAATACTTCCAGCTCCAGCTTGAATTCCTGCTTTAAATGGAAGAAAGTCATTTTCTATAAAGTTCTGATAGCTTCTTTCATCGATAGATATACCAGTATGAGTGTCTAAATTATTACCATAGCCAGGAAAGTGTTTTAAAGTAGAACCAATATTTTGTTTCTTCATTACTTTAATTACAGTTTCTACATATTTTGAAGTTTCAGATGCATTCTTTCCAAAGCTTCTATCATAAATAAAATCATATGGATTAGTAGATATATCAGCAACAGGCGCTAAATTTAAATTAATACCTAAGTTTTTTAATAATTTAGCTTTTTCTTCAGTATCACTTTCTATTAAAGGATAGCCGCCTTCATTATATAAGTCTTGTGGAGAATAAAAAGGTACGCCTCTAAACTCCGGATACCAGCTTAATCTATTAACTGTACCACCTTCTTCATCTATTGCAATTAATAGAGGTATATCAGAAGTTTCCTGATAACTTTCTATTGTTGAAGCTAAGGACTCTTTAGTTTGATTAACAATATTAGCATCGAATAATATAAAACCGCCTATATTATATTTTTGAATATCTTCTATTGCTGTTTCTGGATTACATCTAACTAAAAATATTTGACCTACCTTTTCTTCTAAAGTCATTGTTTTTAGTAGTTTTTCAGCTTTTTCCTTATTAGTTTCTTCTTTAGGAATACTATTTTCAGGTATTGAACTATTATTAGGAGGTAAGTTAGTATTTGGTTCTTTTGAATTTATAATATTTATTATTTTGTAGGATAAAAATCCTGAAATCGACGCTAAAATAATTAAACTTATAAGAATTAATAATTTTTTCATTTTGTATCTCCTAAAATTAATATAATCATCTATTAATACTATACAAATTTTTAGAAATTTATTCCTTACATAGAATATGCAAAAATATTACAAAGGAGTAAATGAATAAATATAGCATATTTACAAATACTAATTGTATATGTATAATATTACTGAATAAAAGTAATATAAAGACTTTGAAGGAGAAGAGTACATAGTAGTTTAAATTATAGAGATCTGGGAAGGGTGGAAGCCTGGAATTTAAAGCTATGGAAAGAAGCTCTGGAGTTATAAACTGAAACAGCATTATATGCAAGTAGGTTTATGGGTTCTCCCCTTATAGAGACTTTGAGTGGATTAGTAATAATACTAATCAATTTAGGTGGTAACGCGGAATAATATCTTTCGTCCTATTATATTGGGAGGAGAGATTTTTTTATTTATAGAAAGGAATGAATGAACAAATGAGTTTAGAAAAATTAGCAGATTTAATTTTCCCAAACATTGATAAAACACCAGAATATTATATTAAAAAATATCCAAAAAGAAATTTAAAAGAAGGTGCAATAGTATCAAGATATGCGCCATCCCCAACAGGCTTCCAACATATTGGAGGAGTTTTTGCAGCTTTGATAAATGAAAGATTAGCAAGTCAAAGTGAAGGTGTTTTCTTTTTAAGAATAGAAGATACAGATCAAAAAAGGGAAGTAAAAGGTGCAATTAAAGATACAATAGAAACAATGCATAATTTTGGAATGGACTTTAATGAAGGAATGACTGGAGAAGATAGTTCAGTAGGAGAGTATGGTCCATATCGTCAAAGTCAGAGACAAGAAATTTATGAAGCTTTTGCAAAGGACCTTATAAGAAAAGGATTAGCTTATCCATCCTTTGCTACACCTGAAGAATTAGCAGCTTTAAGAGAAAGACAAATTGAAGCAAAAATAACTCCAGGATATTATGGTGAATTTGCAACAGATAGAAATTTATCTCCAGAAGAAGCAATGGAAAAAATAAAAAATGGAGAAAACTATATCATAAGATTTAAATCACCAGGCAATATAGAAAATAGGGTTGATTTTCATGACTTAATAAAGGGAGATATAAGTTTCCCAGAAAATAATCAAGATATAGTAATCATTAAGGGAGATGGTCTTCCAACATATCATTTTGCTCACGTAGTTGATGATGCATTAATGAGAACAACTCATGTAATAAGAGGAGAAGAATGGTTATCGTCATTACCAATACATGTACAATTATTTGATGTATTAGGCTTAGAAAGACCAGAGTATGCGCATATCCCAACGATAATGAAAAATGATAATGGATCTAAGAGAAAATTATCGAAGAGAAAAGATGCAGAAGCTGCAGTTTCATACTATACTGAAGTTGGATATCCTGCTCAATCAGTAATTGAATATTTACTAAACATTATAAATTCAAGTTTTGAAGAATGGAGAACAGAAAATCCAGATGCTGATTATCATGAGTTCCCAGTTTCGTTAGATAAAATGAATAAATCAGGAGCATTATTTGACATAGTTAAATTAAATGATGTAAGTAAAGATGTTATTTGTAAGTTTAAAGCAGATAAGGTATATGGTTTATATACTGCTTGGGCTAAAGAATATGATAAAGAGATGTATGAATTAGTAACTAATAATGAAGCAATGGCTAAGGCGATTTTCAATATTGATAAGGAAGGTCCAAAACCAAGAAAGGACTTTGCAAAATGGGAAGATGTTAGAGGAAAGATAGATTACTTCTTTGATGAATTATTTAACAAGGAAACAGCTGAAAATGTAGAACTTCCAAAGACATTATCTTTAGAAGCAGCAAAAGAAATCATTAAAGTTTATAAGGATGAATTTAACTTTAATTCTGGAAGCCAAGAAGCTTGGTTTGAAGAATTAAAAGAAATAGGAGCAAAGCTTGGATATTGTGCTAATAGAAAAGAATATAAAGCTAATCCAGATCAATATAAGGGAATGATTTCTGATGTAGCAGGAGCTGTAAGAGCAGCTTTATCTCATAGAAGCAATACTCCAGATCTTTATACAATTATGCAAATATTAGGAGAAGAGAAAACAAAAGCTAGATTTCAAGCATTTTTAAATTTATAAATAATTATTCAATAAATTAGCTATTAAATAAAAGGAACTTAATAACTTTTGTTGTTAAGTTCCTTTTATAAATTTACTTTCATAAAATAGATAGAAAGCAAATTTAATCATATTCTCTTTCAATTTTTAATACCTGTCCTGTATTAGCATTTATTTTGATTTCATAAAGACCACTTTCAGTAAGGACATCAATATCATAGACTAATAAGCCACCATCATATTCTAATTCTATCTTTGCAATTCTGCCAGGAACATGTTGTAAAGCAATTTGTACTGCCGTTTCAGCATCTATTCTATAGTTTCTCCAGTAATTATCCCAAAGAACTGGATAGCAGTTGGTTCTAAAGCCATAGTCTAACATAAATAATTAATCCCCTATTATTGTTTTACTATGTCATTATATGCACAATTTTGAAATAAAGTTAATTGAGAATTCTAATTATTGACAATATCGATATTCGATACTACAATTATATTGAATGGTATACGATAAGAACATTTATATTTTAAATATCGAGTATCGATATAGGAGGTGAAAAATGGCAAGAGAACAGTTTCAAAATTTAACAGAGCCAATGTATTATATTTTACTTTCTTTGTTAGAGGAGAGATGTGGAGTTGATATTATGGAAAGGGTAGAGGAAATATCTAAAGGACGAGTAAAAATAGGACCAGGAACTTTATATGCTTTACTTGGACGGTTTGAAAAGGAAAGAATGATTAAGGAAACAGAAGTTGTTGGAAGAAAAAGAAGCTATATAATAACAGATAAAGGGTTAGCAATCTTAAAAGAAGAGTACGAAAGATTAATTAATTTAATAGAAGATGGTAGATTATTTTTAGTGGGAAAATATGATGAGGTTTAAAAACACTAAATATGTTATATATAATTTTTTGTCTTATGAGTATAGGCATATAGAAGATTATTTAGAAGAAATGGCATTAAAGGGATGGATATTATCTGATATAAAGGGGGATTTCTTAAAATTTAAAAGGAGTGAACCTAGAAGCTTAAAATATTCAGTTGATATATTTGATAGTATTTCTTTATTTGCTGGAAAAGATAATGAAAGGGCTTTAGAATATAGGGAATACTGCAAGAAGGCTGGTTGGGATTTTGTTTGTGAAAGAGAGAAAATACAAATTTATTTTAGTGAAGGCAGCAAAGAGAAAGTAGAAATTCATACTGATGAATTTGAAAGGTTTAATATTATTATGAAAGCATCTTTAAAACACGTTTTATTAAACTTTATAAATATAATCCTTCTTTTATTTCCTGAATATCTCTTAATCTTTAAAGGTACAGATGGACGTTTCTTAGCCAATTCTTTAAGTTTAGGTGTTCTTCTACAGCTTACTATTTTTGCTACACATGAGTTTACAGGAATAACTAACTTTTTATTATTTAGCATTAAAGGAAGAAGAAATTTATATAAAGGTGAAAAAGTATCTTATTATTTTACAGCAAGTGTGTTAATAAGAAAAGTCATATATAAAATAATGTTGGTGACCACCCTTTTAGTATTAGTGGTAATTGCTTTTGAACACGATTTTATTATGTTAGGTTTTTTTATTATCTTATTGATATTAACAGCTATATTTAACTATACAATTTCTTTAGTAAAAAATAAAAATTATAAAAATAATAAGATTACAGTTACAATTTCTTATGTATTATTGCCTTTGGTATGCTTTATTTTTTCAGCTGTAATTTTAAACAATATAATTTTCAGCAAGCTTTTAGAAGAGAATGATAACCACGAATATAGTGGAATAGAAAATGAACAAATATTAACCCTTGAAGATTTTGGGGATAAAAATTTAGGAGGAAATTTATTTGTAGATAGTAGAAAATCTCCTATAGCCTCAAATATGTATTACAGTAATGAAGGAGAAAAGCTTCGTTTAAGCTATAACCTCTTTGAAAGTAAATATGAATGGCCAGTAAAATATAATTTTATTTACGAAGTCTTACTTTTTAAAGTAGGACTTTTTTATTGGAATAAATGATAACAATTATCAATCTTTGATTTGAATCACATAAAGATTAATAGGGGACAGCTATAATAAGTTTAAAGTTAATTTATTAGGTCATACTACAATATGACTATTCATAGATAATCTTAACTATATAATAATGGTGGTGAGTGTATTGAATAAAAATATAGTAATTATTGGTGGAGGTATTGCAGCTCTAAGTGCAATAAAAGCTATTAGAGAAATTGATAAGGAAATAAACATATATGTATTTCAAGATGAAAAATATTATCCTTACTATAGAATAAAATTAACAAAAGGTCTTTTTGATAATATTGAAGAAAGTAAATTTCTACTCCAAAAAAAGGAATGGTATGAATTAAATAAGGTTAATTTATATTTAGATAAAGAAGTTATTGCTATTGATATAGTAAATAATGAAGTAAAAATAAATGATGGAAGCAGTTTAAAATATGATAAATTACTAATAGCTACTGGAGCAAGTAATTTTATTCCTCCAATTAAGGGGATAAATAAAAAGAATGTATTTACTATAAGAAAGTTTGAAGATATTGAAGATATTAAAGCAAATGCTAAAGATAAACAAACAGTATTAAATATTGGTGGTGGAGTTCAAGGTTTAGAAGCTGCATGGGCTTTTAGTAAGGAAGGAAAAGATGTTACTGTAGTTGAAGCTTTAGAAAGATTAATGCCTCGTCAGTTAGACAAAAGAGCATCTGATATTTTAAAAAATAAAATAGAAAAGTGTAATATAAGAATTCTCTTAAATGCACAAGTAGAAAGAATTAGTGGAGAAAGCTCTGTTGATGGTGTTATTTTAAAGGATGGAAATAAGATTAATTGTGATATGATTCTTTATTCTGTAGGAATAAGATCCAATATTAAATTATTAGAAAATACAGATGTAAAGATTAAACGTGGCGTATTGGTGAATAACAAAATGCAAACCAATATCGAAAATATTTATGCAGCTGGTGATGTAGCAGAACTAGAAGGGCAAATTGGAGGACTTTGGACAGTAGCTTCTGAAGAAGGTAAGATTGCTGGCTATAATATGGCAGAAAAAGATAAGGAGTATTGTATTATTCCGCCTGTTACTATGATGAACGCTTTTAATATTTCAATATTTTCAGTAGGAAATATTGACGAAGAAAATTGTGAAGAAACAATTATTGAAGATAATAAGGAAGAAGAATTATATAAGAGATTATTTATAAAGGATAAAATTATTGTAGGAGCAATTTTAGTGGGAGATACAAAGGAAGCTATGCTTTTGAAAAAGGCTGTTGAAAAGAAAGTTCTATTATCTGATCTTGATTTAAATAAAATAAATTACGAAGATATAATATTAAAATTGAAAAGTAAATAATTTGATTATATATTCTTTGGAAAACTATAGCTCTTATAGGATTTTCAAGAGCTTTAAAATTAACTTATCAAGGAAAAATAATAATTGATAAATATCGATTATTTATTAATTATTATAAGAAAGTAATAAAAATTTCTGATTTATACTTGAAATTTATATATTTTATTATGTAAAATAATAGTAAGAATATTTATGAAGGAGATGAAAAGTATGGAAAATTATGATGTAGTTTTAGATTACTTTGTTAAAAATGATAAACCATTAAATGCTACTGCAGTTTCAGAGGGAACAGGCATTGACAAAAAAGAAGTATCAAAAATTATGGATAAATTAAAGAAAGAAGAAAAAATCTATTCTCCTAAGAGATGTTATTGGCAAATAAAGAGGGATTAATTAACAATTAATTATATAATAAGATAAAATAACATTTGCATAGTTTTGCAAATGTTATTTTTTATTTACACTATAAAATTTTAAAATTATATTTTTCTGCTAATTCTTGCAAGGAATAAGGAACATTATCTTCACATATTAAATAGTCTACATCTTCTAAGGCAAATTGCTTGAAGTTTGATCTTTTATTATATTTTGAAAGGTCTGTAAGTACATATAGATGTTTAGCTCTTTCTTTCATCATTCTCACAACTTCACAACGTTCATAATCATTGCCTGTAAGACCCATATCTTCGTCTATGCCATCGGTACCAATAAATAGTTTATCAACGAAGAATTCTTTTAAATTGTGTTTTATTAATGGACCAACATTAACTTCAGATTTTCCTTGATATTCTCCACCTAGTACTATTACTTTAGTATCTTTATAATCTTTAAGGTACCTAGGAATAAAGCAGGAGTTTGTAATTATTGTAATATCTCTATGAGCTTTTGCAATTTCTAGTGCTAGTATAGCACATGAAGATCCAGACTCAATCATTATTGTTTCATGATCATTTATAATATCTAAAGCTTTTTTAGCTGCTAGATATTTTTCTTCGTAATTAAATGTTAATCGATAATTTAAATCATCTTCATTATTGACCATGGCAAAACCATGCTCTCTTTTAAGAAGTCCTTTTCTTTCTAATTCATCTAGGTCTTTCCTTATAGTTACTTGTGATACATTACATAATTCAGATAAGTTTTTTACTTCAATTTTTTTATATTGACTTATTAAGGTTAATATTTGTAAGTGTCTTTTATTCATAATAACTCCTAAAAATAACAGTTTAGTCCTTCATCTAGAAAAACTTTTTGATAATCTTTTAAGTCTTCTGGATGAAGTTGTTTAACTAATTTTAAAGAATAGTCTCGATTTAGTAATTCATATTTCCTTTGCCCTAATTGATGAAATGGTAATAAATTAACTTCCTTAACACCAATTTTCTTAAGTAATTTTGAAAATTCTAAAGCATCTTTAAGGGAAGCGTTAAAGCCAGGTATTACTGGTATTCTGCCAATAATCATTTTACCACTATTTACTGCATAAGTCATATTTTCGATTATAATTTCATTATAAACGCCAGTTCCTTCATAATGTTTATCACTATCATAATGTTTCATATCAAATAATAATAAATCAACATCCTCTATTAAAGCTTTAAATTCATTCTGTGATGCATAACCAGTGGTTTCTATTGCTACATGTATATTATGTTTTTTACATTCTTTTATAAGTTCAATGGCTTGCTTATATTGAGATAATACTTCACCTCCTGATAAAGTTACACCACCATTAGATTCTTCATAGAAGGGAAGATCTTTTAATATTTCATTAATTATATCACTAATTTCCTTATATTCCCCTTCATTATTTAATGCATTTTGACTACATTCATCTACGCATTTTAAACATCCATCACATTTTCTTCTATCTATTATTATTTTATTATTTGAGTGAGTAATAGCTTTTTGTGGGCAAATTTGAACACACCTTAGACAGTGAACACATTTTGATTTATCCCAGGTTATTTCTATTGATGGATTTTGAGATTCAGGATTTGAGCACCATTTACATGCGAGAGGACAGCCTTTAAAGAAAACAACAGTTCTAATTCCTGGACCATCGTGTAAACTAAATTTTTGTATATTAAAGATGCAAGGTAACATTTTATCATCCTCCATATTATTGTCAAATAAATAAGATTTAAGCCATTACAAACTATTATAGATTTCCTTGAATATATTATATCATATGAAAGCACTAAAAGGAACAAAAAAAACTTATAAATGAAATATATAAAAGTTTCGTTTGAAATTAAAATTATTGACATACGAAAAGGCTCTGCTATAATAAAAGTATAATGAGGAGGGATATAAATGAGTAAATATTTTGGAAATTTAACTGAGAGAATGAATCATTTTAGGGAAGAGTTATTAGAAGCAAAACCATTTGTTTGTGCGGAGAGGGCGATTTTAACAACTGAAGCTTATAAGGAGCATGCTGATAAACCAGTTCATTTGAAAAGAGCTTATATGTTAGAAAAAATACTTAATAATATGTCAATTTTTATTGAAGATGATACTTTGATTGTTGGTAATCAAGCTTCATCTAACAGGAGTGCTCCAATTTTCCCTGAATATGCCATGGATTGGGTTATAAATGAGTTAGATGAATTTGATAAAAGAGATGGAGATGTTTTTTATATTACTGAGGAGACAAAGGAAAAATTAAGAGGTATAGCAGATTATTGGTATCATAATACAGTTAAAGATAAAGGTTTAGCATCTATGCCGCCAGCCTCCAAAGTATTTTACGATTTAGGTATTATTAAGGCAGAAGGGAATATTACTTCTGGAGATGCTCATATTGCAGCAGATTATGGAAAAGTTATGAAATTTGGATTAAAAGATTATGAAAGAAGAACAAAAGAAGCAATGGCTGCATTAGATTTAACTGATTTCAATAATATAAAGAAGTATCACTTTTACCAAGCTATATTAATTGTAATTAAGGCTGTTAGGGATTTTGCTAAAAGATATGCAGATTTAGCTTTAGAAATGGCAGAAAAAGAAATCAATGAAAAGAGAAAAGCAGAGCTTTTAGAAATTAGCCGTATAATGAATAAAGTACCTTATGAAGCAGCAGATTCTTATTATGAAGCTATTCAATCAATGTGGTTTATCCATTTAATATTACAAATTGAATCAAATGGACATTCTTTATCTTATGGCAGAATGGATCAATATCTATATCCATACTATAAGAAAGATTTAGAAGCAGGTGTAATTACAGAGGATTCAGCTTGTGAATTATTAACTAACCTTTGGTTGAAAACATTTACTATAAATAAGATAAGAAGCTGGTCTCACACTCAATTTAGTGCAGGCTCTCCTTTATATCAAAATGTTACAATAGGAGGCCAAACTCCCGATAAAAAAGATGCTGTAAATCCTTTATCCTATATTATCTTAAAGTCTGTAGCTCAAACAAGATTGCCTCAACCTAACTTAACGGTAAGATATCATAAGGGATTAGATGATAAGTTTATGAATGAGTGTATTGAAGTTGTTAAACTTGGATTTGGTATGCCTGCATTTAATTCAGATGAAATAATAATTCCTTCTTTTATTAAGAGAGGAATTAAAGAAGAAGATGCTTACAATTATAGTGCAATTGGTTGTGTTGAAGTTGCTGTTCCAGGAAAATGGGGATATAGATGTACAGGTATGAGTTTCTTAAACTTCCCAAAATCATTACTTATAGCAATGAATGACGGTGTAGATCCTAAATCAGGAATAAAGCTTGTTGATGGTGTTGGACATTTTAAGGATATGACAAACTATGAAGATTTAAAAAAAGCCTGGGATGTTATAATTAGAGATTTTACAAGGCATAGCGTAATAATAGAAAATTGTTGTGATATAGTATTAGAAGAAGAGGTACCTGATATATTATGTTCTGCATTAGTTGAGGACTGTATCGGTAGAGGTAAGGCAATTAAGGAAGGCGGGGCTATTTATGACTTTGTAAGTGGACTTCAAGTTGGAATAGCAAACTTGGCAGATTCTTTAGCTGCAATCAAAAAACTAGTATTTGAAGAAAAGAAAATTTCTCCTGCTGAATTATGGAGTGCCTTAGAAGAGGATTTTGCTGGAGAAGAAGGAAAGAAAATTCAAAATATGTTGATTTATGATGCTCCTAAATATGGTAATGATGATGATTATGTTGATTTATTGGTTAAGGAAGCTTATGAAATATATATTGATGAGGTTGTTAAATATCCCAATACAAGATATGGAAGAGGCCCAATAGGAGGTCTTAGATATGCAGGCACTTCTTCAATTTCAGCGAATGTTGGACAAGGTTTAGGAACCTTAGCAACTCCAGATGGAAGAAATGCTGGAACACCACTTGCAGAAGGATGTTCGCCATCTCATTCAATGGATACAAATGGACCAACTGCAGTATTCAAGTCAGTGGCTAAACTTCCAACAGAAGATATAACAGGAGGAGTACTATTAAATCAAAAGGTTACGCCAGCTCTTCTTTCAAAGGAAGAAAACAAACAAAAATTAATAATGCTTATTCGTACCTTCTTTAACCGTTTAAAGGGATTCCATGTACAATATAATGTTGTTGATAAGGAAACTTTATTAGATGCTCAAAAGCATCCAGAAAGACACAGAGATTTAATAGTACGAGTAGCAGGATATAGTGCATTCTTTAATGTATTATCTAAGCAAACTCAAGATGATATAATTGAGAGAACAGAACAAACACTTTAGTAATCTAATTCTAGGAGGATAGAAATGGAGTTTATTATTGATACAGTTGATCTAAAAGACATTAAGGAGATGGTTGAATATTTACCTATTGTTGGGGTAACATCAAATCCATCAATTGTTAAAGCAACATCTCCCAAAGATTTCTTTAATCATATAAAGGAAATAAGAAATATAATTGGAAGGGAACGTTCTTTACATGTTCAATTAATTTCTAAAGATGCAGAAACAATGGTTAAAGAAGCTCATAGAATTCTTGAAGAAATAGATAGGGATGTTTATATAAAAGTACCGGTGTCTATGGAAGGTTTAAAGGCGATAAAGGCTTTAAAGGCAGAAGGAATAAAGGTAACTGCAACTGCAGTATATACAATAATGCAGGCATATCTTGCTTTGGAGGCAGGTGCAGATTATATTGCTCCATATGTTAATCGTATAGGAAATTTAGATGGAGATCCAATGAAGCTTATAAGGGAATTGCAGGAAAGAATAGAAAAAGATAATTATAACTGCAAGATATTAGCTGCAAGTTTTAAGAATATTCAACAAGTTAGAGAGGCCTTTGCAAATGGTGCAGAATCAATAACCGCAGCACCAGATATATTGAAGCAGGTATTTAAAAATCCTTCTATAGAAAAAGCTGTAGATGATTTTAATGCTGATTGGTATAGTATGTATGGAGAAGGTAAAGGAATATTAGATATTTAAGACAAGCTTAAATATCAGTTCAAAGTGTATTGTGCATAGTTCACAGTTTCAGATGAAACTCTCTGGGAGTTTCTAAAATAATATTAAAATAATAATTGTATAAGAAGAACCTATAAACAGTGCTTATTAAAATGACTGTTATAGGTTCTTTCTTAAGTTCAACTCTAAATTTTAAACTGACCTCAACTCAACACTCAAAATTCCACACTAAATTACTTATCTTGTAATTTAAATGAGCTCTTTAATGAAACTATTCTATTAAATACTAACTTATCTTCTGTTGTATATTTAGGATCTACATTAAAGAAGCCGTTTCTTACCAATTGATATTTATCATTTGGTTTTGCTATTTCAGCGGTTGTAGCTTCTATAAATCCACTTAATATTTCCATAGAATTTGGATTTATTTGTTCTAAGAAATCTTTGCCTTGATTTTCAGGTGCATCATCTAATATTAATGGTTCATAAAGTCTAAATTCAGCTGGAACAGCAGTTTTTGCATCAACCCAGTGGATTGTGCCTTTAACCTTTCTTCCAGTAAATCCTGAACCACTCTTAGTTTCTGGATCGTATGTGCAGTGTAATTCTACAACATTTCCATTTTCGTCCTTTATAACTTCATTACACTTTATAAAGTAAGCTCCTATTAATCTAACTTCATTACCTGGGAATAATCTAAAGTATTTCTTAACAGGTACTTCCATAAAATCTTCTTGTTCTACATATATTTCTCTTGAAAATGGCACTTCTCTAGTTCCAGCAGCTTCATTTTTAGCGTTATTTGAAACTGTAAGCATTTCTGTTTTATCTTCAGGGTAGTTTGTAATAACAACTTTTAAAGGTCTCATTACAGCCATTGCAGTATTAGCCTTTAATTGAAGATCTTCTCTAATAAAGTATTCAAGCATTTGAGAATCAACTACTGAATTAGCTTTTGCAACTCCTATAGCAGTACAGAAGTTTCTGATTGCTTCAGGAGTATATCCTCTTCTTCTTAATCCTGAAATAGTAGGCATTCTTGGGTCATCCCATCCATCAACTATCTTTTCGTCAACTAATAGTTTTAGTTTTCTCTTACTCATAACAGTGTTAGTCATATTAAGTCTTGCAAATTCAATTTGTCTTGGAGTATGTTCCATTTCACATTCTCTAACAACCCAATCATATAATGGTCTATGATCTTCAAATTCTAAAGTACAGATAGAATGAGTAATTCCTTCAATAGCATCTTCTAATGGGTGAGCAAAATCATACATTGGATATATGCACCATTTATCTCCAGTATTGTGGTGGCTAGCATGAGCTATTCTATAAATAACAGGATCTCTCATGTTCATATTAGGAGATGCCATATCTATTTTTGCTCTAAGAACTTTTTCACCATCAGCAAACTCTCCATTTTTCATTCTTTCTAGTAAGTCAAGATTTTCTTCAACAGATCTATTTCTATAAGGACTTTCTTTACCTGCTTCTGTTAAGGTTCCTCTATATGCTTTTATTTCTTCTGCAGATAAATCATCAACATAAGCAAGACCTTTTTTTATTAAAAGTTGAGCTTTTTCATACATAATATCAAAGTAGTCTGATGCAAAATAAAGGGCATCCCAGTCACCGCCAAGCCATTTAACATCTTCTTTAATTGATTCTACATATTCAGTTTCTTCCTTTGTTGGATTAGTATCATCAAATCTTAGATGGAACTTTCCATTAAATTCCCTTGCAAGGCCAGAATTTAAAACTATTGATTTTGCATGACCTATGTGTAAATAACCATTAGGTTCAGGTGGAAAACGAGTTATTATTTCATCATGTTTCTTACTTTCTAAATCTTCAATAATTATGTTTCTAATAAAATTAGATGAATTAATTTCATTTGACATATAAGTACCTCTCCTATAAAAATAATATTCTTTGACATTAGGTTAATATTATGATTACTAAAATTATGTACATAATAACATAATAATATGCTAGTTTTACTTTTAATTGTAAACTAAGGAAGAAAAAAAATAAAGGTGTATAAGAATAAAAAGTTTGGAAAAACAGTACATTGAAAAAGATATTATATTTAGGTATAATGATATTAGATAATAATTAATATCAATAGAAAATAATAATTGATATTGTTTACATAAAAAATGAAAATTTAGATTAATTGTAACTTAAGAAAAGTAAATATTAAAGATACTGGAGAGGGAAATTAAATGATTAAATTGATTTTAACGGATATGGATGGTACTTTATTAAATGATAATAATGAGATAAACAAGGAATTTTATCCTATCTTTAATAAGTTATTAGATAAAAATATAATTTTTGGAGCAGCAAGTGGAAGACAATATTATAATCTTTTAGATAGATTTGACAAAGTAAAAGAAAATATGCTTTTTGTAGCTGAAAATGGTACTTATGTTGTTTATAAAGGAAAAGAGCTTATAATTAATTCTTTAGAAAGAGATATTGCCATGGAAATAGTTAAGATTGCAAGAAATATTGAAAACGCTTTTCCTATATTATGTGGCAAGGAAGGAGCTTATATAGAAAAGACAGATCCAAGATTACTTGTGGAAACAAAAAAATATTACACTAGACATACTGTAGTAGATGATTTAACTATGGTTGAAGATGAAATCTTAAAAGTAGCAATTTGTGATTTTTCAGGTTCAGAAATTAATAGTTTAAAATACTATAACGATTATACAGATAAAGTTAAAGTAGCTGTTTCAGGCAGGATTTGGCTTGATATAACAAATAAAAATGCAAATAAGGGATTTGCTGTAAAAAAGCTTCAGGAGCTATTTAAAATTAGATATGAAGAAACTATGGTATTTGGTGATTATTTAAATGATTTAGAAATGATGAAAAGTGCTTTTTATAGCTTTGCAATGGAAAATGCTCATGAGGATTTAAAGAAAGTATCTAGGTTCATAACAAAAAGTAATAATGAAAACGGAGTAGTAGATACGATTAAAGAAGTAGCATTAAATAATAATGTAAGAAGACTATCAATTGAAGAGCTTGAAGAATATTCAGTCTGATAATATTATTTATATAGAAAATTTAAAAGGAATGTTATGGAGGAGGCTATAACATTCCTTATTATTTAAATAATTATATTTTTATGCTATTTTATCCTTCCTTGTTAATATGGGCACTTTGGAAGCCTTCTCTTTTAACAGATTGTTTTTTTCTTGTTCTATTATGGTTTTTGCCTTCTTCATCAGTTATTGGTGTTTGAAAATTGCATTTTGCCATACGAGCATATTTATTATCTGGTTGGCTATCTTTTGGCATTACTTATCATCCTTTCTTACAATAGAATTCAGATATAGTATTTGCATAATAAAATAAAAAATTCTTCTTATTTTATTCCATCAATTCAATTAAAACTATATTATTTTTTGAAGCTTTAAAATTAACAAGACCATTTTTAACTTTTGTTTTATTGCCTGAGTAGAAATCCCTAACCTCGGCACCTTCTTCAAAAATAGATGAAACATCAATAGTAACCTCTTCATCAACATAAGGGATAATTACAACTTTATCTTCAAAGTTATCATTTTTATAAATTCTACTGAAAGCATAAGGATAATCTTGAAGTTTTTTATGATCGCCTGCACCAATAGCAAGATGATTTCTTCTGAACTGACCAAGCTTTTGCCAATGTTCCAATACTTCCTTATCTATATTATCCCAGTTCATATCTGATCTTGAAGGCTGGTCTTTGGCAGTAGTAATAGTATTTGTTGAAGGTTTACGGTTTGTTTCATCACCATAGTAAATTTCAATTCCACCAGGAGCTAATAAAAGTTTAGTTCCTAAGTTAATCATATTACCCCTTGTCATTCCAGTGTCATGAGAAGATATATAGCTAAGGACATTAAAATTTGGATCAGAGTTTATTTTGCTGTAGTATTCTGAATAAATCTTTTCAAGGGAATCTAAACTGTCACCCTTTGGAAATTTGAAGTTAATTATAGAATCAAAGCCATTGTCATAATAGTAATTTTTTTCTAAGCCTTGGCCGAAAACTTCCCCGGTCATCCAAAAATCATCAGTCCATTGAGAACCAGGACTATTAGGATTATTCTTTCGCCAAGTTTTTAGGGCTTCATTACATTTATCCTTTAATTTTTTCCAATGTTCTACTTCTATATGCTTAGCGGTATCACATCTAAAGCCGTCTATTCCAAATTCCTCAACCCAAGCAGATAACCAGTTAATAATATATTCTACAGGAGCTATATTTAAATTTTCTCTATATTTTTTTGATGCAGGTATTACCCAAGGATCATTATTTTCTTCTGAATCTTTTTCCCATTTTGTTTTTAAGATAGGTGGTATATCTACTCCTTTTGTTGCTTCGGTTTTAATATCAGGAAGGCCTGATAAGTTCATACTTATATCATCTGTACCACCCTTATCATATCCAGGCAAATCAACTCTTATCCAATCCTTCCCCCACCAGTTTTCCCATTTACCTTCTCCATAATTATATTCAGCCATATCTGCTTCATTGGCATAACCGGTATGATTAAGCACAACATCTAAAACAACTCTAATTCCCTTTGAATGGGCTAAATTAACAAATTCTCGCATTTCTTTAATTGTTCCCATGTTTTTATCTATGCTAGTCCAATCAAGGGCATAGTAGCCGTGATAACCATAGTGATCAAAGGAATTTTGTGCATCTCCAGAAATAAAACCATGAATTTGTTCTACAGGTGAAGTTATCCAAATTGCATTAATACCTAAATCATTAAAATAGCCTTCCTTTAATTTTTTGATTAACCCTTTAATATCTCCTCCATGAAAGGTACCAACTGTTGAACCTTTATTATCTATATTTACTCTTCCGTAGGAATTATTATTTGATTTGTTTCCATCATAAAACCTGTCAGTCATTACAAAATAAAGACTTACATTATCCCAAGAAAAGGGCTTATTTTCGAAATCTTCATTATTAAATGATAATGCAAATATTAAAGTAATTAATGCTATAATAGCTAAAGATGAATAAAGAAGCTTTTTTTTATTCATAAATTTCCTCCTTAAAATATAGGTATAATTTGAATTTAGCATATATTACTTAACTCAACAATTGACAGCTATAATTTTGTATAATTGTACAAAATTAAGAAAATAAATTAGAATAAAGAATGAAGTTTGAGAAAAGAGAAAGGATAATAAAATTTGAGGATTAATAAATTATTGAGCAATTATGGTTATTGTTCTAGAAAAGAAACTAATAGATTAATTGAAGAAGGAAGAATAATAGTTAATGGTATTTCTTGTGAAAAAGGGCAATGGGTAGAAGAAACTGATGAAATTTTATTAGATGGAAAGAAAGTTTCACCTAAAGATAAAATATATCTAGCTTTTAATAAGCCAAAAGGGATAATTTGTACTACTTCTAATGATAAGGAAAATAATATTATAGCTTTATTGAACTACCCAGAGTATATATTCCCAGTTGGGAGATTAGATAAAGATTCTGAAGGACTTATTATTATGACTAATGATGGAGAGCTTGCTAATAATATATTATTTTCAGAAAATTATCATGAGAAAGAATACATAGTAAGGGTAGACAAAGAAATTAATGAAGAGTTTTTATTAAACATGTCACGAGGAGTAAAAATACTTGATATAATAACAAGGCCCTGTATTATAGAAAAAATAGATCAATCTATTTTTAGAATAATTTTAACCCAAGGTCTTAACAGGCAGATTAGAAGGATGTGTAAAGCTCTTGGATATAATGTTTTAGAGCTTAAAAGAATTAGAATATTAAATATTAGACTAGAGGAAATAGAAGTGGGCAAGTATAGAAAAATATCCGCAGAAGAAATACAGAACTTAAAAAGGCTAATATTAAATAAAGGAGATTAATTATGAAAAATGGAATAAAAAAATTTTTGATTATTTTAGGAATTATATTGTCTTTATTCAGTTTTGTTTCTTGTGATAAAAAAGGTAAAGAAATTATTGATAGGGAAGGAAATAATCTTGTTTTAGCAAGAAATATTGAAAGAATTATATCAACATCACCTTCCAATACTGAAATATTAATCGAGTTAGGTCTTAAAGATAAATTAGTGGCTGTGGATAATTATTCAAGTGATATTGAAGGAGTTGAGGGAGACTTAATTAAGATAGATTTTTTAAATGCAGACATAGAAACAATAATATCATTAGAACCAGATATTATTATTACATCTGGAAATTATGCTTCTAATAGTAATGAGCAATTTCAGCTTTTAAAAGATGCTGGAATAGTAGTTGTTAATATTCCGAGCAGTAACAGTTTAGAAGGAATATATAAAGATATAAATTTTATAGCGGAAATTACCAATACAGAGGTGAAGGGGAAAGAAATTATTAATAATATTAGAGCAGAGGTAAAAGAAATAAGGGAAATTGGAAGTAAAATATATGAAAAGAAAAAAGTTTATTTTGAAATTGGTTATGGTACACAATTATATAGTTTTGGAAGTGAAACCTTCCTAAATGAAATGATAGAGCTTGTTGGTGCAGAGAATATATTTAAAGATCAAAAAGCTTGGATTTCACCTTCACCTGAAGCTATTATTGAAGCAAATCCAGATGTTATTTTAACAAACTTCCCAACTTTTAATGAAATTAATGCAGTTGATGAAATAAAAAGTAGAGAAGGCTGGGAAGTTATTACAGCAATTAAAAATAATGATGTATATATGGTAGATACAAATGCTTCATCAAGACCATCTCAAAATGTAATAAAGGCTTTAAAAGAGATTGCAGAGGCGATTTATCCAAATGAGTATAAATAAAATTAATAAACGAAAAATTTTAATAATAATTACAATTATAATGTCTTTTATTTTAATTTTAGCTTCCCTTTCTATTGGAAGTACTAAAATTAAAATAGACAAAATAATTTTAATTTTTTTCAATAAGATTATAAATGCTAATATTGATAGTAATATTGAAAATAAGGATATTTCAATTATATGGAATATAAGATTTCCTAGAGCATTGTTAGCTTTTACAGTAGGAGGAGCATTATCAGCAAGTGGTGCAGTAGTTCAATCAATTTTGAAAAATCCTTTAGCTTCTCCCTATACCCTTGGAATATCTTCTGGAGCATCTCTTGGTGTAGGAATATTAGTGATTTCAGGGATATATATCCCTATTTTAGGAAATTTCTCTCTAGCTTCAGTAGGGTTTTTATGCAGCTTATTAACTATAGTTTTGCTAATAGCTTTTGCAAGCAAGGTTGATAAAGTTTTATCTAATAATACAATTATATTGCTTGGAATGGTTATATCTTTATTCTTAAATGCTATTTTTACAATTTTAGCTGCATTATATACTAAGGATATTGAAGCTGTAATATTATGGCAGATGGGATCTTTTTCAATGAAAAGCTGGAGATATTTAAAAATAAGTATCCCTTTCTTTGCATTTGGATTAATTGGAGTATTATTTTATTTAAGCGAATTAGATATTTTAACTTTTGGCGAAGAGGATGCAAAATCAATGGGTGTTGAAACAGATAAGATAAAGAAGCATTTATTTATATTTGTTGCGATATTAACTGGTGCTGCTGTTGCCATAGGAGGATCAATTGGATTTGTAGATTTGATTGCACCTCATGTTACAAGAAAGTTATTTGGTTCAAAGCATTCTTATGTAATTCCGATGTCGATTGTTTTAGGAGGAATGTTAATGGTAATTTCTGATTTAATTTCACGTACTATTATAATTCCTATTGAAATTCCTGTAGGAGCAGTAACAGCTATAATAGGAGCTCCATTCTTTGCATATTTATATTTTAGAAAATAAATGGGTGATTAAATGTTAGAATTAAAAAATGTGCATGGTGGATATAATGGCATAGATGTTATAAAAAACATCAATTTAAAAATAAATAATAATGAGAAAATTTGTATAGTTGGACCTAATGGTAGTGGAAAAAGTACTTTGCTAAAAGTAATCTCTAATTTAATTTCTTTTGATGGAACAGTACTAGTAGAAGGAAAAGATATAAAATCTTTTAATAGAAAGAAATTATCAAAGAAAATTGCAATTTTAACTCAAAATTATAATTTTGCTTTTCCTTATACTGTTTATGAAACTGTTGCATTAGGAAGATATTCATATATAACAAGTGTTTTTTCTACTTTAAGTAAAAATGATAAATTAATCATAGAAGAAAGTCTAAAAATAGTTGGTTTATTAGATTTAAAAGATAAGTTTATTAATGAATTATCAGGGGGAGAGCTTCAAAGAGTATTTTTAGCAAGAACTTTTGCTCAGTCTCCTGAAATAATTCTTTTAGATGAGCCAACTAATCACTTAGATTTAAAATATCAATTGGAAATGATAAATTACATTAAAGCTTGGGCAGATGAAAAAAATAAGGTTATCATAGCAGTTTTACATGATTTAAATTTGGTATATAATTTTGCTGATAAGGTAATTTTAATGAATAAAGGAATGATAATAAAGGAAGGAAGTCCAAAGACAGTTTTAAATAGCAAAGCTTTAGAAAAAGCTTATGAAATAAATGTTAGAGATTTTATGTTAAATAGTTTAGAAAATTGGAAACAGAAGTAGTTAGTTATGGTTCTTTTATCTTACTAACTACTTTTTATTTGAAAAATTAATATGAAAATTAAGAAGAAAAGCAATTAAAAAATTTAATTAAGATAAAAAGTTAAAATTTTCAATAAAAAGACTTTACAACTAATAATAATTATTATATAATAATCAATGTAATTAAGAGTTGATAAATTACAAATTGAATAGATTTTTATTTAGTGAAATAAATAAATTCTTATATTATAGGAGGTAAAGTTATGAAAAAGTTTGTATGTACAATTTGTGGATATGTTTATGAAGGAGAAGCAGCACCAGCTGAATGTCCAGTATGCCATGCTGGAGCAGATAAGTTCGTAGAACAATCAGGAGAATTAAAATGGGCTGACGAACACAGAATTGGAGTAGCTCAAGGTGTAGATGAAAGAATTATAGAAGGTTTAAGAGCAAACTTTACTGGAGAATGTACAGAAGTTGGTATGTATCTAGCGATGTCAAGACAAGCTGACAGAGAAGGATATCCAGAAGTTGCTGAAGCATATAAGAGAATAGCATTTGAAGAAGCAGAACATGCTGCAAAATTTGCTGAATTACTAGGAGAAGTTGTTGTAGCTGATACTAAGGCTAACTTAGAAGCAAGAGTAGAAGCTGAATACGGTGCAACTCAAGGAAAGAAAGATTTAGCAACATTAGCTAAACAATTAAACTTAGATGCAATCCATGACACAGTACATGAAATGTGCAAAGATGAAGCAAGACATGGAAAGGCATTTTTAGGATTATTAAATAGATATTTTGGAGATAAGTAAGCAATCGCTATGTATAACTCAAAATACTAAATGCACAATTAAGGATAATTTTTAATTAAGATGAAAATCTTAAAATAAGAAAGAAGCATAACACAAGCAAACTGTGTCATAGCTTCTTTTTTAGTTTGAATAATAAACTATCCATTGAGAACTAGTTACTGTTAAGGTATAATTGTTATGAATTTTAATGGATGGAGTGAAAAATATGAGATTAAGAAAGAAACCATGGGCTAGACCAGAGCTTGAAAAATGTGATTTTTTTGTAACTAATCCAAAAGATTATAAGGGAAAATGGGCAGCACAATTTAAAAATAAAGAAAATCCAATTTATTTAGAATTAGGCTGTGGAAAAGGTACTTTTATAGCTGTTCATGGTGCAGAAAACCCAAATATTAATTACATAGCAATAGATATCAAAGATGAAGTTTTAGTTTTAGCTAAAAGAAATATTGAAAGAGCATATGAAGAAAAAAATAGAGCAGTTGATAACTTAAAGCTTATGGCACAAGAAATTGCTTTAATATCAGATATTTTTAACAGTGAAGATTTAGTAAATAGAATATATATTAATTTCTGTAATCCATGGCCAAAAGAAAGACATAAAAAAAGAAGATTAACTCATACAAGGCAATTAAATAATTATAGAGAGTTTTTAATTGATGGTGGAGAAATTTATTTTAAAACTGATGATGATGAGTTGTTTGAAGAATCCTTAGAATATTTTAAAGAGGCAAAATTTAAAATAGAATACATAACTTATGATTTACATAATAGTGATTTTGTAGGAAATGTTGAAACCGAACATGAAAAAATGTTTACAGAACAAGGTATTCCTACTAAATTCTTAATTGCTAAAAAAATAAATGAAAAAAATTAGGGCTGTCTTGGACTGCCCTAATTTTTTATATGATCTTCGTTATTAATTCAACTGTATTTAGAAATATTTCAACTTCATTTATAGAATTATATAATCCAAAGCTTGCCCTTACCATTCCAGTTAAATTACAATAGTTATTTCTAGAAAAATTATCATTTCCTTTATTATGGGAACGTAATAATCTATTTACATAGGGATGAGCGCAAAAGGCACCTTGTCTTACGGCTATTCCACGTAAGGTAGATAGATATTTAGCAGTATCTATATCATAAAGTCCTTCTATATTGAATATTATAATTCCAAGTCTATCAGATATATTATAATTATCACCATAGGTTACAACTTTTTTTATAGAATTTAATCCAGCTATTGCTCTTTTTAATAGTTTTTTTTCATTTTCTTCTATGGTATTAAAACCTATTTTTTTTATTTCCTTCATCGCTTGAACTAAAGCTATTGCTCCAAGAAAGTTTGGACTACCGGCCTCATTTTTTTCAGGAGGAGGTAGATAAATTTCAGAATCGTCGAATACTCCTTCTACAGTTCCTCCGCCTTTATAATCATTATTTAGTCTTTCAAAGGTTTCCTTAAGTCCGATAATTGCACCACTACCAAATGGAGCATAAATTTTATGGGCAGAAAACACTAGAAAATCTATTGCTTCAAGTTGATTTCCAGGATACATATTTAATTCTTTATGAGCTACAATTTGAGCCCCATCTACAATTAGTTTAGCATTATAACTGTGAACTAGTTTGGAAATAAAAGATAAGTCATTAATGTAGCCAGTTACATTAGAAGCAGCAGTAAGAGTTACATATTTTACCTGGCCCTTATATTTTTCTAATAAGTATTCTAGTTCATCAAGTTTTAATCGACCATTTTTATCTACTTCTACATATTCAACAATACATTTCCCTCTCCAAGGCAGATCATTTGAATGATGCTCCATTCTTGTTGTTATAATAATATCAGTTTTATTTTCAATTAAAATATTTGAAAGCCTATTGATACCCTCAGTAGTGTTTCCAACAAAAATAACTGTATATTTATCCTTTGGAGCATTAAAAAAATCTAAAATATAATCTCTACATTTATGATACCTTTTTGTGCAATACTCTGACTTTTGCCCTGTACCTCTTCCAATGGCACCATATAGTTCGCAAGCTTCAGTTATTTCTTTAAGGACACTTTTAAAAACTGGAGTTGTGGCTGCGTTATCAAAATTAATAGGAATTATTTCTTTATTATTTAAAATTGGAACTTTCTTATCAAGGCCAATAAATAAATCTCTTAAAGGATTATCATTAGAATCATACATAGCATTACCTCCCGTATATTCTATATTCTATTCACCTAATAATAGGTTGGTGCTATTAACCTGTTATTAGAAAGTTCCAATCTTTGAGGAAACATATATAATCAAAGACATATACATATATTAGATTATTTTTTTGGAGGAAATAAATGGAGAATTCAGAAGTCAAACATATAGATCAAAATGATGAGCTAAAATTTATACCTATGCCTACAAATTCAAATCTATTATGTAGTAATGTTACATGGCAGCCAGTACAAAATTTAGCGGATTCAGCTTTAAATGGAATCGAAAATAATTTTTTGAATGATTTTGCAACACCAATAACTAATATTAAAGAAGAAAATAATTTTTTTGCTGAAATTGATTATATAGATGAAGGGGAGACTGAATATCCAATAGAAATTTATTCAGATGAAGCTTATCCAAGTTGTCAAATTCCTGAAACTGAACCAAGGCATATGAGAATTCTAAGGGAATATGATTTATCAATTGATGATTATAAAGATATAAGAGAAAATAAATCTGATGTAGAGAAAATATTTAATAAAATACAAGAGAAAGATGAAGCGATAATAAAAATATTGAAATTATATAACATACCTTATCCAATAGCAGCTTTACTAGTTAAAAAGATAATAAGTCTAACTTTAAAATATAAAGAAGATTAAAAAGTTATACTAATAATTTAAAATTAATTAAAAACGCCTGTAAAGAGGCGTTTTTTGTTTTCAATATATTGAAAAAATATCTTGATTGTGAATTATACATTTTTATATTTGCATGTTTTTGGGGCTTAGCCGACAAAAACATGACTTACTGGTATAACACAAATTCCAAGAAATAAAGATATAGCATAAAGTTTATTGTATCCATAGGATTTTGCAGTAGGAATTAGCTCCATAAAGGAAATGTATAACATTATTCCAGCTATTAATAAAAAGGTTAATGACAAAATAGTTTCATTTATGTATGGTTTTAGAAATAAGAAGGCTGTAAGAGCACCAAGGGGTTCAGAAATTCCAGATAAAAAACAGTATTTAAAAGCTTTATACTTACTGTTAGTTGAATAATAAATTGGTAAGGATATAGATATACCTTCAGGAATGTTATGAAGGGAGATTGCTAAAGCTATAGATATTCCAAGAGAAATATTTTCATACCCAGAAATAAAAGTTGCAATTCCTTCAGGAAAATTGTGGATCATAAGTCCAATCATAGAGATTAAACCAACTCTAAATAAGTTTTTTGAAGAAGTTCTTTGGTTTTTAACTATACTATTTTTATCAAGAAGTTTATCTATTAATGCTGTAATTAAAGCTCCAGAAATTAAAAAAGTTAAAGAATAAAATATTCCAATAAAGTTTCCATAATTTTTGCAGAGATTATCCATAGAAGACATGAAAAGGTCTATAAAGGAAACTGTCATCATTACTCCAGCTGAGAAAGCTAATGAAAATGTAATTACTTTATTTTTATTAAAATTAGCAAAGAAAACTACAAAAGCACCCAAAATTGTTGAAAGCCCTGCTATTAAAGAAAGTGATAAGGGAATTATTGTATTATTTTCAAACATAAATTACCTCGCTTAAATATTAACTCATTATAAATTATATTAATTTAGGAAATATCTATGAATAATAATAAATATTTTTTATGAAAAGTATTTACAAGGTGTAAAGATGATATTATACTAGTGTATATACAGTTAAGGAGGGGTAAAATGCATAGCACAAAAATAAAAAAATTGGTACTAGCTGCACTATTAGTGGCATTATCACTTATTATTCCTATTTCATTTGGATTTTTAAAAATAATAGTTGGACCATTTACAGCTACATTAGCATCCCATGTTCCTTTATTTATTGCAATGTTAATTTCACCAAAAGTGGCTGCAATAGTTGGTTTAGGTTCAACAATAGGATTTTTTATAACATCGGCACCTGTGGTAGCCCTTAGAGCAGCAACTCATATTATTGTTGGGTATATTGGAGGAAAAATATTTAGAAAGAATGAAAATTATAAAGGAGCAATAGCTGCTACTGCACCAATTCATGGTATTTTAGAAGGACTAGCTATAATACCTTTTGGAATTGATTCTTATACAATAGTTTTAGTTACAGTAGTGGGAACAATGGTTCATCATTGTATTGATGCTTTTCTTGCATATTTAGTAGCAAGATCATTAAATAAAGCTCAAGGAAAGGATACTATTTCTATTTTAAATGAAAAAGCAGCATAATATTAATTAAAATTAAGAACTTTATTGGATTATTAGTACAAAAGGACTGTTTAAAGATATAACAGTCTTTTTTATTTTTTAAATTTATTGTATATAAATAATATCCAATAAAATTCTAAGAATATTCAATAAATAAATATAAAAATAATGTATAATATAAAACAAATACAATGTTGATTTTTAGTGCTCTGAAAATCTTCCTAAATTGTACATTTTGAATTGTGAATTGTTTAGAGGGGTGATGAAATGAAAATTTTTCATATGGGGGATTGGCATATTGGAAAGCTTGTTAATGGTTTCTATATGACTGAAGAACAGGAATATATGTTAGAAGAGTTATTTAAGGCAATAGAAGAAGAAAAGCCAGATGTATTAGTAATAGCGGGAGACTTATATGATAGATCAATACCACCTGTACAAGCAGTTGAATTGTTAAATAAAACTCTTGAGAAAATCGTAATAGATTTAAAAACACCTATAATTGCTATTGCTGGTAATCATGACAGTAATGAAAGATTAGATTTTGCTAGTTCATTATTAAGAAGAAGTGGTTTATATATTATAGGAAACTTAAAAAGAAATACAGAAAAAATTGTTTTAGAAGATGAATTTGGAAAGGTAAATTTTTATCCAATACCTTTTGCAGATGTTCCAATTGTAAGAGATTTATATGGAGATGAGAATATAAAGACGCCAAATGATGCAATGAGAAAAATAATTGATGAAATAAATAAAGATTTAAATAAAGAAGAAAGAAATATTGCAATTGCCCATGGATATGTAACGAAAATAAGAGAGGGAAATTTTGAAGAACTAGTTGAATCAGATTCTGAAAAACCTATTTCTATAGGGGGAACGGATTTTATTGATGGGAAACTCTTTGAAAACTTTAATTATACTGCTCTTGGTCATTTGCATGGTCCTCAAAAAGTAGGCAATGAAAGAATAAGGTATTCAGGCTCATTGATGAAATACTCTTTTTCAGAAGTTAATCAAAAAAAGGGAATAAATATAATTAACTTAGATTCAGAGGGGAATATTGATGTAAGATTTTATAGATTAAAAGGAAAAAGAGATTTTAGAATTATAGAAGGCTATCTTGAAAATATAATAAGAGATTCTACAAAGGATAATTTAAATAAAGAAGACTATATAAAGGTAATTTTAAAAGATAAAGGTGAAATTTTAGATCCAATGGCTAAGATAAGGACTGTTTATCCAAATGTAATGGAATTGGTAAGGGAAGAAAGATTAAATAAGCAAGGTTCAGAAAGAAAAATAGCTGATATAAAGGAAAAATCTACTCTAACTTTGTTTAAGGATTTTTACAAGGATATAATTGGTGAAGATTGTAGCAGTGAAGAATTAGAGATCATTGCAAATATATTGGACAAGGCTAAGGAGGAAGAATATTAATATGAAAATTAAAAAATTAATAATTTCAGCTTTTGGACCTTATGCAGAAAAACAAGAATTAAATTTTGAAGAAAATTTAAAAGATAAAAATATATTTGTAATAACAGGAAATACGGGAGCAGGTAAAACAACAATTTTTGATGCCATTAACTTTGCTCTTTTTGGAGAGGCAAGTGGAAGTGAAAGGGAAGGTAAAAATTTAAGAAGTGATTTTGCTTCTCTGGAAACTAAGACAGAAGTTGAGCTATGGTTTTCGATGAGAAATAAGGATTATTATGTAAAAAGATCACCTCAATATTATAGAAAGAAACAAAGAGGTGAAGGATTTACAGAAAGTAAGGCTGTTGCAGAACTAAAATATAAAGATAAAACGATAACAGGATATAAAGAAGTAACACGAGCAGTAGAAGAAATTTTAGGTATTAATTCAGAGCAATTCAAGCAATTAGTTATGATACCTCAAGGGGAGTTTAAAAAGTTATTAAATTCTGATAGTGATAAGAAGGAAGAAATATTTAGAAAGATATTTGGAACAAAAATATTTTCAGATATTCAGCAGAATATAAAGAATGAAGCAAATGAATTAAAAAGAAATATTGAACTTATCCAAAGGGATAGGGAAAATAATATTAAGTCCTTTATGATAAACGAAGAAAATATAACTTTAAAAGAAATGATTACTGCTAGGGATATGAATATTGAGCAAATAATAAAAGGTTTTGAAGAAGAAATAAGTGTAGATCAAGAGATGATTTCAAATTTAAAGGATGAATTAGATAAGTTTCAAGAGGAAATAGAAACTTTATCTAAGGAATTAGCATTAATAAATGAAAATAATAAAAAGTTAGAGAAAAAGAATAATATAAAATTAGAATTTGAAAGGCTTTCATGCCTAAAAGAAAATTATAAAGAAAAGTCTGTTATTCTGGAAAAGGCAAAAAAGGCATTGAAATTGGACCTTTATGAAAAAGATTATAGGTATAAAAAATCTTTATATGATGAAGTAAATTTTAAATTAAATGAAGCTATAAAAAATATAGAAAAGTATAAAAAAGATTATGACCTAGCATTTAAGAGATTACAAGAAGAAAAAGCCAAAGAAGAAGAAAAAAATATTTTATTAAGTCAATTAAATGAAATAGATAAATTAAAGGAAAAAGCTTCTAGATATGAAAAAAATAAGGCAAAAGTAAATAAATTAAAGATTTTTATAGAAGATCTGGAAAAAGAAATTAATAATATAAATTTAGAGATAAAAGGTAATAGTGATTTAATAAATAAATTAGCAATAGAGTTGGAGAATATAAGTAGTTTAAAAAATAAAAAGAATACATTGGAAATAAATGTTATTAATTTAAATAAGAAAATAGAAGATTTAAATATATTATTAAATTCTTTAGAGAGTTATAAGAGGGAAAGTAATAAACATTCAAATCTGACTTTAGTCTATGAAGAGGCAGATAAGTCTTATGTAGCGGCTAAAAACTATTATGAAAATTTAGAAGAGGCTTTTAGGAGAAATCAAGCAGGAATACTTGCCAAGAATTTAATAGAAGGGGAACCTTGCCCAGTATGTGGTTCACTTCATCATCCAAAGCTAGCTGTTTTAAATAGTGAAGTTATAGATGAGAATTTGGTAAAAGAAGCAAAAGTTAAAGCAGATAAATTATATGAAATTAGAGAAAAATACTATAGAGATTTATCTAAAATAAATGCAAATTTAGAATCGAATAAAAGAGAAATAATATTTCCTCTATTAATGAAAATATTTGCTAGTAACAATCTTGAAGATATATCATTAGAAATTGAGAAAGTTTTAGGATTAATAAAGAAAAATAATTTTGAGTTATTAAATATTAATAAGGAAATAGAAGGAATATCTTTATTAGTTAATAAGGAAGAAGAAAAGATTAAGGAAAAGAAGAATAAAGAGGCAAGAATTGAGAAGTTAAGAAATTATTTAGAAGAGAAAAATAAAGAACTTTTATCTAATAAAGAAAATTTAAAAATAGAAGAAACTAATTTGAAAAATATTGAAGAAGAATTTAATGGAAATGTTAAGTCTTATAATGAACTTGAAAATATAAGAAGAGAAATTAATTATAAAATAGAAGAGCTAAAAAAGAATTATGAAAAAGCTGAAGCAGAATATAATTTATTAAAATCTAATTTAGATAAAGAAAATGGAAACAAGCAATCTTTAGAAATTAGGTCAAAAGAATCAAAAAAAGATTTAGAAGAAGCTATTGAGATATTTAAGGAAAAGACTTTAGCATTAGGCTTCAAAGATGGACGTGATTATAAAAACAGTCAGCTTAAAGAAGAAGAAATAGAAACTTTAGAAAGGGATATCAATAATTACATCAACAACTTAGCCAATACAGAAAAATTATTGAAAGATATTACTAAGGAATGTGAAGGGCTAATAAAAAAAGATATTAAGGAATTGGAAATAAAAATAGAATCTTATAAAGATAATAAATTAAAGATACAGAAGATTGAGAAAAAGTTATATTCTAAAATAGATCAAAATATAAAACTATTAAAGAATATTGAAAAGAATAATGAATTAATTGAAAAAGATGAAAAAAAGTATAGTGTTATAGGAAGGCTTTCAAAGATTATTAATGGTGATAACAGTAGAAAAATAAGCTTTGAAAGATATGTATTAGCTTCATATTTTGAAGATATAATCACTGCAGCAAATTTAAGACTTTCTAGAATGAGCTGTAATAGATATGAACTTTTAAGAAAAGAAGAAGTTGGAGATAAGAGAAAGGGACAAGGCTTAGACTTAGAAGTATTTGATAATTATACAGGAAAATCTAGAGATATAAAAACTCTATCAGGTGGGGAAGCTTTCAAAGCATCATTGTCTATGGCTTTAGGTTTAGCAGATGTGGTACAAGCTTATTCAGGGGGAATACAGTTAGATACTATTTTTGTGGATGAAGGTTTTGGAACTTTGGATTCAGAATCTTTAGATAATGCTATAGAATGTTTAGTTGAACTCCAAAATGACGGAAGAGTGGTAGGTATAATATCTCATGTACAAGAATTGAAGGATAGGATAGATTCAAAGATAGTTATTACATCTACTAATAAAGGAAGCAATGCTAAATTTAATTAATGATAAATAACTAATAATTGGTAATAGACAAAAATTAAAGGTTATTCAGTTCATGCCTTAAAGCTAGAAAAATGAAAAGATTAGAACTAATAAGTAAGTTGTTTCATATTTTTTGTGAGCAGCTTACTTTTTTTATCCAGAAAGAAATAAGAATATTAGAAATATTTTTTGGTGCAGAGAAAATATAAAAGAAAATAGAATTTTTTATAAATATTTTTATTAAAAAAATAAAAAATATTTATTTCTGTAACTTCTGTTACCGATTATTCTGAAAAAATTGGTTATAATGAGCATGTCAAATGAACATTTTAGAGATCATTTATTTTAAATATATTTAAGGAGGCTATTTTTATGGAAAATAAAATGTTTTGTTTCCAATGTCAAGAAACAGCAGGCTGTACAGGCTGTACAAAATTTGGAGTATGTGGAAAATCACCAGACCTTGCTAGAATGCAGGATTTATTAGTATATGTAACAAAAGGATTATCAGAAGTAACAACTAGACTTAGAAAAGAAGGAAAAAAAGTTTCAAGTGAAGTTAATCACTATATAACAATTAATTTATTTACAACTATAACAAATGCTAACTTTGATGATGAGATATTCTACGATAGAGTAAGAAGAGTATTAGAAATAAAAGAAGAATTATTAAATCAATTATCAAATAAAGAAGGTTTATCAGAAGCTGCATTATGGACTGCTTCTACAAGAGAAGAATATGATACAAAATCAACAGAAGTTGGTGTATTAGCAACTAAAGATGAAGATATAAGAAGTTTAAGAGAACTTATAACTTATGGATTAAAAGGTTTAGCAGCATATATGAAGCATGCTAACGAATTAAGCTATGATAACGAAGAAATTAGTGCATTTATGCAAGAAACTTTAGCTAAGTTATTAGATGACAGCTTAACAGTAGATCAATTAGTAGCTTTAACTTTAGAAACAGGTAAAGTTGGAGTAGACGGTATGGCTTTATTAGATGCAGCTAATACTGGAACTTATGGAAACCCAGAAATAACAAAAGTTAATATAGGTGTTAGAAATAATCCAGGTATTTTAGTTTCTGGTCACGACTTAAAAGACTTAGAACAATTATTAGAACAAACAAAGGGAACAGGAGTAGATGTTTATACTCACTCAGAAATGTTACCAGCTCACTATTATCCAGCATTTAAGAAATATGATCACTTTGTAGGTAACTATGGAAATGCATGGTGGAAGCAAAAAGAAGAATTTGAAAGCTTCAACGGTCCAATATTAATGACTACAAACTGTATAGTACCACCAAAGGAAAGCTACAAGCATAGAGTATTTACAACTGGAGCTGCAGGCTTCCCAGGATGTAAGCATATACCAGGAGTAGATGGAGAAAAGAAAGACTTCTCAGAAATAATTGAACTTGCTAAGACTTGCAAGGCTCCAACAGAAATAGAAAAGGGAGAAATCATTGGTGGATTTGCTCACAACCAAGTATTTGCGCTTGCTGATAAAGTTGTAGATGCTGTTAAGTCAGGAGCTATTAAGAAATTCTTCGTAATGGCTGGATGTGACGGTAGAGCTAAATCAAGAAACTACTACACAGAATTTGCAAAAGCACTACCAAAAGATACTGTTATTTTAACTGCAGGTTGTGCAAAATACAAATATAACAAATTAGACTTAGGAGATATTGGTGGAATTCCAAGAGTTCTTGATGCAGGACAATGTAACGATTCATACTCATTAGCATTAATTGCATTAAAACTTAAAGAAGTATTTGAATTACAAGATATTAATGATTTACCATTAGCATTTAACATTGCATGGTATGAACAAAAAGCTGTTATAGTATTATTATCATTACTATACTTAGGAGTTAAGAATATCCATTTAGGACCAACTCTACCAGCATTCCTTTCACCAAATGTTGCTAAAGTACTTGTTGAAAACTTTGGAATTGGTGGAATAACAAACGTAGAAGACGACTTAAAAATGTTTTTAGGATAATTTAAATATTAAAGAAGTCTGCTTTACTAATTATTTAGTTAAGCAGACTTTTTTAGTTTAAAAGAATATAGTAAAATAAAGATATATAATTAAGTTATATATCTTTATTTTTTATAAAAATTTATAATAAGAGATGAGATGTTGAGCTTTTACGGGGAATGAATTGAAGAAGAGATTAGGATATTCATATATTTTTCTTGCATTAGGCTATTTATTATGATTAGATTACAAATTATAAATAGAAAGATTTACTAAGTATAGTTAAAGAATAAAAGGTAAAATAATAGAGAATAAAAAAATATATATTTAGATAAGTTTTGAAAGGAAAAGTTATGATAAAAACATTACAAAGGGCTAGATTTTTTAAGGATATAGAAGATGAAGAAATAAAGAAAATCTTAGATGAGGAAGTTTATATGGTAAGATCCTACAATAAGGGGCAAATAATTGCTAATCAAGGTGAGCCATGCAATAGTTTATCAATAATAGTAGAAGGAAAAGCTGTTGTACAAAATGTATATGAAAATGGAAAGGTATTGACTTTAGCAAATCTTAGTGAAGGTGACGCCTTTGCTGAAGCAATAATTTTTGCTAAGGAAGGAACCTACCCTTCAACTGTAATGGCGATAGAAAATTGTAAAATTATTTTTTTTCCTAAAAAAACTATTTTAAATATAATGAAGAAAAATACTAAATTCACAGAGAATTTTTTAGGATTATTATCTCAAAAATTAGTAAATTTAAATAAAAAAATAAAGCTGATAGAATTAGATTCTATTAGAAGAAAGATATGCAAACTGCTATTAGATAATTATAATACTAAGAACTCTTTAGTATTAAAGATAAAGTCTAAAAAAGAATTAGCAGAAGAAATGGGAGTAGCAAGACCTTCTCTTTCTAGAGAATTAATCAGTATGAAAAATAGTGGTCTTATTGATTTTAATCTAAAAGAAATAAGAATATTAGATTTAGAAAAAATAGAAGATGAATTTTTTGATTAACAGAATAAATTGTTAGCAATTATTAAAGAATAAGATATTTTGCAAAATTTATTGCAAGATGTCTTTTTTGTTAATTTTATTAAAGGTTATATATTTATTAAGAAAGAGAACAGTTTTAATTGACAAATATATACGAAGATAATAAAATAAAAAGTAAAAATTTAGTAGATTAAATTGTTAAAATAAAGTTTGAGGTGAATAAAAATGAAAGGAATTTTAACTGTAATAGGAAGAGATAAGGTAGGAATTATTGCAGGTATTAGCAGTGAATTAGTAAAATTTAATATCAATATTTTAGATGTGAACCAAACTATAATGAAGGAATATTTTACTATGATTATGATGCTTGATTTTGAAAAAGCTAATAGCAGTTTTGATATAGTAAAAGAAGGCTTAATTTCAAAGGGAAAAGAGTTAGGAGTAGAGGTAAAAATACAGAGAGAAGAAATCTTTAATTCAATGCACAGTTTATAATAGATGGTTGGAGGATAAATATGAATACTAATAATATTTTGGAAACAATAAAAATGATAGATGAAGAGAATTTAGATATTAGAACTATCACTATGGGAATTTCTTTATTAGACTGCATTGATTCAAATGGAGATAAGGCTAGAGAAAAGATTTATAATAAAATAACTTCATCTGCAAAAGATTTAGTAAGAGCAGGTAAAGAAATAGAAAATGAATTTGGTATACCTATAGTTAATAAGAGAGTTTCTGTAACTCCAATTTCAATAATAGCAGGAGCTACAAACGAAGAAAGCTATGTTAAATTTGCTGAAATTTTAGATAAAGCCGCAGAGCATTTAGGAATAGATTTTATAGGTGGATTTTCTGCTTTAGTTCAAAAAGGATATACAAAAGGGGATAAGATATTAATTAAATCAATTCCAGAGGCTCTTTCAAAAACTAGAAAGGTTTGCGCTTCTGTAAATATTGGTTCTACAAGAACAGGTATAAATATGGATGCAGTAAAAGAAATGGGACAAATAATAAAAAATACTGCAGAGTTATCAAAAGAGGCTAAAGGTTTTGGCTGTGCCAAGTTAGTTGTATTTTGCAATGCAGTAGAAGACAATCCATTTATGGCAGGTGCATTTCATGGGGTAGGAGAAGCAGATAAGATAATAAATGTTGGAGTAAGTGGTCCTGGAGTTGTTCAAAGGGCATTACAAAAGGTAAAAGGAGAACCTTTTGATGTAGTTGCTGAAACTATTAAGAAAACTGCTTTTAAGATCACTAGAATGGGTCAATTAGTAGCTAAAGAAGCGTCAAAAAGGCTTGATGTACCTTTTGGAATTGTTGATTTATCCTTAGCACCAACACCAGCTATTGGTGATTCTGTGGCTCATATACTTGAAGAAATGGGATTAGAATCTGTAGGAACCCATGGAACAACTGCTGCTTTAGCTTTATTAAATGATGCAGTTAAAAAAGGTGGAATTATGGCATGTAGCCATGTTGGAGGATTGAGTGGAGCTTTTATTCCAGTTTCAGAAGATGCAGGTATGATAGATGCAGTATTAAAGGGAGCTTTAAATTTAGAAAAACTAGAAGCAATGACTGCTATTTGTTCGGTTGGATTAGATATGATCGCGGTACCTGGAGATACATCAGCAGAAACTATTGCAGCAATGATAGCAGATGAGGCTGCAATTGGTATGATAAATAATAAAACAACTGCTGTTAGAATAATACCAGCGCCTGGATGTAAGGTTGGGGATATGGTGGAATTCGGAGGATTACTAGGTCGAGCACCAGTAATGAAGATTAATAATAATTCTTCTAATTTATTTATTGAGAGAGGTGGAAGAATACCAGCTCCGGTTCATTCATTTAAAAATTAATAATTGATGTTAGTTAATACAAGGGCTTTTGAAATTATGATTGTCTGTGGAAAAGCTTTGTGGTAAATTATTAATAGGTATGCGATATTATATGTAATTTGGAGGAAGAGATATGGTGGAACTAATAAAAGAGAATATTTATTGGATTGGAGTTAAGGATCCTGCATTAAGAGTATTTGATATAATAATGGAAACAAAAAAGGGAACTACTTATAATTCATATCTAATAGATGATGAAAAAATAGCAGTAATTGATAGTGTAAAAACTGGTTTTCATGAAGAGTTTGTTAATAACATTACATCTGTTATAGGAGAAAGGGAAGTAGATTATATAATTGTACAACATACAGAATTAGATCATAGTGGATCATTAATAAAATTAATTGAAAAGTATCCTAAGGCAAAGGTTGTTGGTACAAGAGCGGCATTAAATTACTTAAAGAATATCTTAAATAAGGATTTTAATGGAGAAGAAGCAAAAAGTGAGATAAAATTAGGAAAAACAACTCTTAAATTTATTCAAGCACCAAATTTACATTGGCCAGATACAATGTTTACTTATGTAGAAGAAAGAAACCTTTTATTTACTTGTGATTTTACAGGTTCTCATTACTGCCCAGAAGGTTCAATTACAGGAAGTTTAAATGATGAGTACTTTGTAGAAATGAAATATTATTTTGATTGTATAATGGGACCATTCAAAAAATTTGTATTAATGGGATTAAATAAAATAGAGGGATTAAATTTTGATATAATTGCTCCAAGCCATGGACCTGTACATATGAATAATATTGACCATATTCTTAATTTATATAAAGAATGGGCTACTGAAGAAAAAGTTGATAATAAAAAAGTAGAAATATTCTATATTTCAGCTTATGGTAATACAGAATTTATGGCTAAATTCTTAAAGGGTAAGTTAGAAGAAAAAGGATTTAAGGTAGATGTAACAGAAATAACAGAAATACCTTTAAGTGAAAGTGTTAAAAAGATAGAAACTGCAAAAGGTATAATGATTGGTTCACCAACAATAAATCAAGATGCTGTAAAACCATCTTGGGACTTATTATCTTTAATCAATCCTATTACTAATAGAGGAAAGGCTGCCTTAGCCTTTGGTTCATATGGGTGGTCAGGAGAAGGTGTAAAGATGCTTTCATCTAGACTTAAAGAATTAAAATTTAAAACTATAGATCCAGGTATATCATTCTGTTTTGTTCCTTCAGAAGAGGAATTAAAAAAGGCAGAAGAAGCTGTAGATAAATTTATTGAATTGCTGTAGAAGATTGCTGAGTGAAAAAAGATTGCTCTGCAATCTTTTTTATTTTGTGAAAATTAAATAATAATTCTTTTTATTGAAAAAATATTCCCTAAATCTCCACCATTAGAATATTTATATAATAAACAATAAAAAGGAGGGAACTGCTTTTTAATAATTGCTTAGGCAAATTATAGAGTGGAAATTTATGAAAAAAGAATTGAGAATAAATGAAGTAAAATATAATTTTAATTTTGGCTATATTGAAAATGATAACTCTAAAAGTGTTAATATATTTGAAACTGAATATAAAAAGATAGCTAGAGCTCTCAACATTGATAAGGAAGGCTATAATCTTTATTTGATAGATACATTCTCAAAAGAGAAGATAAATGAATTAAAGAAATATATTGAGGATCAGTACAAATATCTTGAACCTCCAAAGGATATTTGTTATGTAATTTATGAGGATTCCAAAAAGCCAGAAGTATTATTTGTTAAGAATGGCAATGGAAAAAAATTAATTAAGGTAGTAGAAGAAATAAAAAATCATTATTTAGAAATTGTAGAAGACTTTTATAATTCATCATCAGATAATAGAAAAGAAGATTTAATAGATGAAATTCAAAATAAAAGAAGTGATTATATTAATGAATTAATAGAAAGTGCCAGAATAGAAAATTTTGAGGTTAAATTTACTAACAAGGGCTTCGCCTTTATTCCTTTAGTGGATGGGAAAATAATTACAGAGAAACAATATGATGATTTAAGTAATACAAGAAAAGAAGAAATAGTGGTAAAAGCAAATAAATTAAAGAAAAAAGCCGAACACATCTTATTAAAATTAAAAGAAATTGAAGCTATATCCATGAAAAAATTAAAGGAACTATATACTGATTATATATCAAATCAGATGGAAGTATATAAAGATGAAGCATTGTTGGAATTTATTGATGATGATAATGCTTATGAGTTTTTAGAAAGGCTTTTTTTAGTTATAGAAAGGAAAATTATTGATTGTTACAATATTGATGTGGATGAAGATGAGGAGGAGTTATATAAGATAATTCATAAAAATTATATTCATTTGCTTGTTGATAATAGTTTAGTATTAAATCCACCTGTAATATATGAAGAAGATCCAAGTGTTAATAATCTTATAGGTTTTATTGAGTATGAAAATAATAATGGGATATATTCAACAGATATTTCACTCATAAATTCAGGAAGTATTTTAAGAGCAAATAGTGGATGTTTAATAATTAGGATGAATTCTTTAGTTAACAATTATAATGCATACTTTCAGCTTAAAAAAGCATTATTAACTAGTAAAGTCAATTTTGATGTTTCAAAATCCTATGTAGAACTAATTTCAATTAATAGTTTGAAACCTGAACCTATTCCTATAAAGCTAAAGGTCATTTTGATAGGAGATCAAGAAACTTATGATATTTTATATAATTTAGATGAAGATTTTAGAAGATTATTTCCTTTGAGAGCTGAATTTAAGTCTATAATTGAATTAAATAAAGAAACACAGGAATATATAATAACTTTAGCAAATAAGGTAGTTAAGGAAAATTCTTTAAACATTCTTTCAAAAGAGGCATTAAGTGAAGTTATAAAGTATTTAGCTAGAAGAGCCAATAATAGGAGAAAGATAAATATTGAAGAAAGGGAAATAGAGAAATTAATTTTACTAGCTAATGATAGAGCTAAAAATAGAAAAGCAGCAATGATTGAAAGAAAAGATATAATAGAAACTGTTTATGAAAGGGAGTTAATAGAGGAAGAATATGATAAATTGTTTAAGGAAAATAAAATATTAATTTCAGTAAAGGAAGAAAAAGTTGGGGTAATTAATGCACTTGCTGTTATAGATACTGGTTATTACTCTTTTGGAAAACCAATGAGAATAACCTGTGTTGCTCAAAGCGGTAATGGTAGGATAATAGATATACAAAAAGAAAATAAATTAAGCGGTAAAATTCATGAAAAGTCAGTTAGTATATTAAAGGGCCTATTAAATAATTTAATTAGTCCTTATGAGGAATTACCGGTAGATTTTTATTTAAGTTTTGAACAAACTTACGGGTTAATAGATGGAGATAGTGCATCAATTGCAGAAGTTATCTGCATATTATCAGCTTTAAGCAAAAGACCTATAAAACAGAATATAGCAGTTACAGGTTCTGTTAATCAGTTAGGAGAAGTTCAGCCTATTGGTGGAGTAAATGAAAAAATAGAAGGATTTTTTAGAATGTGCAAATATATTGATACAGTACAGGACAAAGGTGTGCTAATACCAGATTTGAATAAGGATGATTTGATATTAGATCCAGAAATTGAGAATGCAGTCGAAAAGGGAGAGTTCCATATTTATGTAATGAATACCTTAGAAGATGCTATAGAAACACTGATTCTTAATGATGGAGAAACTTTAGAAGAGTTTTATAAAAAGATAAAATTTGAAATTGACAGATATAAGAGGGTAAAAGAAGACAAGCTAAATATATAACAGAAAGATCGCGAGCAATCTTTATAAGTAGTAATTGAGAGAGGACAATGGGCAATTTAGATTATTTGCAAGCTCTAAACAAGCTTGCAATTTTTTTATAGCAAATTAAATTTTAGTTTGTATTTTAAGTTACTTAAACAATTAATCACATAAATTACATAAAAATGGAATAAATTATTTGACTAAGCATAAAATAATATGTTAGAATTATGGAAAAAGAAGGGAATAAGTTGAGGGAGGTGTAAGCTCTAGGTAGCATAAACTTAGGGCAGTTTATATGTATCTTAAGTTTGATAAATATGAAGACAAATTAATTGTTACGTTAATGGGGGAGCTTGATCATCATAGTGCTGAAGAGGTACGTGTAAAGATAGATGATAGAATTGATAGGGATAATATAAAAAAAGTTATACTAAATTTTAAAGGGGTAACTTTTATGGATAGCTCTGGAATAGGTGTAGTAATAGGAAGATATAAGAAAATGCAGAATAGAAATGGTAAGATCTGTGTTACAGAAATAAATAAAAGTGTTGGAAAAGTTTTTGAATTATCAGGTATGTATAAAATAATTAATATGCATAAAAGTTTAGATGAAGCGATTAAGAGTATATAATGGAGGGGTTTAAATATGGTAGATAATAGAGTTTGTATAGAATTAATGAGCAAATCCCAAAATGAAGGATTTGCAAGGGTTGCAATTGCAGCATTTGTATCCCAATTAGACCCTACAATTGAGGAATTATCGGATGTGAAGACAGCAGTATCTGAAGCAGTAACAAATTCTATAATTCATGGTTATGAAAATAGAAAAGAGGACATAATTAGAATAGAAGCTACTATAAGCGGGAATGAAGTAACTATAATAGTAGAAGATTTTGGAGTGGGAATAAAGGACGTAAAGAAGGCTATGGAACCACTTTATACATCTAAGCCAGAATTAGAGAGGTCTGGTATGGGGTTTACTGTTATGGAAACATTTATGGATAGCTTAGAAGTAGAAAGTAAAGAAGGTAAAGGTACTAAAGTTGTAATGAAGAAGAAATTCAACTCAGTAAGTTAGGTGAAGTATATGGAAAATGGAACTATAAGGAAAGAGGCGTACAATTATGATGATAATTCAAAGTTGATACCCTTAGCTAAAGCAGGCGATCAAGATGCAATGAATAAAGTAATAGAAATGAATCTTCCTTTAGTGGCATCTATAAGTAAAAAGTTTCTTAATAGAGGATATGATTATGAAGATATATTTCAAATAGGTTCTATAGGATTAGTAAAGGCTATAAATAACTTCGAAGGAAGATTTAACGTAAAATTTTCAACTTATGCCGTACCAATGATAGTTGGTGAAATAAAAAGATTTATTAGAGATGATGGAATAATTAAAGTAAGCAGAAATGTTAAGACTTTAGCTAGAAAGCTTCATTTTGACAAAGAAAAATTAACTAAAAAATTAAATAGGGAACCAACAATTGAAGAATTATCAAAATTTTCAGGAGTAGATAAAGATGAGATATTATTTGCCTTAGATTCTGTTAACAGCCTGCAGTATTTATATGATACTATTCATCAAGATGATGGAGCACCAGTCCTTCTAATTGATAAGCTAAGTGAAAAGGGTGAAGATGATAGTGAAATGATTAATAGAATTGCTTTAAAAGAAGCATTACGGAGTCTAGATGAGAAGTCAAGACAAATAATAATGCTAAGATATTTCAAAGATAAAACTCAGGTTCAAGTAGCTAAGATGTTAGGTATAAGTCAGGTACAGGTTTCAAGAATTGAAAAGAAGGTTCTTGGAATTATGAAACAAAAACTAGAAGAATAAGTTGAAGATACGAAAGAAAATAGGGAGAAAGTTATGAAAAAAATAAATAGTATATTGAGTTGAAAGTCAATTGGATTTAAAGAAATTCAATTGACTATTTATTTGCCAAAAAATATCAGTATTATAAGGAGAAAGATTTGGAATAATAAAATTAAACATATTTAGAAAGGAAGTATAAAAATGTCTAAAAAGAAAAAAATATCTGAAAATGAAATTTATCAAGATTTTCAAACCATTACTAAAGAAACAGAACCAAAGCCTAAAATAATCAAAAATTGTATTAATGCTTTTTGGGTAGGAGGGTTAATATGCGTAATTGGACAAATAATACATATGCTTCTTATTAAATATGGAGGTTTTGATGAAGAAACAACTAAAATGCTAGTTCCAGCAATTATGGTGTTCTTAGGGGCTCTATTAACCGGAATTGGAGTTTATGATAAAATTGCAACTTTTGCAGGTGCAGGAACCTTAGTTCCTATCACTGGTTTTTCGAATTCAGTTGTTTCACCTGCTATGGAATTTAAAAAGGAAGGATTTATATTTGGAGTTGCAGCAAAAATGTTTATTATAGCAGGTCCAGTATTAGTATATGGAATAGGAAGCTCAGTAGTAGTGGGCATAATATATTATTTATTACAAAGATTTTAAGAAAGGGGATTAAAAATGAATTGTGATACCAAAAGAATAGGAAATCAAACTGTAAAAATGAAAAATCCTCCTAAAATCATTACAACATATTCAATGGTAGGACCTAAGGAAGGAGAAGGACCTTTAGGTAAATATTTTCATGAAGTAGTAAAAGATGATACTTTAGGCAAAGAAAGTTATGAAAAAGCTGAAAGTGAATTGTTTTATCAAACAGTAATTAAGGCTATAGAAAGTGCTAGTTTAAAGGAAGAAGATATAAATTATATTTTTGCAGGAGATTTATTAAATCAATTAACATCTACTTGCTTTGCAGCAAGAGACTTTAATATACCTTTCTTTGGTTTATTTGGTGCATGTTCAACAATGACAGAATCTTTAAGTTTGGCAGCAATGATGATAGATGGAGGGTTTGCAGACTACACAATTGCAGCAACTGTATCTCATTTTAGTTCTTCAGAAAGGCAATTTAGATTTCCTTTAGAATATGGATCTGTAAGGAAGCCTACATCTCAATGGACTGTAACTGGAGCAGGAGCAATGCTCTTAGGAAAGGAAGGAAATTTCCCAGAGGTAACTCATATAACAACAGGCCTAGTAAAAGATTATGGAATAAAGGATTCAAATAATATGGGAGCAGCTATGGCACCAGCTGCAGTTGATACGATAGTTAAACATTTGGAGGATACAGGAAGAGGGGAAAAATATTATGATGCCATCGTAACTGGAGATTTAGGTAAAGTAGGTAAAGAAATAACCTTACAATTATTAGAAAAACAAGGTTATAACATAAGAGATATATATTATGATTGTGGAGATTTAATATTTGATGATGAAAAGCAAGGTACTAATTCAGGTGGTAGTGGATGTGGATGTTCAGCTAGTGTAGCTTGTTCATATTTTTATGGAAAATTAATAAATAAAGAAATTAAGAAGCTGCTCCTTATTTCTACAGGGGCATTGATGAGCCCAACTTCTACTCAGCAGGGAGAAAGCATTCCTGGAATTGCCCATGCAGTATCAATTGAGTTTAATGATAATGGAGGTGAAAAATAATGGAGTATTTAAGTGCCTTTATAGTTGGTGGATTAATATGTGTTATAGGGCAAATTATCTTAGATACTACAAAACTAACTCCAGCTAATATATTAGTTACTTTTTTACTTATAGGAGTTGTATTAGGAGCTTTTGGATTATATGATAAACTAATAGATATAGGTGGTGCTGGCGCCTCAGTTCCTTTACCTAGCTTTGGAAATTCTTTAGCTAAAGGCGTTATGAAAGCAGTAGATGAAAAAGGAATTGCAGGCATATTAACAGGCGGTATAGAAGGGACTGCATCAGGAATAACTGCAGCAGTTTTTTTTGGTTATTTAGCAGCAGTATTTTTTAATCCAAAGACAAAATCTTGATAAATATTAAACATATAATTGATAAAAACTGAAATATTGAAAATTTGAAATATATTTATATTTTCAATGTTTCAGCTTTTTTTGTGGAAATTTAATTATAATAATTGTAAAATTAAAATGTATAATTATTTTTTGGGGGAGGGGTAGAATGAAAGAGTATTATAGTGAAAGCTGGTCTAAAGTAGTAGAAATATTAGAAAGTAATATTTACAGCGGGTTAAATGAAGAACAGGTTAATGAAAGAAAAACTCTATTTGGAGACAATTTAATTGATTTACCTTATACTAGAAGTAATTTGCAGATTCTTTTTGATTTATTTAAAGGAAAAAATATATATTTTCATATTTTATTTATAATTTTTTTTATATTAAGTAAGTTTTATATATTAGGAATTATTTCTTTAATAATATTATTATTTTATTTTGGATTAAAATTATATAATGATTTTTCTAACAAAAAAGAAATAGAACTTTTGCAAAGGTTAAATACTTCCCAAGTTTTAGTATTAAGAAATGGTGTAGAAAGGCTTATAGAAGCTGAGAACTTAGTAAAAGGTGATATTGTTTACTTTAGAAAAAATTCTTTTATTGGTGCTGATATTAGGATTATAGAAAGTAGAAATTTAAAAGTTGATGAAAGAAATATTACTGGTGACAATTTGTTAAAAAATAAATACTCAATAAAAATGCATGAAAAGCCTAACTCTATTGGAGAAATAAACAATATCCTTTTTAGAGGTTCGGTAATAAAAGAAGGATCAGGCAGTGGAATTGTAATAGAAACTGGTAATAATACTCAATTAGGAAAAGTTTTAAGTAGAGTAAAAAACTTTAAAAGAAGAAAAAATGTTATTATTGATAAATTTGATAATGTTTTATTTAAAGCTCAAATTTGTTTAGTACTATTACAAATTATACTAATCGAAATTTTTCCAGGAGGTTTAGTTAATAAATTACCTTTAGTGGCAAACTCATTTTTTGCTATGCTTTCTATATTAATACCTTTAATTATCATATACTACGAAAAATATATAAAAAATAAATTTATGACTAACTACGGAATAGAATTAATGAATTATTCTTCATTTGGATTGTTAAAGGAAATAAAAATACTATTTTTAAAAAAGCTTGGTACAATTACTAAAAATGAATTATATGTAGATAAAATATATACTAATGATCAAATTTATTTAGCTAATGATGTAGATATTGGAGATATAAATATTAGAAGAATTTTAGATATATCAATACTTTGTAATAATGCTAAATATAATGTTGATAATGATTGGGCTAAAGGAGATATATTTGACATAGCTTATTTAAAATATGGAGTTACTAAATCTATTTATAAAAGTAATATTGAAGGTAAAAATAAAAGAATCTTTGAAATACCAAAAGATATAAATAAAAAAATGACAACAACTATAAATAAAAATAGAAATGGCTATAGGGCAAATGTTAGAGGTGAGTTAGACACAGTATTAAATGCTTGTACAAGCATTTTATTAAATGGTGTGGAAAAGGAAATAACTTCAGAAGATATAATGAAAATAAAGTTAGTTGATCTTAATTTTTCAAAAGAAGGACTTATTACCGAGGCTTTTGCATATAGATCTTTTAATTATGAACCATCAGAGTCTGAAAATATTGAAAGTAACCTTGTCTTTGCTGGTATTATTGCTATGGAAAATCCTATAATAGATACTATACCTGATGAAATTAATGAACTTAGACAAAAAGGAGTACTACCAATTATATTTACTGATGATAATAAAATGGCAGCTCAGGTATTAGGTAAAAAAATAAATTTAATATCTTCTGAAGAACAAGTTACTTTAGGAAAGGAACTTGAATTGCTTGAAAAGGAAGAATTTTTAAAGAGGGTTTCTAAGACAAGAATATATTGTCAATTAACTCAGGAGCAGCAGTATAATCTTGTCACTTTGTATGAGGAAGATGGATATAACTTTGCAATAGAAGGAGAAAGCTTAGCAGAGGTTTCTTTAATTAATCTATCTAAAATTGGAATATTCAAAGGGAAAGTATCTGAAATATTAAAAAAACTAGGAGATATTTATACTCATAATAGCTCAATTCAGGCATTTTTAAACCTTTTAAAAGAAAGTAAATATGTTTTTGAAGCAATTGACAGGGGAACTGCAATATATGTAATTACTTTATTATCAGAGATAATCTTCTTTAGTTTTAATCAACTTTTAAACAAGAACTATATAATTGAATATTATTTTATAATATTTTTAAATATGTTATTATTGACACCTATAATATTAGTAAATATGATATATGGAAAATATAAAACAAATGATAATAAAATAATACTAAGAGGAATTTTGTTTTCATTATTACCTTTAATTTTAGTTTATTTAAAAATTAAAAATATTGAAGTTCTAAGTTATTCTTTAATATCTTTAATGTTATTTATTGATACAATTATAAATTGTTCTGTTATTAAAAAAGGAGATTATAAAGGATTAAAACTTATAATATTCTTTGTGTTACTTTTTATATTAACTACTGGAATATTAATTTTTGTAAAGCAATATACTTATGAGCTAATGGATTTAATAATATTAGCAATAATATTATTTATATTTTTAATATCTGAAATAATTATAAGAAAATGGTAAAAATTATAATGAGGTGATGCCATTTGAATTATAATTATAGAATAAATATTTTAGTGTATATTTTTTTATCATTTATATTTGGAAGTTATTCATATGTTTTATATGATGAAAGCAAATGGCTAGCAGTAATTGTTGCTAGCTGTTTTTTTATATTATTAATATTTTATAAAGGGATAAAATTTTCATTTTTAATTATGATTTTTTTCTTTGTACCAATAATAAATAGTTATAATTATTATAATATTAATTTTAGTAAGAATGAGGAGATAAGGATAGAGAGTCTAAATTCTTATGGAGCAATTGGAAAAATAAAAGGAAGAACTGTATATTTATCTGGAAATATAAAAGAAATTTCATCTGGTGATAGAATAAAGGTTAAGGGAAGCTTTAAAAAAGACATTGATAGAGAAAAGGGAGTATTAGGAAGTTATAAAGTAGATAGCTATAAGCATTTAAAAAGTGATTTGATTAGTAAAGTTTATAATTTAAGAGAAAAAATCTTTTATAATATAAGATCAAAATTGGGTTATAGAAGGGCAGCTATAATTACTTCAATATCTTTTGGATATACAGAGTACTTAGATAATAGTGATGAAATGGATATGAAAAAACTTGGAATATTACATGCCCTATCAGTTTCAGGACTACATATGGCAATAGTATATTCAATTATAAAGAAATTTTTGGGAGAAAAAGCTGCTGCGTTTTTATCAGTTTTCTATGTTATTTTTACTGGAGCAGCATTAGCTACTGTCAGATCTTATATAATGATGCTAACAACAAGTTTTGCAATGAGTTTTAAAAGGAACTATAATCCTTTAGCTGGTCTATCTTTAGGGGGAATAATAATCATATTATTTAAGCCCTATAGTATATTTAATATAGGTTTTCAATTAAGTTTTTTGGCTACCTTAGGAATAATATTATTTAACAAGATAATAAATAAGAAGCTTTATAAGTTTCCTAAATATATAAGAGAAAGTATATCCATTTGTATTTCATCTCAAATATTTACTTTTCCGGTAGTAGTATATGCTTTTAAGGAATTTTCATTAGGATTTTTATTAGGGAATTTAATAGTAGTTCCTTTTATGAATATTATAGTTGTTATAGGAAACTTACTACTTTTATTTTTAAAGGTGAAACTTCTATTTAATTATTTAATATTTATTTCTTATTATATAACTAGACTTATTGATCTTTTAATAGACTTATTGAATAGCTTAGTACCTAATATAATATATTTAAATGAATATATTGCTAAATTTTATTTTATAATTCTAATTACTACTTATTTTTATAAGAAAAATATGAGAAGAATAATTGTTTTTCCTTTTTTTATAGCATTATTGTATATTTTTAATCTTTTTTATTCACCTTATCCTAAAATTGAATATTATCATGAAGGTATAATTTCTATTAGCTATAAAACTTCTAAAAAATTATTTTATTTACATGATAATATAAAGTCAGAAAAAATAGAACTAATAACTATGGCAAAGGAAAAATATAAGTATTTTAATAGGGTTAATATAGGAAAAAAGTATAATCTTAAAAAATACAACAATAATCTGCTTTTAGAATGTTATGATAAAAAATATTTATTAAAAGTATCTAGAGATGAAAATGTAGAGGCGTATGATATAATAGATTTTAAGAATGGAAGCTTTAGCAAAATAGTTCTAATTAAGGATAAAATTATGCCAGTTTATTAAGGAAGGGTAGGTTAAGTTGATAGATTTTGATGCTTTAGAAGAAGAAATTAAGAAAGGTAAAATAAATAACTCTTATATTTTTTGTGGCTTAGATGAAGAATTAATTAAAGAAGGAGTAAATTTAGTAGTTAATTCTGTTGTTGATAAATCAATGAAAGATTTAAATTATATTAGATTAGATGGTCTTAATATAAATTATGATGAAATTTTAAATGCCTGTGAAACAATGCCTTTTATGGGAGAAAAAAAAGCAGTTGTTATCTATAGAGCTGAATTTTTAAAAGAGAAAACAGATAGTTCTAATAGTAAATTATATAAGGAAATAGAAAAATACTTAAAGGATATCCCGCCTTACACTATATTAATTATGTATTATTTGTTCAATGATAAAAGGGATACAGCCAAAAAGAATAAAAAGTTAGTTTCTTTAGATAAAATTTCTAAGGTTGTTCATTTTGATAGATTAAAAAAAGACAGATATTATAAGAAGGTAGAAGAGGTTTTTAAAAAAAGAGGTAAAGAAATAAAGAAGATTGAAGCTAGATATTTCGCGGAAAAGGTACCAAATAATTTTGACATTATAAATAGGGAAGCAGATAAAATAATAGCTTATACAGAAGGTAAAGAAATAACTAAAAAGGATATAGATAAGTTAGTATTAAAATCTAGTGAAGATGATATTTTTGATTTAATAGATTTGATTTCGCTGAGAAAAGCGGAAAGAGCAATAGATTTGTTAGATGAATTATTATTTAAAAGTGATCAACATATGCTTATAATAACAAACATAGAAAATCATTTTAAAAGATTATATGAAATAAAAGTATTGAAAAATAAAGGTCATAATATTGGCAGCATTGCAAGTAAATATAAACTTCCTACATTTATTTGTGAAAAATTAGTAAATCAAAGTAATAAATTTTCATTTAATCAATTAAAAGAAATTTTAGATATTTGTTTAAAAACAGAAATTTCATTAAAATCTAGCAGTAATGATAAAACTATGGAGTTAGAATTAATGTTATTTAACATTTTTATGGTAAAATAATAGCCGATCCAATTGGATCGGCTTCTTATTTAATTACGCCATAGCGTTTAATTTTGCAGCTAATCTAGATTTCTTTCTAGCTACCATATTCTTATGAATTACTCCTTTTTGAGCAGCCATGTCTAAAGACTTAGCAACTTGTGGGAAAAGAGCTTTAGCTTCTTCTACATTATTTGTAGCAACTGCAGCTTCAAATTTCTTAATAACTGTTTTAACAGCTGATTTAATCATTCTGTTTTGAGCAGTTTTCTTTTCAGTAACTTTAATTCTTTTTTTTGCTGATTTAATATTTGCCATTCTACTTCACCCCCTTAATGCTTTTATAGGGTCTCTTTGCAGCTTTGGGGAAATCTGCGTTCGAGTTCTTTTTTAACATACTAGATTATATCATTGAAAGTTTATAAGTTCAAGTATTAAATTAATATATTGTGGAAAAATAAAAAATGATAATGATTTGGGAGGTATTTCAATGATTAGCATAAGAACTGATTTAGCAATAGAAGCTCGTGATATGTACACGCAAGAAAATAAAAGAGAATTAGATGGAGTAATAGTAAAAGAAGACCAAGATGAAGAGGTAAAAATAACAACGGTAACTATTGAAAGCGATGAAGCAGGTAAGGAACTTGGGAAATCTAAAGGAAATTATATTACAATAGATTTTCCAGAAATGACTTACTATGAAACAGAAATTATGGATAAAGTTTCTCAAGCAATTAATAAAGCTTTAAGCAATCTTATTGATGTGCCTTATAATAAGCTGGCTTTAGTAGTTGGATTGGGAAATAGAAGGGTAACTCCAGATTCACTAGGTCCTAAGGTTACAGAAAAAATTATGGTTACAAGGCATATTAAGGAACTAATGCCTGATGCAATTGATGAATCAGTTAGACCTGTTTCATGCATTGCCCCTGGCGTCCTAGGAGTTACAGGAATAGAAACTGGTGAAATAATAAGATCACTTGTTGAAAAATTAAAACCTGAAATAGTTATTTGTATAGATGCTTTAGGTTCAAGAAAACTTGAACGTGTAAATAGAACTATACAAATCAGTGATACTGGAATAGCACCGGGGGCAGGTGTTGGAAATCATAGAATGAAAATAAATGAGGATTCTATAGGGGTAAAAGTAATAAGTATTGGAGTACCTACAGTTGTTCATGCAGCAACCATTGCTAATGATACTCTTGATTTACTTTTAGATGAGCTTATAAAAAAATCAGAAGCAGGAACAGACTTTTATAAAATGTTAAAATCATTAGATAGAAATGAAAAGAATAATTTAATAAGAGAAATATTAGACCCATCCATTGGAGATTTAATGGTTACTCCAAAGGATGTTGATGTAATAATGGATTCTTTATCAAAGGTTATAGCAAATGGAATTAATATGGCAATTCAGCCTAATTTAGATATGGAAGAAATAAATGCATTTATGGGCTAGATAAAAAAGTATTAAATTATTAATAATTATGTAACTCTCCTAATATATATATAAAGAGAGAAGGGGGAGTTACATTTGTATTCATTAAAAGAAACAATTTCAAACAAGCATAAAAGAAAAAAGCTAAATATAAAAGGCAGTTTTGACATAGGATATATAATTCTTATATTAGGAATATTAATATTCTTAATAAGATTTATGGGGACGATAAATAAATATGATCAATTAAGTAGGTTTGCCCATATTAATTTACTAAATTATAGTATGCCTGTTGTAAAAGTTCAAATTTTTGATGAAAATAATATTAATGACGATGATATATCTTTGAAAAATGTTATATTAGAAAGCATCGGATTAAAAGGAATAAGTGCATATAAAATTATAGGAAAAGAACTTGGAGTATTTTATAATGGTCTTCAGAAATTTTTTACTGATTCACCAATAGCGAATATAAAACCTTTTTCTTTAAAAAAAGAAAGTATTGCGACAGTAAGTGAAGAAGAATTAGCAGAATTAAATAAAGTTAGTCCTGCCTATGATGAAAGTTTAAAGAAGCTTTTAGATAATTCTAAACCAGAAGTACTAATATTACACACTCATGCAATAGAAAATTATGCAGAGGTAGGAGAACTAACAACAGATAGTAATTTTAATGTTGTTGGAGTTGGAGAAATTTTAGCTAAGGAATTAGAAGAAGGATATGGAATATCTGTAATACATGATAAAACTAATCATAGCATTTCTTATAATGATAGCTATAAGAGATCGAACGAAACTTTAAATAGTTATTTACAAGAATATGGAGATTTTAAATTGATAATTGATTTGCACAGGGACAGTGTTACTAATAAAGATGCAGTAACTATAAACTTAAATAATCAAAATTTGGCTAGACTAATGTTTGTTTTGGCAGAAAACAGTGATAGATATGCTGCTAATTTAGAATTGGCTAATAAGTTATTAAATATTTCGAACTCTTTATTTCCTGGATTAATGAGAAATAATTATATTTATCCAGTAGGGGCTACTGCTATAAATTATAGCTTAAGTGATAATTTTATATTAATAGAAGTTGGATCAAATGTAAATGAAGCTCAAGAGGCAAAGCTATCTGCAAAATATATTGCCAGAATAGTTGCTGAATATATAAATGGTCAGTAATTGAATAAAAAATTAAAAAATGAGCATCCTTTAGATAGTAAAAAAAATCTAGGGGGTGCCCTTTTGTTTAATAAGAAAATATTAACTGGTATAATTATATTCTTTAGCATAGTATTAGTTGGCTTTATTAGAATAAATATCATCAATACTAAGGCTTTGTCACCAACAGGTGAAGGAGAAAATAATTATGAAATTATTAGTAATGAGTTTGGAGATGACTTCAAGGAATTTATTAAAGATGATGCAGAGATAAAAATATATATTCCAACTGAAGAGGAGGATAAAATGACTGTAAAAATAGCTGATAAGGAAATTTATATTAATGATGATAATGTATTTTTAAATAAAATTAAAGAAGCTGCTAATTTTGCATATAATAAAATTTCATCATTTGCTGACAATATAATTGATAAACTGAATATTAATGATAAAAATAATACAGAGGATAATAAAAATAATACACAGGATGATTTAGATAAAATTGTTGATGAATTTATAAAAGAAATAGAATAGAAGATTTGATAGTTAACATTTATATTGACAGTAATCTAGTGTGGTGTGATATAATTTAGTTTGATTTAATATAATGGGGGTGAAATGGCTATTTAGCTATATTAATGCTAATAGTTAAAATATGAGTAGTAACAGACAAAAATATATTAGAAATTTTTCAATAGTTGCCCATATAGATCATGGCAAATCAACCCTAGCAGACAGGCTACTAGAAGCTACAGGAACTCTTACCCAAAGAGAAATGGAAGAGCAGACTCTAGATAATATGGAAATTGAAAGAGAAAGAGGAATAACAATTAAGTCTACAGAAGCTCGACTTATTTATAGAAAAGAAAATGGAGAGGAATATATCCTAAATTTGATTGATACTCCTGGACACGTAGATTTTACATATGAAGTTTCAAGAAGTTTAGCAGCTTGTGAAGGAGCAGTTTTAATAGTTGATGCAACACAAGGTGTTCAAGCTCAAACTTTAGCGAACTGTTATTTAGCTTTAAATAATGATTTGGAAATAGTTCCAGTAATAAATAAAATAGATTTACAGTCAGCAAGGCCAGAAGAAGTGAAGACTGAAATAGAAGATATAATTGGAATAGAGGCTGCTGATGCTCCAATGATATCTGCCAAAACAGGACTAAATATAAATGATGTGTTAGAAGCAATAGTAGATAAAATACCAGCTCCAAATGGTGATGAAAATGCTCCGTTGAAGGCTTTAATATTTGATTCTTATTATGATAGCTATAAAGGGGTAGTATCTCATGTAAGAATTTTTGATGGGGTAGTTAAGGCAGGAACTAAGATAAAATTAATGGCTACAAATAAAGTTTATGAAGTAACAGAAGTTGGAGTTTTCACTCCAAAACCATTAGCAACAAGTGAGTTAAGAGCTGGTGATGTTGGTTACATTGCAGCTTCTATAAAAAATGTTAGAGATGCCAGAGTTGGAGATACAATTACATATGCTGATAATCCTATAAAAGAACCATTACCAGGATATAAGCCAGCTATACCTATGGTTTATTCAGGTATTTATCCAGTTGACGGAGCAAAATATCAGGAGTTGAAAGATGCTCTTGAAAAGTTACAAATAAATGATGCTGCTTTAAATTTTGAACCGGAAACATCAGTTGCTTTAGGTTTTGGATTTAGATGCGGTTTCCTAGGATTATTACATATGGAAATAATTCAAGAAAGAATTGAAAGGGAATTTAATTTAGATATTATAACTACAGCTCCATCAGTTATTTATAAAGTAAAGAAAACTAATGGAGAAATTATTGATCTTACAAATCCAACTAATCTTCCAGAAGCTACAGAAATTGAATATATGGAGGAGCCAGTTGTAAGAGCTAGTATTATTACGCCATCGGATTATGTTGGAGCAGTAATGGAATTATGTCAAGAAAGAAGAGGAACTTTTATTGACATGCAATATTTAGAGGAAACTAGAGTTTCAATAAATTATGATATTCCTCTAAATGAAATAGTATATGACTTTTTTGATACTTTAAAATCTAGAACAAGAGGTTATGCTTCATTAGATTATGAATTAAAGGGATATACCAGAACAGAATTGGTAAAACTAGATATACTTTTAAATGGAGATATAGTAGATGCTTTATCTATGATTGTTCCAAAGGAAAAGGCTTATGCAAAAGGTAGAGCAATTGCAGAAAAATTAAAAGAAATAATTCCACGTCAATTATTTGAAGTACCAGTCCAAGCAGCTATTGGATCAAAGATAATTGCAAGAGAAACTATTAAGGCAATGAGAAAAGACGTTCTTGCTAAATGTTATGGTGGAGATATTACTAGAAAGAAAAAACTGTTAGAAAAGCAAAAAGAGGGAAAGAAGAGAATGAGACAGGTTGGATCTGTTGAAGTTCCTCAAGAAGCATTTATGTCTATTCTAAAGGTAGATAAATAAACTAACAAGGGCCAAGATTATAATAATCTTGGCCCTTGTTAGATACAAAAAGAGTAAGGTGGTAATAATATATTATATTAAAGGATCAATAAAAGAGTTCAAATTTTTTTTATTTAAGATAAACTTTTTCTATATAATTATAAGCTTTAGATAAATCATAAGAATTTGCAATAGATTTTAAGTAGGGGATATATTTATATTCATCTAAATCAATAAATTTTGGTATTTTAGGATTTATTCTAAAATAATTAGATTTCAATAATTCTTTGCAATACATGTTATTTAAATCTTCCATACCGTCCATAAGAAGTGATAAAATTGGAGACTTCATTTTATTAAAGGGATTAAAGGCCCATTGAAAAAGGCCCCAGTTTTTATTTTTACCATTTATTTTTTCTGGAATATTACCAGTACCTATAGATAAAATTTTAATATTATTAAGACTATAGTCTTTCTTATAAGCTTTATATACAAATAGCAGGGAAACAGCTGAAGGTGAATTAGCTACAACCCCTCCATCGATATATTGCTTGTAAGATGGGAAATAAGCAGGTGCTGCTGAACTAGATAAAATAGCATCTTTTACTGATATATTTTCTGTGCCATCTTTAATAAAATTATTGAAAAATACTGGTTCCCAGGTAAAATCATCAGTGCTATTAATATTAAAAGAAGGAATTAAAATTTTTTGTTTTAAATCTTTTAATTTCATATCATTCTCAAAATAATTGGATAATATATTATTTAAATTTATACTTTTATATTTTGCTTTAAATAAGTTAATTTTTGCATTAGAAAAGATTTTCCTTGTTGTTGTAATATTATATAAATTTCTTATTTCATCAACAGAAACTCCTTTGGCCAAAAGTGAAGCTATTATTGATCCAGTGGAAGTTCCTGAAAGTAAATCTACTTTTTTTAATAAATCAGGATATTTAAGAACTATCCTATGTAATATCTCAATGCTTAAAGCACCTCTTATTCCTCCGCCATCAAAGGTTAGAATTTTAAAACTTCTCAATTTACTTCCTCTATAATTATTAATATATGATTATTTTATTCTTAAAAGATAATCTTGTTAAATTAGAAAATTAAATTTACATAAAAAATAATTGTAATTAAAAGTACCCCCCTTAAATATATATAAACTAACAAAGATTATTGAAAGGGTGGTATTATGTTAGAAGCTAAACTTAGAGACACAAGAAAAAAGGGAAAAGTCTTAAGAAGATTAGGACAAGTTACTGGAACTATTAGAAGAAAAGATGGAGATATTATTCCTATATCTATGGTAATGCATAAGTTAGAAACCTATCTTTCAAGATATGGATTAGGATCTAAATTTGATATAAATTTTGAAAATGAAAAAATTAATGTGAAAATAGATAGAGTTCAGAGAGATTTGCTTGTTCATAATATTATAAATATAGACCTTATAGAATTATAAAACAATTCAGTGTATATTTTGGGTATAAATGGCTGCTGCAAAATTTGTAGCAGCTTTATTAATTTACTTATTAATTGTTACTTATTTATCTATAAAACTTCAAACTTTAAACTTCAAACTTTAAACTCCAAACTTTAAACTCCAAACTTTAAACTCCAAACTGAATATGTGTGGCTTTATATTTAAAATAACAATTGATATAATATTTTAAATAAAAATAATAAATTAATAATGAAAGAGAGATATTAATATGAAAAATATGTCATTATATATACATATTCCTTTTTGTAAACAGAAGTGTTTTTATTGTGATTTCCCTTCTTATGCTAATATAGATTATTTAAAAGAGGATTATGTAGATGCTTTATGTAAGGAAATTGAAAATAAAAACATTACATATAATATAAAAAGTATATTTGTAGGAGGAGGGACACCTTCATATTTAAATTCTAAACAACTAGAAAAATTATTAATAACAATTAATAAACTTAATTTAGATGAAAATATTGAATTCACAATGGAAGCTAATCCTGGAACCTTAGATGAGGAAAAGCTAATTGTAATGAAAAATTGTGGAATAAATAGAATTAGTATGGGATTACAGGCGGTTCAAAATTCGTTATTAAAAGATATTGGAAGAATTCATACTTTTAATGTTTTTGAAGAAAATTTTAAATTAGCTAGAAAGGTTGGTTTTAATAATATAAATGTTGATCTTATGTTTGGATTACCTTCTCAAACTGTAGAGGATTGGAAAGATTCCTTAGAGAAAATAGCTTCCTTGGAACCAGAGCATATATCAGCATATAGTTTAATAGTTGAAGAGGGAACAGCTTTTTATAAACTTTATGAAAAAAATAAATTAATACTTCCTTCAGAGGAAATGGAAAGAGACATGTATAAAATAACAAAAGAGATTTTAAATTTTTATGGTTATAAACAATATGAAATATCAAATTATGCTAAGGATGGATTTGAGTGTTATCATAATAAGGTTTATTGGAGAAGTAAGGAGTACATTGGCTTGGGATCTTCTTCGGCTTCTTTTATAGACGGAAAAAGAATAAAAAATATTGAAAATGTTAAAAAATATATAGAAAAAGTAAATGCTGAAGAAGCTGTAACTGAGGAAATTTATTATAATTCAAAGGAAGATAATATAGAAGAATTTATGTTTATGGGACTAAGATTAATAGAAGGTATTAATATGGAAGAATTTAAAAGAAGATTTAATATTAATATTATGGATATTTATAAAAAAATAATTGAAAAAAATATAGAGAAAGATTTGTTAGAAATAAAAGGAGGCTATTTAAGGCTTACAGAAAAGGGAATTGAATTATCTAATTATGTAATGAGTGATTTTATTTTAAACTGATAAGATATTATAAGAAAATTGTAGCAATTTAGAGATAAATATATATAATTTTAAATTTTTAAGAAAAATATATAAAATCTAAACCTTAATATAATTGACAAAATATATAAGAAATACTATATTTGTATTGTAGTCATTAGCACTCGGGCGGAACGAGTGCTAACAGATAGAGGTGATAGAATGACTATTATTGATGAAAGAAAAATAAAAATACTTCAGGCTATCATTAATGACTATATACTTACTGGAGAGCCAGTAGGATCAAGAACAATAGCTAAAAAATATAATTTGGGTGTTGGTTCTGCTACAATTAGAAATGAAATGGCTGATTTAGAAGAAATGGGCTTACTAGAACAACCACATACTTCTTCAGGTAGAATACCTTCTAATAAAGGATACAGATTATATGTAGATAAATTAATGGGTACTGGAAGTTTAACGAAGGAAGAAGAGCTTAGAATAAAGGAATATATTTTAAAATCTGCAATGCATGAAGTTGATAAGGTGGTAAAAGAAGCTTGTTCTTTATTATCAGAGTTGACTAACTTAACTACAGTCGTTAAGGCTCCATCAGTAAAAAGCAGTTATATAAAGTCAATTCAGTTGTTTCCAATTGACAATCATAATTTGGTTTCTGTAATAGTGGCAGATAATGGTGTTATTAAAAATCAAATTATTAGATTGAGCCAAATGCCAGGAAAAGAAACTATTCAAATGATCAATGAAGTATTAAATGTAAGATTAAGAAATTTATCTATTGAACAAATTAATTTAGAGGTAATTAATAAAATTAAAAATGAATTATCTGGATATGATGAATTATTTAATGCAATTCTACCAGCTTTATATGAAACTTTAAAAGAATCAGAAAAGGAAGAAATTTTTGTAGAAGGAGCAACAAATATATTTAATTATCCAGAATATAACAACATAGACAAAGCTAAAGAAATAATATCTTTAATAAATGATAAAGAAAATTTAGTAGACTTAATTGAGCCTTCAAATGGTATAACCATTAAAATTGGAGAAGAAAATAATTTTCCAGAAGCAAAAGATTGTTCAGTTATATCTGCACAATATTATTTTAATGGTAGACCTATAGGAACAATAGGATTAATAGGGCCTAAGAGAATAAATTATTCAAGGGTCGTAGCCATAATGAATAAGGTAATGATTGAGCTAAATGAAAGCTTGAAAAATCAACTATTAGAATAAAAGAGATGAGGTGTTGTTTTGGAAGATAATAATAAGCCATTAGAAGACTTAGTTGAAGAAGTTAAAAAAGATGAAGAAGTAAATAATAAAGAAGTAAATTCTAATGGAGAAACAGAAACAAATGAAACTTCTGAGAAAGCAGAAGAGGCTTTAGACGAAAATAATGAAGATAAAGAAAGCGAATTAGAAGCTATGAGAAAATTAAAAGATGAAAACAAAAGACTGAATAATGAGTTGGAAGCATTAAAAGATAGACTTCTCAGAGTTTCAGCGGAATATGATAATTATAGAAGAAGAACTACTAAAGAAAAAGAAGGAATCTATAGTGATGCATGTAGTGATGTATTAAAAGAAATGGTTCCTGTTTTAGATAATTTAGAAAGAGCAATGACTGTTGACGGAAATTTAGATGACTTTAAAAAAGGAATTGAAATGACAATAAAGCAATTTAAAACTGCTTTTGAAAAATTAGGCGTGGAGGAAATTGATGCCAGTGGAAAGTTTGATCCGAATTTTCATCAAGCAGTTATGCATATAGAAGATGAAAACTATGGAGAAAATGAAATTGCTGAAGTATTCCAAAAAGGATATAAAAGAGGCGAAAAAATAATTAGATATACTATTGTAAAGGTAGCTAATTAGTTAAGTATATTGTAAAACATAAATCTTTAAAATTTTAGGAGGAAAAATTATGGGAAAAATTATAGGAATAGATTTAGGAACAACAAATTCATGTGTTTCAGTTATGGAAGGTGGCGAACCAGTTGTAATAACAAACTCAGAAGGTTCTAGAACAACTCCATCAGTTGTATCTTTCCAAGCTAATGGAGAAAGACTAGTAGGTCAAGTAGCTAAAAGACAAGCGATTACTAATCCAGATAGAACAATAATATCAATTAAGAGACATATGGGAACTAACCATAAAGTCAACATAGATGGAAAAGAATATTCACCACAAGAAATTTCTGCAATGATTCTTCAAAAAATCAAAGCTGATGCAGAAGCATATTTAGGAGAAAAAGTTACTCAAGCTGTAATTACTGTTCCAGCATACTTTAACGATTCAGAAAGACAAGCAACAAAAGACGCTGGTAAAATAGCAGGACTTGAAGTTTTAAGAATAATAAATGAGCCAACAGCGGCATCTTTAGCCTATGGATTAGATAAAATGGATACTAACCAAAAAATCTTAGTTTATGATTTAGGTGGTGGTACATTCGACGTATCTATTCTAGAACTTGGTGATGGAGTATTTGAAGTGTTAGCAACAAATGGAGATACACACCTAGGTGGAGATGATTTTGACCAAAAGATAATGGATTATATTGCTGATACATTTAAGGCTGAACATGGAATTGATTTAAGAAATGATAAAATGGCAGTTCAAAGATTAAAAGAAGCTGCTGAAAAAGCTAAAATTGAATTATCATCATCAATGCAAACTAATATTAACTTACCATTTATAACAGCAGATGCAACTGGTCCAAAACATATAGATATGAATTTAACTAGATCTAAGTTTAATGAACTTACTAGTGATTTAGTTCAAAGATCAATTGAACCAATGAAGAAAGCTCTAAGTGATGCTGGACTTTCAATTGGAGATATTGATAAGATTATTTTGGTTGGTGGTTCTACAAGAATTCCAGCAGTTCAAGAAGCTGTTAAGAACTTTACAGGAAAAGAACCATCTAAGGGAGTTAACCCAGATGAATGCGTAGCAATGGGTGCTGCTATTCAAGCAGGTGTTTTAACAGGAGAAGTTAAAGATGTATTATTACTAGACGTTACTCCGCTAACACTTGGAATTGAAACTTTAGGTGGTGTTGCTACTCCATTAATAGAAAGAAATACTACAATTCCAACAAAGAAGAGTCAAATATTCTCAACTGCTGCAGATGGTCAAACATCAGTTGAAATTCACGTAGTACAAGGTGAAAGAAAGATGGCAGCTGATAATAAAACCTTAGGTAGATTTACTTTATCAGGAATTGCACCTGCACCAAGAGGAATTCCACAAATCGAAGTAACTTTTGATATAGATGCTAATGGTATAGTAAAAGTTTCTGCATTAGATAAGGGTACTGGTAAAGAAGCTAACATCACAATTACAGCATCAACTAACTTAAGTGAAGAAGAAATAGAAAAAGCTGTAAAAGAAGCAGAAAAATTTGCAGAAGAAGATAAGAAGAGACAAGAAAAAATAGAAGTTAAGAATAATGCAGATCAAGTAGCTTATCAAACTAAGAAGACTTTAGATGAACTTGGTGATAAAGTTTCAGCAGAAGATAAAGCAACAATTGAAAGTAAATTAGATGAGTTAAATAAAGTTAAAGATGGCGAAGATATAGAAGCTATTAAGAAAGCTATGGAAGATTTAAATCAAGCATTCTATGCAATATCATCAAAGATATATCAACAAGCAGGAACTCAAGGTGCTGATCCAAATATGGGTGGTGCAGGAACTCATCAACAAGGACCAACTGATGATAATGTAGTTGATGCAGACTTTGAAGTGAAAGATGATAAATAGTTGTAACTTAATTTACTAGTATATATAATAGGAGGGAAGGCAGTTGTCGTCTTCCCTTTTCTTAAGTAAAATATAAATTAGTGTTATGTTGGCTGTTACTGCCGTCTACAGAAAAGGAAGTTAGGTTACAGCAAGAGACATAATAAAGTAATAAAGATAAATGGTGGTGAAATAGATGGCAAACAAGGACTATTATCAAATATTAGGCTTAGAGAAAGGCGCTTCAGAAGATGAAATAAAAAGGGCCTTTAGAAAGTTGGCTATAAAATATCATCCGGATAAAAATCAAGGAGATAAAGAAGCGGAAGCAAAGTTTAAAGAAATAAATGAAGCTTATCAAGTTCTTTCTGATCCAGAAAAGAAAGCAAGATATGATCAATTTGGAACAGTTGATTTTGATGGAAGTGGATTTGGAGCCGGTGGTTTTGGCGGTTTTGACTTTAGTGATTTAGGTGGATTTGGAGATATTTTTGATACCTTCTTTGGGGGAGGAGCTTCTAGCAGAAGAAGAAATGGTCCGCAAAGAGGTGATGACTTAGAATATATATTAAACTTAACTTTTGAGGAAGCAGTTTTTGGGGTGGAAAAAGAAATATCAATTAATAGAAGTGAAGCTTGCGATGCTTGTAATGGATCGGGAGCAAAAGCTGGTACTTCACCAAAAACATGTCCTACATGTCATGGAACAGGTCAAATAAGAGTACAAAGACAGACACCTTTAGGAAGTTTTGTAAGTACTTCAACTTGCAGTCATTGTGGCGGTACTGGGCAAGTTATAGATACACCTTGTTCTACATGCCATGGTAAAGGTAGTGTAAGAAAAAATAGAAAAATATCTGTTAATATACCAGCTGGTGTGGATACAGGGAATGTAATGCCTCTTAGAGGTCAGGGAGAACATGGTAAAAATGGAGGCCCAGCAGGAGATCTTTATATTAGAATAAAAGTTGCTCCTTCTAAGAAGTTTACTAGAAAAGGCAGCGATATTTATATAGATACCCATATTTCTATGGGGCAAGCAGCTTTAGGAGTTGAAGTTACAGTACCAACAGTCGATGGAGATGTTAAATACAAGATTCCGGCTGGAACTCAATCAGGAACTTTATTTAGATTAAAAGGTAAAGGGGTTCCTAGGGTAAATTCTTCAGGTAGAGGAGATCAATATGTTAAAGTTATAGTAGATATTCCTAAGAATTTAACTGAAAAACAAAAAGAAGCTTTGAAAGCCTTTATGGAAGCTTGTGGAGAAAAAATTACAGAAGAAACTGGTTCAAAAAGAAAATTAAAAAATCTCTTTAAATGATATAAGTTTTAATAGCAGTTTTGTAGATTTTTATATAATTAAAAATCTGCTTAACTGTTATTTTTTATTTTAAATATCGGTAATATAAATTAGATTTATAGATTAAATAAAAATGATAATAGATATTTAAAAGTATGATAGGTATATATGTGGCAGAATTTGAAATAATAATATAGAACAAAATTAATATTTAAGGAGTAGATAAAATGGCGAATGTAAAATTTAATGGAGAAGGAATGACTTTAGTTGGTAAAATTTTAAATGTTGGAGATAGTTTTAGTGATTTTACTGTAACAACAAATGAATTAAAAGATTTTACCTTGAGTGATACCAAGGGTGTAAGAATCTTTTTAACAGTACCCTCTTTAGATACCCCAGTTTGCAATATGGAAGTTAAAAAATTTAATGAAGAGGTAGCTAAGTTAAATGGTGTTACCTGCTATACAATTTCAATGGATTTACCATTTGCTCAAAGCAGATGGTGTGGTAATGAGGGAATTAAAAATGTAATAACTTTATCAGATTATAAATATAGAAGTTTTGGGGAAGCAACAGGATCTTATGTAAAAGAATTAGGTTTATTAGCAAGAAATTCTTTTGTTGTTGATTCACAAGGAAAAGTAACTTTTGTTGAATATCTAGAAGAAATAACTAATGAACCAAGTTATGGTAAGGTTTTAGAAGCTGCAAAAGCAGCCAAATAAAAAAGCGCTTAGCGCTTTTTTATTTTTTAGTTTATCATAAATTATTCATTTTCATTTATTAATTGTCATTTAGTTAAAATAAGTGTAAAATAATTAATTAGTCAAAGAAACTTTGAAAGGACTGATTTATTAATGGAAGGAACTTGGATAGAAGTTAGAGTGTTAACTAATAGTGAGGCTTTAGAACCTATTTCGGGAATATTTTATTCATTAGAATGTAAAGGGGTAGCCATTGAGGATCCACAAGATATTTTAGGAAGAGAACAGGGACTGTTAACCTGGGATTTTGCTGATATAAATATTTTAGAACATAAGGGAGAACATGCAGTAGTTAAGGCGTATTTTGCTGAAGAAGATAATATTGATGAAGTAATATCTTATGTTGAAGAAAAAATAGAAGAATTAAAATCTATGGGAATAGATGTTGGTTTAGGAAAAGTAGAAAGTGAAAAAATGTATGAAGAGGATTGGGCTAATAACTGGAAGAAATATTATAAGCCAGCGAAAGTAGGGGAAAGACTTGTAGTAAAGCCAATTTGGGAAACTTATGAAGTTAAAGGTGATGAGTTAGTAATAGAATTAGATCCTGGAATGGCTTTTGGAACTGGTGATCATGAAACCACTAAGATGTGTATGCAAGCTCTTGAAAAGTATGTAAAAGAAGATAGTATTGTATTTGATGTGGGATGTGGTTCTGGAATACTGGCTATAGCTGCAGCAAAGCTTGGAGCTAAAAAAGCAATAGGCGTTGATTTAGACCCAGTTGCAGTAGATTCGGCAAAGCAAAATGTAGAATTTAATAATTTAGATAATATAGAAATTTTAGAAGGAAATTTAGTAGAAGTAATTGATGCTAAGGCAGATATTGTTGTGGCTAACATAATAGCTGAAATAATATGTGTGTTAACAGAAGATGTTAAAAGAGTTTTAAAGGAAAATGGATATTTTATTACATCTGGGATAATCCATGATAGAGTCGACATGGTAGTTTCAAAGTTAAAATCTGTAGGTTTTGAGATTATAGAGATAAATAAAGATGGAGAATGGAACTGTATAGTTGCTAAATTAATATAGGATTAAGGGGATTAGAACAATGCATAAATTTTTTACTCCTAAAGAAAATTTTATAGATAGCAAGGCAAAAATTTTAGGTGATGATGTAAAACATCTTTATAAGGTATTAAGGCTTAATGAAGGGGATAAAATAGTTTTAAACAATTGTGAAGGTGAAGAATTTTTATCTACAATAGAAACAATAAGTAAACAGGAAGTTATTGTATCTATAGATGAAAAACTTAAAATTAATAACGAAAGTAGAATTAAGATTTATTTATTTCAAGGCTTACCAAAAGCTCAGAAAATGGACCTAATAGTTCAAAAAGGCACAGAATTAGGGATTATAGAATTTATTCCAACTATAACAGAAAGAGTAGATATAAAGCTTAAGGGTGAATTTAAAAAATTAGACAGGTTAAATAGGATAGCTTTAGAAGCAGCAAAACAAAGTAAAAGAACAGTAATACCAAAGGTAGTATCTCCAATAAGTTTTATGGAAGCTATTGATAAATTAAAAACTATGGATTTAATAATTGTGCCTTATGAAAATGCAGAGGATTTTGGTATAAAGACATTATTTAGAAAATTAAATAATGAATTAGAAGATAATATTTTAAATATAACAGATATTGGAATATTAGTTGGTCCAGAAGGCGGCTTTGAGGAAGAAGAAATAAGTAAATTAAAAGATAGTGGAGCATATATAGTAACATTAGGTAAAAGAATTTTAAGAACAGAAACAGCAGGATTTGTATGTGCTTCATTAGTTAATTATGAATTAGGAGATTTAGGAGGAAAATGATAATGAAGGTTGCATTTTCTACATTAGGTTGTAGGGTTAACGTATATGAATCAGAAGCTATGGCAGAAAAGTTTATTAGAGAAGGTTATGAGGTTGTTGATCAAAGTGAAGTAGCAGATGTATATGTTATAAATACTTGTACTGTTACAAATATGGGAGATAAAAAATCAAGGCAAATTATAAACAAAGTAAGAAGACTAAATGAAAATGCTGTTGTTGCTGTTGTAGGATGTTATTCCCAAATGGCACCTCAAGAAGTTTCTGCTATACCAGGAGTAGATGTTGTATTAGGAACAAGAAATAAGGGCGATGTAGTTTATTATGTAAATAAGGCAAGAGAAGAAGGTAAACCACAAGTCCATGTAGAAAGTGTACTTAAAAATAAGAAATTTGAAGCTCTAAATATTGAAGATTATCAAGATAAAACTAGAGCTTTCTTAAAGATACAAGATGGATGTAATAGATTTTGCAGTTATTGTATAATACCTTATTCTAGAGGCTCAGTATGTTCAAAGGATCCAAAACAAGTAATTGAAGAAGTAAATAAGTTGGCAGATCATGGATTTAAGGAAGTAATATTATCAGGTATCCATACAGCATCCTATGGTTTAGACCTAGAAGAAAAGATCAATTTAATAGATATTATAGAAGAAATAGAAAAAGTGGAAGGTATAGAGAGAATAAGAATAGGATCAATTGAACCAGCTTTCTTTACAGAAGAAGTAATAGAAAAAATAAGGAAATTTAAAAAGTTATGTCCGCATTTCCATCTATCTCTTCAAAGTGGATGTAATAGTACCTTAAAGAGAATGAACAGAAGATATACGGCTGAAGAATATAAAGAAACAGTAGAAATGCTTAGAAGAACATTACCAGGGGTATCAATAACTACTGATGTTATTGTAGGATTCCCAGGAGAAACAGAAGAAGAATTTAATGAAACATATGAATTTTTGAAGGATATTAAACTTGCAAAAACTCATGTATTCAAATACAGTCCTAGAAAAGGTACAAAAGCTGAAAAAATGGAAAATCAAATAGATGGAATAACAAAGGATAAACGCAGCAAAATACTTATAGAATTAAGTAATAAAAATGAAGATGAATTTATAAAGAGTTTTATAGGGCAAAAAATGGATGTGCTTATAGAAAGTTCTGTAAAAGGAAAAGAAGGCTATTACGAAGGATATACAACGAATTACATAAAGGTACATGTACCTTGCCAACTTGAAGAAATAATTGGTAAAATTGTAGATGTAGAAATAAAAGAATCTCTTGGTGAAGTTGCACAAGGACAATTAGTAATTAATGATTAATAATTTTAAAGATTACTTGGCGATTTTAGAAAGGAGGGGTGTTATGGATTGCATTTTTTGTAAAATAATTAATGGAGAAATTCCGAGCAGTAAAATTTATGAGGATGAAGAAGTATTAGCTTTTCATGATATAAATAAAGCTGCTCCAATTCATTTTTTAGTTATACCTAAAAAGCATATACAAAGTGCAAATGAAATAAATAGTGAAAATTCTAAAACTATTGCACATATATTTGAAATTATAAGTAAATTAGCAAAAGATTTAGGTATAAGTGAAGGTGGTTATAGAATAGTTAATAACTGTGGTAAAGATGGAGGGCAAACTGTAAATCATCTTCATTTCCATGTATTAGGTCAAAGAGATTTAAAGTGGCCGCCAGGTTAATGGAATTTTATACTAAGAGTTGACTTTAGAAGTTACCTATTGTATAATATAGCGTGTGTTATTAAGCCCGTAGCTGAGTTAAATTGATTAATTTGAGCTAGCGGAGGGAGGGATAATAGATGTCAGAAATAAAAGTTGGAGAAAATGAAACACTTGAAAGTGCATTAAGAAGATTTAAGAGAAAATGCGCAAGAGCTGGAGTTCTTTCAGAAGTTAGAAAAAGAGAACACTATGAAAAACCAAGCGTAAGAAGAAAGAAAAAGTCAGAAGCTGCTAGAAAGAGAAAATTTAAATAGTAAATTCATTTTAAAAATCAAAGCAATTTGATTTTATAGCTGTTATTGGAGGCTTATTTATTCAATAAGCTTTGTTGTATTATTTTTTGATACACCAGAGCTGAGGAATTTTGGTTTATAGCCTAAAATAAGTATATAATTATACTTGATTTTATAAGGGAAAATAGATTAAATTTAATATTAAATTTATCTAAGTTACCTTCCTCAGCAGTTTTAAAATAAAAAACTATAATTGTTTAAGCAGCTACATAAAAGGTTGAATAACATTATATATCTGAGTTTAACTTGGTATTTTTGAATTTAATATGTAAAATAAATAAAAGCAAAGAGAGTTAAAATAACCCTCTTTGCTTTTTTGTTAATTAGATTTAAAGATGTAATTTTCTCTATATCTTTATCATAAATTACTATTAGTAAAAATATAAGAGGGGTTAAATTATGCAAAATAAAATTGATAAAGGTAGAGAAATTATAGCTGAAAAGTTGAATATATCAAAAGATATAGCTTTAGATCTGCCTAGGATAAGTGTAATTGGGCAAGAAGAAATTACAATAGAAAATCATAAGGGGATAGTACTTTTTGAAAGAAACATAATAAAAGTAAATACTAAATTAAAGCCAATTTCCATCGAAGGTGATAATTTTGAAATATTATATATAGGTGAATCCACAATAACTATTAGTGGTAAATTTAATTCTATATCATATGAGGTGTAAAATGGCTGGAGGAATATTTGAAACTGGAAAGTTAATAATTGAAATAAAAGTACTAAATCCCGAAAGAGTTTTAAACATATTATGGAATGAAAATATAAACATATTGAATGTTAAAAAAGTAGATATAGTAACTTTAAGAGTCACAATAGAATATAAAGACTATGATAATTTAAAGAGAATTATAAAAAGATTAAATGGAAAAGTTAAGATAGTTGGTGAAAGAGGCATATTATTTTTATTATTTAGATTAAAAAATAAAATATTTTTATGCATAGGGGCTGGGATTTTTTTAATAATCCTCTTATATCTTTCAACCTTCGTTTGGAGTATAGAAATTAACACAAGAAATAATTTATCACCTTATGAAATAAGACAAGATTTATATAATTTAGGCATCGTCCCTGGTATAAAGAAAAAAGAAATAGATGTCAAAGAGTTAGAGAAAAAGATAGAAGATATTAATTCTGGTATACTTTGGATAAGAGTGAGAATCGAAGGCTCTACATTAAAAGTTAATATAGAAGAAAAAGTTAATCCACCAGAAATAATAGAAGAGAAAAAGGGAAATTTAGTTTCTAAAATGGAGGGAGAAGTAAGTAGGGTATATGTTTTTTCTGGAAGGTCTACTGTTCATATAGGAGATTTAGTAAAACCAGGAGATATCTTAATAGAAGGAATAAATGGCAAGGAAGAAAACCCGTATGAAGTTGTTCCGGATGGTGTAGTAATGGCAAATACCTTTTATGAAAAAAACATGGTTGTCAAAATAGATGGTACTGAGCTTAAGAGAAATGGGAATAAGGATAGTGATATCTATTTAGAAATGTTCGGAAAGAAAATTTATCTTAAAAAAGCTATAAAAGGTTTTAAAGAGTATGATAAAATAGAGGAAAGTGGAAAAATATTTAATAAAGTTAATTATTATGAAAAGGAAGAATTTCCGGTAAGGTTGACTAAAGAAGAAGCTATAGATAATGCAGTTAAGCAGTTGCAGGAATCTCTATATAACAATTTAACGCGGGAAGCAAAAATTAAAGATAAAATAGTAACGACTAAAGATGAGGCAGATGGAAATGTTATTGTAAATGTTATTTTTGTGGTTGAACAAAATATAGTTGATAATAATCCTGTTGATTACTAAAAAACTATTAAGATTAGAAGGTGATTGACATGTCCATAAATAAATTTAAGTGGATAAAAACGAAGAAAAACAAAAATTATATTCAAGAAAAATATAAAATACCAATAATTTATTGTGTTGTATTTATTATAATATATTTTCTTTTGCTTATAGTAGTATCACCAAAAAAACATAATTTAGCAGTTGGAGATATTGCGGATGCCGATATAAAGGCGCCAGTAGATGTAGTAGATGAAGCTGCTACTCTAGAAAAACAGCAAGAAGCAGCTTCAAAAGTAGATAAGCAATATACAATAAAAAGTGAAGTGAGGATAGAAGCTTTATCAAAAGTAAATATACTTTTTGAAAATATAAACAAAAGTATTTCTTCTAATAAAAGCGGTGAAGATGAAGATAAATTAAAAAATATAGAAAAGGTTAATGGGATAACATTAAGGGATGAAGATTACAATATATTATTGTCTTTAGATAAAGAGAAGCTTTCAGAGATTAATAATTTTATTTCTAGTTCTTTAGAAGAAGTGTATAAAAATAATATTGAAGAAAATAATTATGATAATATACAAAGATCTAGAAATATAATAGATAATTTATTAGCAGAAAAAAATTATGATAGAACTTTAGAGGAGATAGTAAGAGAAATATGCTATAGTCAAATAAAGCCAAATATGTTTTATGACAAAGAGAAAACTGAAGAAAAGATAGAAGAAGCTAAAAAAAATGTTGAACCAGAAATAATTAAGAAAAATCAAACCATTATTAAGGAGGGCGAACCAGTAACTCAAGAACAAATTAATTTACTAGAGCAATTGGGAATGCTTAATGATGGGATAAATAGAAGCTCGATAAAGATTTTTATTTCTTTAGCTGTAGCAGTCATTGTTATTCTATTTTTACAATACAGATATTTGTTAAAAGAAGATAGCGAAATGTTAAAGAACAAGAAAATGCTGACTTTAATTAGTTCTATTAATATTATTTTTATAATTCTATCTATATTAATAAAAGGGATTTCACCTTATTTAATACCTATTGTATGCAGCAGTATGTTAATGGCAATTTTAATAAATAGTAAAACTTCTCTAGTAATGAATTTGTTAAATATTATTTTAGTTGCTATAGTTGTAGGGTTTGATGTTGGCATAATACTAATATCAATAGTAAATGTTATTATATCAACTTTGGCTCTAAATAAAGTTCAGCAAAGGAATGACATTATTTATTCAACAATATATATAACAGTAATATCTACTTTGATTACAATGGCTTCTAGTATGTTATATTCAAATAATTTGAAAGAGATATTAATAAAAACAATGTATACTTCAATAGGTTGTTTTGTTTCAGGAATACTTGCTCTAGGATTACTTCCTTTTTATGAATCAATTTTTGATGTTGTTACAAATATAAAATTATTAGAACTGTCAAATCCTAACCAGCCGCTTATGAAGAAATTATTGATGGAGGCCCCTGGTACTTATCACCATAGTATGATGGTTGCGAATATTGCTGAATCTGCTGCAGAAGCAGTAGGAGGAAATCCTGTAATTGCAAGGGTTGGAGCTTATTATCATGATATAGGAAAAACAAAGAGACCTTTCTTTTTTGGGGAAAATCAAATTGGAAGAGATAATCCTCATGATAAAATTACACCTAATTTAAGTGCATTAATAATTTTATCACATCCAAAAGATGGAATAGAGTTAGCAAAAGAGTATAAAATTCCTCAGGTTATTCAAGACATGATAGTTGAGCATCATGGAACAACTTTAGTTAAATATTTTTACTATAAAGCAAAGGAAGCAGCAGATAATCCTGAGGATATAAAAGAGGAAGAATTTAGATATTCTGGTCCTATACCACATACAAAAGAGGCTGGGATATTAATGTTAGCAGATAGTGCAGAAGCTGCTGTAAGATCAATTAGTGAACCAACTAAAGCTAAAATTGAGGAAATGGTAAATAACATTATTAATGATAAAATAAAATCTAATCAACTAATTAATTGTGATTTAACCTTAAAAGATATAGAAATTATTAAAAGGAGTTTTCTAAAATCCTTTGATGGCATGTATCATCAAAGAATAGAATACCCAACAGAGAAAAAGAAATAAATATATTAAATTAAGAATTAAAATTAAAACTAAAATTTTAATTCTTAATTTATATTATTACTTTTACTTTTTATTTAGAGGAATTTATATATATTAAAAAAGATTGGGAGGCTCGTATGTTATATACAGAAAATAGACAAAAGAAATTAGAAATAACAGAAGAATTTATAGATAAAATAGAAAGAGTTTGTGATTTTGCTTTAAGAGAAGAAGGTGTAACAGGAGAATATCAAATTTCACTTCTTTTTGTTGATAATGAAGAAATAAGAAAGATTAATAATGAAGCTAGAAAAATAGATAAGGTAACAGATGTACTTTCTTTTCCGATGCTAGAATATGAAGAAGGAAAGGTATTTAAAGATATTTATTTAGGTTATGATTTTGATGAAATCTATAAAGATGGAGATGAATTAGTACTTGGAGATATGGTTTTGTCTTTAGAAAAAGCTTTAGAACAAAGTAAGGAGTATGGACATTCCTATGAAAGGGAAGTAAATTATTTAGTTTTACACTCAATATTACATTTATTAGGTTATGATCATATGGTAGAAGAAGATAAGATTAAGATGAGGCAAAGAGAAGAGGAAATATTGAATAAATTAGAAATAAGAAGATAAAAATAATGAGAGGAAAATATGAAAATAAGAAAGATAGTTGAAAGTTTTAATTATGCTATAGAGGGAATTATAGATACAGTGAGAACTCAAAGGAATATGAGATTTCATTTATTAGCTTCATTAATAATATTAACTATATGCTTTTTTGTTGATTTATCTAAGGTAGAATTTTTAGTATTATTACTTACTATTACTTTAGTTTTAGCAGCAGAAATTATTAATACAGCTATAGAAGCAACTATAGATATGAGCATGAATCACTATCATCCCTTAGCTAAAATAGCAAAAAATGCCGCTGCAGGGGCGGTTTTAATTACAGCTATCAATGCCATCATTGTTGGGTATATAATGTTTTGGGATAAAATAACCCAAATATCTTATAGAGTTATATTTAAAATTAAGCATTCAGAGCCTTATACTATTTTTATAGCATTAGCAATAGTAACAATAGTAACTCTTATAATAAAAGCTATATTTGGAGAAGGAACTCCTTTAAGAGGCGGAATGCCTAGTGGACATAGTGCTTTAGCATTTTCGCTAGCTACAGCTATATCCTTAATAACAGAAGAAGCTATATGCATAGTTTTAAGTTATTTAATGGCTCTTATTACAGCTCAAAGCAGGGTAGATTCAAATGTACATTCTATTTTTGAAGTTATTATAGGAGCAATTTTTGGAACTTTATTAACATTATTAATTTTTATCATATTTAAAATTTGATAAAAGGAATTTATTTATTTTGAACTAGTTTAATTTTATATAAGAAATGATATAATAAAAGGTACAATAACTGTAAGTGGAGGAAATGTTATGGATTTTAAGCGCCTTATTGAAAAAGCTTTAGAATCAAGAGAAAAAGCCTATGTACCATATTCAAAATTTAAAGTAGGTGCTGCAGTATTATTTGAAGATGATAATATTTATACAGGATGTAATATAGAAAATGCATCCTTTGGCGCAACAAATTGTGCAGAAAGAACAGCAATTTTCAAAGGAATTTCAGAAGGAAATAGAATAATAAAGGCTATTGCAATAGTAGGAGATATAAGAACTTATACAACTCCTTGTGGAATTTGCAGACAAGTAATTAGTGAATTTGTTGAAGATGAAAATACTCCAATAATTTTAATAAAAAATAAAGAAGATTATATAGTAAAAACTTTTGGTGAAGTTATGCCAGGAGCATTTACAAAAAAAGATTTAGAGAACTAAGGAGGACAAATGTTTAAATCAGGATTTGTAACGATAGTAGGAAGACCTAATGTAGGTAAATCAACATTATTAAATCAAATAATGGGAGAAAAGTTATCGATAGTTTCAAATAAACCACAAACCACAAGAAATAATATTCAAACAATATTAACAGGAGAAGATTATCAATTGGTTTTTGTAGATACACCAGGAATACATAAGCCAAAACATAAATTAGGAGAGTATATGGTAAACTCTGCTAAGGATTCTATTAAGGATGTAGATTTAATCTTATTTTTAATTAATCCGGATGAAAAAATAGGAAAAGGAGATCAATTTATTTTAGAAACATTAAAAAATTCAAAGATTCCTGTATTTTTAGTTGTAAATAAAATTGATGAATATACACAAGATAGAGTTGCGAAAACTTTACAAATGTATTCAGAAGAGATGAATTTTAAGGAAATTATTCCTATATCAGCTCTTAAAAATAAGAATGTAGATAAATTAGTCAAGCTAATGATTGAAAATATGCCTGAAGGTCCTAAGTACTATCCAGATGATATGATAACAGATGTGCAAGAAAGATTTGTAGTTTCAGAAATTATAAGAGAAAAAGCACTAAGAAATTTAAGAGATGAAATACCTCATGGGATTGCAGTTGATATTATTCAAATGAAAGAAAAAGAAAATGGTACATATCATATTGAAGCAGATATGATTTGTGAGAAAGATTCTCATAAGGGAATAATAATAGGGAAAAATGGCCAATCTCTTAAAAAGATAGGTGAAACTGCAAGATATGAAATTGAAAGATTTTTAAGAGCTAAAGTAAACTTAAAGATTTGGGTTAAGGTAAGAAAAGAGTGGCGTGATAATCAGATTCTTTTAAAGGATTTAGGCTACAAAAAACTTAAATAGATGGGGGATGTTACTTCTGTCGTTGCATAAGATAAAAGGAGTTATTATTAAGACAAAAGAGTTTAAAGAAAATGATAAATTAGTATGGTTATATACAGATAAATTGGGCAAAATAACAACGATAGCAAAAGGGGCAAAGAAAAATAAAAATAGGTTTTTTACTATTACACTCCCATTCTGTTATGGAGAATTTGTTTTGTTCAAAGGTAAGAGTTTATATAATCTACAAGAAGGAAGAATTATCAATTCATTTCAAGGGTTATTAGAGAATTTAGATAAACTTACATATTCATCTTATTTATGCGAACTGATAGATATTTGTATTGAAGAAGGAGAAATAAATTACAGTTTGTTTAGAGATTTTATAACTTGCATGTATTTATTAAATACTGATGTATTAAATTATGAAATATTATTAAGATCTTTTGAATTAAAACTTTTAAAAGCAACAGGATATGGATTAAAGTTAGATAATTGTGTTGTTTGTAATAAAAAAATTTCGGTATCAAATTATATATCTTTAGCATATTATGGTGGAGTTTGTGAGGAATGTGAAAGACATCAAGGAATTTATATTTCCAAACCTGCATATAATTCTATTAAATTTCTTTTAAAAACTTCAATGGATAAATTATATAGACTTAATATTAATGAAGATACAAAAAAAGATATTTATAAAATTACAAACTATATAATATCATCAAACTATACAAGAAAACCAAAAAGTTTAGAAATGTTAAATTATATAAAGGAGTGATATTATGTCAATAACATTAGAAAAAGTTGATCAAGTAATAGAAAGAACAGGAGTAAGCTATGCTGAAGCTAAAGAGGCATTAGAATTAAGCAATGAAGATGTTGTAGATGCAATAATCTATATAGAAAATCAAAAAAAGGCTGCAAAATTAAAAAGTAAGGAAGAAAAATATGAAACTATTGAAGATCTAAAAAATTGGTTTAAGGAACTAATTAATAAAGGAAATGTAACTAGAATTAGAGTAACTAAAGATGGCAAGGAAATTGTTGATGTCCCTGTAAATGCAGGTATAGCTGCAGGAGTAATAGGAATATTAATTCCACCAATTTTAGCCTTTGTTGTTATTGCAGCAGTAGTAACCAAAATAACTATAGAAATTACTAAGGAAGATGGAACAGTTGAAATAGTTAATAAGTATATTACTAAGACTATGGAAGATATTAAGGATACAGCAACTAGTGTAGCGTCTAAAGTAAAGGATAAGGTTGTTGATTTAAAAGATGATGTTATGAGTAATATAAAAAAAGATGAAGAAACTTTAGAAGATAATGTTTTTAGTTATAGTGTGAATTTTGATGAAGATGAAAAGGAAGAGCAATAATTAGAAAAAGAAAGATAAACAGAGCAATTATGAAAAAAAGCTTATGTAATAGAGAATATTCAGATAATTTAATAAAAAAAATATAAAAATAAATATAGTAAAGTTGTAATAAAATGCTATAATAGTAATATCAGATTAATCGAAATTATCTGAATATTCTCTTTGCATTAAAGAAAGAGGGATAAGTTTGAAATTATCACATAGACAAGAAGAAATCGTTAATATAGTAAAAATTGGACAGCCAGTTACTAGTGAAGAATTAGCTGAAAAGCTTGGAGTAACAAGGGCTGCCTTAAGAGCTGATTTAGCGATTTTGACTATGTTAGGTATTTTAGATGCTAAACCAAAGGTTGGCTACGTATATTTGGGAGAACAAAAAAATTTTGAAGTTATAGACAAGGTTTCAAAAGTTTTAGCAAAAGAGATAATGTCAAAGCCAATAACGGTTAGCGAAGAAACTATGGTATATGATGCAATAGTATTTTTATTTTTAAATGATGTAGGAACACTTTTTGTAGAAAATAATGGGGCATTAGTAGGAGCTATTTCAAGAAAGGATTTTCTTAAAATAGCAATAGGGGGGACTGATATACATAAGGTTCCAGTAGGGGTGATTATGACTAGAATGCCCAATATTATTTGTGGATTTGCAGAAGATAAAGCTTATGACTTAGCAAAAAAAATAATTGAACATGAAGTTGACAGCATTCCAATAGTTGAAAAAATTGAAAAGGAAGATGCTGGGAGAAATCAGTATAAAGTTATAGGTAAGGTTTCAAAAACTAACATAACAAAGCTTTTTGTAAAGCTAGGAGAAGAACATTAATTTGTTTATTAAATTTAAGTAGTATTAATAGGGTAGCTACAATACAATAGTATTGTTTCTATATATCATATCAATTTGATTAAACGGAGGAGTATTGAGATGAAGAAAAAGAAGTATGTTTACCTTTTTAGTGAAGGAAATGCCTCAATGAGGAATCTTCTAGGAGGTAAAGGGGCAAATTTAGCAGAAATGATTTCGTTAGGAATCCCAGTACCGCAAGGCTTTACTGTAACAACTGAAGCCTGCAACAAGTATTACGAGGATGGTCAAGTAATAGCAGAAGAAATCATTGAAGAAATTTACGAAAGAATTTCAGAACTAGAAAAAATAACAGGAAAAGAATTTGGAAGTTTAACAAATCCTCTTTTAGTTTCAGTAAGATCTGGAGCTAGAGTTTCAATGCCTGGAATGATGGATACTGTATTAAATCTAGGATTAAATGATGAATCTGTAGAAGCTATGGCTAAGCTAACAAATAATCCAAGATTTGCTTATGATTCTTATAGAAGATTTATACAAATGTTTTCAGACGTAGTTATGGGCATTGAAAAAAGATTATTTGAAAATATATTAGATGAAATAAAAGAAAGTAGAGGAGTAAAATTAGATTCTGATTTAACAGCAGAGGATTTAAAAGAAGTAACTATTAGGTATAAAGAAACATATAAGAAAGAACGTGGAGAAGATTTCCCACAAGATCCAAAACATCAATTAATTGAAGCTATAACTGCTGTATTTAGATCTTGGAATAATCCGAGAGCAATAGTATATAGAAGATTAAATGATATACCAGGAGAATGGGGTACTGCTGTAAACGTTCAAGAGATGGTATTTGGTAATAAAGGGGAAACTTCAGGAACAGGAGTTGTATTCTCAAGAAACCCTGCAACTGGAGAAAATAAAATATATGGTGAGTATCTAATGAATGCTCAAGGGGAAGATGTTGTTGCAGGTATTAGAACACCACTTCCAATTGCAAAATTAGAAGAACAAAATCCTGAAATTTATAAGCAATTTACTGAAATAGTTCATAAGTTAGAACAACATTATAAAGACATGCAAGACATGGAAATAACTATTGAAGAAGGAAAGTTATTCTTCTTACAAACAAGAAATGGTAAGAGAACAGCGCAAGCTGCTTTAAAGATTGCTGTTGACTTAGTTGAAGAAGGTATGTTAACTAAGGAAGAAGCAATATTAAAGGTTGAACCAAATCAATTAGATTCATTATTACACCCAACATTCATGACAGAAGATTTAAAGAAGGCTATTCCTATAGCAAAAGGTTTACCAGCTTCTCCAGGAGCAGCTTATGGAAAAATAGCATTTACAGCTGAAGAAGCTAAAATAAGAAAGGAAAATGGTGAAAAGGTTGTTTTAGTAAGACTTGAAACTTCTCCAGAAGATATAGAAGGAATGATTGCTGCTGAAGGTATATTAACAGTAAGAGGGGGTATGACTTCTCATGCTGCAGTTGTTGCTAGAGGAATGGGAACTTGCTGTGTAGCTGGATGTGGAGAATTAGTAATTAATGAAGAAGCTAAAACTTTAGAAGTAGCTGGAAAGGTTTATACAGCTGATGATTATATTTCAATAGATGGTTCAACTGGAAATGTTTATGGAGAAAAAATAGCTACAGTTGCTCCAGAAATATCAGGACATTTTGCTAAATTTATGGGATGGGCAGATGAAATTAGAAAATTAAAGGTTAGAACTAATGCAGATACTCCAAGAGATACAAAGCAAGCTGTAGAATTTGGAGCAGAAGGTATAGGTCTTTGCAGAACTGAGCATATGTTCTTTGCTGAAGATAGAATTATGGCAGTAAGAGAAATGATAGTAGCTAAAAATGAAGAAGATAGAAGAAAAGCTTTAGAAAAACTTCTTCCAATGCAAAGAGAAGACTTTATTGGAATTTATGAAGCATTAGAAGAAAGACCTGCTACTATAAGATTCTTAGATCCACCTCTACATGAATTCTTACCTCATACAGATGAGGAAATTCGTGAATTAGCAGAGGAATTAGGATTAACTTTTGAAGAATTAAAAGCAACAGTTAGAAATCTTCATGAATTCAATCCAATGATGGGTCATAGAGGTTGTAGACTTGCAGTTTCTTATCCTGAAATAGCAGAAATGCAAACTAGAGCTGTTATAGAAGCTGCGATAGAAGTTAAAAAGAATAAGGGATATAACATAGTTCCTGAAATAATGATCCCATTAGTAGGAGAAGTAAAGGAATTAAAATATGTTAAGGATGTAGTTGTTGAAACTGCTAAGAAGGTTATGGAAGAAAAAGGTGTTGAGTTAGAATATCATGTAGGTACAATGATAGAAATACCTAGAGCTGCATTAACTGCAGATGAAATTGCTAAAGAAGCAGAATTCTTCTCCTTTGGTACAAATGACTTAACTCAAATGACCTTTGGTTTCTCAAGAGATGATGCTGCTAAATTCTTAAAGCATTATTATGATAGAAATATATATGAACAAGATCCATTTGCTAAGGTTGACCAAACAGGTGTTGGACAATTAGTTAAGATTGCAGTAGAAAAAGGTAAAGCAACTAGACCAGACATTAAATTAGGAGTTTGTGGAGAACACGGTGGAGATCCTTCATCAGTTGAATTCTTCCATAATGTAGGTCTTAATTATGTATCTTGTTCACCATTTAGAGTTCCAATTGCAAGACTTGCTGCTGCACAAGCACAAGTTAAAAATCCAAGAAAATAAATAAAAAATAGATGTTACGCATTTTGTGTAACATCTATTTTTTTAGTGTTAAGCAAAACTTGTTTAGATTTTTAAGTTTTAGTTATGGATTTAATTATTTAGATTTTCAGTTTGTCGAAAATTGCTCTAATCTTCACAGGCCCAACTGACTATATCCTTGTAGTGTAATACTTGTTAAAAGATTTTATAAGCTTATAAATAAAATCTAACTGATTTTCTGATCTTTTTATTGCTTTTTCAAGGAGAAGTATAAAGGCATTTCTATTACACTTTTTTATATTTCTATAATAATCTCTTGAAAGTTTCCAAAATTTTTGTGGGAAGGCAATATATGCTATGATATATTTTAAGTCATCTTCTGTTAAGTTGTTTTCTTCCATGTAACTATTCAAAATGTCTAAAGTAAGATTTATTTGCCAGTTGGTGGTTTCACGTTTAAGTAATCTTCTTAAAAAATATGACAGGTCTTTTGTGCAATAATCTAGTCTACATTTATCGAAATCAATAAGTGATATTTCATTATCAGAAATTAATATATTTTTATTAACAAAATCACCATGACATAAAGATCTAGAAAGATTTGAAGAATTAATTGAAGAAGATATTTCCAAAGAAATTTTAGCTAATTCAAGATTTTCATCTAAGTTATTTAGAAATAAGTTTGAAAACCTATCTTTATAAAAATAAGCTTTATCTATACTGTTTAAAAGTTGATTGAAATGTTTAGAAATGCTTATGGAAAGATCTTCAAAAGTTTCTCGTTCAAAACTTCCTTCAATAGGATAAAAGTTTACAGAAGTTTTATGTAATTTACCAAGGGTTTTTGAAGATACTAACATATGATTTAAGTTGTCAAAATCACATTTTTCTCCATCAAGCCAAGGAGTTAAAATGAAAAGCATATCTTTATATTTTATATATCTGTTTCCATCTGCAGTTGGTAGCAGTTTGGGAACATTTATTCCATTTCTAAAGCACCATTCCAAAGCTGAATATACATACAAAAGATTTTCTTCATCATAATAGACTTTTTTTAAGCAGTAAGATTTTTCGTGAAGATCAACTCTATATACAGCCCTTTGTTTTTCTGTATCTTTGAATTTTATATTAGTTAATGAGACATTTTTAAGATTATATTTTGGTAATATTTGTTCTTTTATTTCATCTAAAGGAAGTAAACCATTTTTTGTTTCAGTTAATATATTTTTCATAATACTCTCCTAAAAAATTCTTCATTATTAAGATATTATTGTAAAAAGAAAAATATACTATTAATAATATATATTTTAAAAATATGTTTAATTAAAGGAAATTAGAGAAAAATATAGAATAAGTAATATAGAGGTGAGATATATGAACGTAAGGAATAAAATAGAAGGATTTGAAAGGTTGACATTGATAAAAGAAGCAGCGTTTAGTGCTTACAGTAAAGGAAGAAAAAAATTTGAAGAAGAAGATAGTGTTAGAACCTGCTATATGGTAGATAGAGATAGAATTATACATAGTAAATCCTTCAGAAGATTAAAGCATAAAACTCAAGTATATATTAAAGCCTTTGGAGATCATTATAGAACAAGATTAACTCATACCTTAGAAGTATCTCAAATTGCAAGGACTATTGGAGCTGGAATTGGTTTAAATGAGGTGCTAATTGAAGCTATTGCTTTGGGTCATGATTTAGGGCATGTAGCTTTTGCTCATAGTGGGGAAGAGGTCTTAAACAACTTTCTTGATGGAGGTTTTAGACACAGTGAGCAAAGTGTAAGGGTTGTAGAAAAACTAGAAAGAAATGGTGAAGGATTAAATTTAACAGAAGAAGTAATAGATGGAATATTAAATCATAGTGGGCTTAATTTAAAAGGAGAAAATAAATCAAAAACTTTAGAAGGAAGAGTAGTTAGAATAAGTGATAAGATTGCTTATTTAAATCATGATATAGACGATTCTATAAGGGCAGGATTATTAAGTGAAGATGATATTCCTAAAGAAATTGTAAAAGTTCTAGGAAAAACTAATTCTGAAAGAATAGACACTTTAGTAAATGATATTATTTATAATACTATAAAATCTATTGAGAATAATTGTGTTGATATTAAGTTTAGTAATGAAGTATTAGAAGCCATGATGGAACTTAGGAAGTTTATGTTTAAAAACATTTACTTAGGGGATATTCTAAGAGTAGAGAGAAATAAGGCGCAATTTATATTAGAAAATTTGATTGAATATTACTGTACCCATGAAAATGAGTTAAAAGGAATATATAGAAAAATAGCAGAGGAAGAAGGAGTAAATAGAGCAGTAGCAGACTATATTGCTGGAATGAGTGATGATTACTGTTTAAATACATTTAATTCTATTTTTGTGCCGAAATTAGTTATATACTAATTAAAATAAAAAAATAAGAGGAATTTCGAATTTTATAAAGAATAATAATAAAGAAGATGGAATATATAGAAATAATTTTTAAAATTTCAGAAGGAATTTTATAAAAAATGTCGAAAATAATAAAAGTTGACGAAAATTATAGTAAGGAGGTGAATCTCCTTGCAGATTTCTGAAGAGATTCTAGAGAAGATTAAAGAATACAATGACATAGTTGATGTAATATCAGAAACTGTAAAATTAAAGAGATCTGGCCGAAACTTTACAGGGTTATGTCCTTTTCATAATGAAAAGACGCCTTCATTTTCAGTATCACCAGAAAGACAAATATATAAATGCTTTGGCTGTGGAGAAGCAGGGAATGTAATAACATTTATTATGAAAAATAGAAATTTGCCCTATGTTGATGCAGTAAAGTATTTAGCTGATAGAGTAAATATACAGATAGATACTGATAGAAAAAATGAAGATCCTAAGGCTAAAAAAAGAAATCTACTTTATAAGGTCAACGTAGAAGCAGCTAGATTCTTTTATTCAAATTTAAAAAATTCAAATGTAGCTAAAAATTATTTTTTAAAGAGAGGAATAAAAGAAGAAACTATTAAAAAATTTGGGTTAGGTTTTGCTAGAGATAGTTGGGATGGTCTGCTTAATTATTTAAAAAAATTAGGTTTTAAAGAAGATTTATTATATGAAGCTGGTTTAGTGTCTGCTTCAGTAAAAACAGGAAAAAAATATGATAGATTTAGAAATAGGGTTATATTTCCTGTTTTTGATTATAGGGGTAGAGTTATAGGCTTTGGTGGAAGGGTATTAGATGATTCTAAACCTAAGTACTTAAATTCTCCAGAAACACTTGTTTTCCAAAAAGGAACTAATCTTTATGGATTAAACTTTGCCTTAAAAGGTAAAATGCATGAAAGATATTTTATTATAGTAGAAGGTTATATGGATTTAATATCATTGCATCAACAGGGAATTACCAATGTTGTTGCATCTTTAGGAACGGCTTTAACTAATGATCAAGCAAGATTGTTAAAAAGGTATGCAGATAAAGTTATTATTTCCTATGATGCAGATGTTGCAGGACAGACAGCAACATTAAGGGGACTTAATATCCTTAGGGATGTTGGTTTTGACGTTAGAGTTTTAAATATCCCTAATGGAAAAGATCCGGATGAATTTGTTAGAAATAATGGAAAAGATGCTTTTTTAGAATTAGTTAAAAATGCAGAAAGTCTAATAGATTATCGAATAAGAAAGGCTGGAGAGGGATTAAATTTAGGCGATAATACTGATTTGGTTAAGTATGGGAAAGTAGTAACTGAAATACTTGCTGATGTAAATCCATTAGAAAAAGATATATATATAAAAAATATATCAGAAAAAACAGGAATTAGAGAGCAGACATTATTTGATTTATTATCAAAAGAAATGACAAAAAATATTAGTAAGAATAATTTTATGAATAATAAGGAAGAAAATGGAACAAAATTATATGTAGAACCACCATTTTTAAAAGCAGAAAGAGCTTTATTAAAATTATCTCTAGAAGATGAATATTTTGACGAAATCAATAAGCAAATAAGCAATAAAGAGTTTATTATGCCGGAACATATAGAGATATTTTCTATCATTAAGGAAGCTAAAAAGGGAAAAATAAATAATATAATGAGTTATTTAGAAACCCAATTTACTGACGCAAAAATATTAGAAGAACTTATTAAAATCAAGGAAGAAAAAATTCTAATTGGAAATAATAATAAAAAGTTAATAAGAGATTTAATTAGACAAATTATTAATTATAAATTAAATAGGGATTTAGAAAATTTAAAAAATCAGCAAAGAGCTTTTGAAAAACAAGGAAAAATAGAGGAGACAATAAGAATAGCAATGGAAATTAATAAGATAAATGATCAACTTAAGAAAGGTGTGAATTAAGTGGTAAAAGCGGAAGGAGGTAAAAAAATGGTAGATGGAAAAACAAAAGCTAAGGACAGTAAAAAAGACAGTGAAACAAAAAATAGTAAAATGGCAATAGTTAAAAATCTACTAGATAAAGCAAAGAACAAGGGTTCTATAACATATAAGGAAATGATGGATGAAATTGATCATATAGAATTAACTCCTGAACAAATAGAAAAAATCTATGAAGTATTAGAATCTATGGGAATAGAAATTATTGGTGATGAAATTTCTGAAGAGAATATTGAGGAAGAAGATTTAGATTTAAGTATTCCAGAAGGGATTGCAATAGATGATCCAGTAAGAATGTATTTAAAAGAAATAGGAAAAGTTCCTTTACTATCCTCAGAGGAGGAAATAGAATTAGCAACAAGAATAGAACAAGGTGATGAAAAGGCTAAAAAGAAATTAGCAGAAGCAAACCTTAGACTAGTAGTTAGTATAGCTAAAAGATATGTTGGAAGGGGAATGTTATTCTTAGATTTAATTCAAGAAGGAAACTTGGGGCTTATAAAAGCAGTAGAAAAGTTTGATTATAGAAAAGGCTTTAAATTTTCTACATATGCTACATGGTGGATAAGGCAAGCAATAACAAGAGCAATTGCAGATCAAGCAAGAACTATTAGAATCCCTGTTCATATGGTTGAAACAATTAATAAATTAATTAGAATTCAACGTCAATTATTACAAGAATTAGGAAGGGATCCTCATCCAGAAGAAATTGCTGAAATTATGGAACTTCCAGTTGAAAAGGTAAGAGAAATTCAAAAAATAGCTCAAGAGCCAGTATCTCTTGAAACACCAATTGGTGAAGAAGAAGATTCGCATCTTGGAGATTTTATACCAGACGATGATGCCTTAGCACCAGCAGAAGCTGCCGCTTTTACAATGCTTAAGGAACAACTAATAAATGTATTAGATACTCTAACACCTAGAGAAGAAAAGGTGTTAAGATTAAGATTCGGTCTAGATGATGGTAGAGCAAGAACTCTTGAAGAAGTAGGAAAAGAGTTTAATGTAACAAGAGAAAGAATAAGACAAATTGAAGCAAAGGCTCTTAGAAAATTAAGACACCCTTCAAGAAGTAAAAAATTAAAGGATTATTTAGATTAGCACCAAAAGGTGCTAATTTTATTTAGCAAGGAGTAGAAAAATGGAACTAAGCAAAAGATTAAAACTTATTATAAACAATATCGACCCAACAGGAGTTTTAGCAGATATAGGAACAGATCATGGTTATATACCTATTTATGCTGTAAAAAATAATCTTTGTCAAAAGGCTATTGCTACAGATGTAAATAAGTTTCCTTTAGATAAGGCAAGGTTGAATGCAATTCTAGAGGGAGCAGATGATAAATTAGAATTTAGATTAGGAAATGGACTTAAACCATTAAATAATAATGAAGCTAATATTATAATAATTGCTGGCATGGGTGGTAATTTAATAGTAAATATTTTAGAAGATAGTATAGATAAAGTAAATGAATTAGATTACCTTATTTTGCAACCAGCTCAAAATCCAGAAGTTTTAAGGGAATATTTATATAATAATAATTATGAAATAATTAAAGAAGATCTTTGTTTAGATGAAAATATATATTATGAACTTTTTAAGGTGAAAAGAAAAAAAGGCGAAATCACCCAATTAGATCCTATATATTATGAAGTAAGTCCTAAATTATTGATGGAAAAACATCCACTATTAAAAGATTATTTAAAGCTAAAGATAGAAAATTATAATCGAATTTTAGGTTATATAAATGAAGAAACAGAGAATGCTAAAATAAGAAAAGAAACAATTAATAATAAGATAGATTTAATTTCAAAAATGATAAATTATTTATAAGGGTGATGATTTATGAAAAAAGTTAAAGATATTATTAAAATAATGGAGGACTTTGCTCCAGCTAATTTAAAAGAAGATTTTGATAATGTAGGATTAATGGTGGGAAATAAAGAAGCAGTAGTAAAAAAGATATTATTAGCCTTAGATTGTACTTTAGAAGTTATAGAAGAAGCAAAAAGAAAAAATATTGATTTGATAATAACTCACCATCCTCTTATTTTTAAAAAGCCAAGTAGCATAACAACAGATAGTTTATTAGGAAAAAAAATAATAGAATTAATAAAAAATGATATTAGTCTTTATTCCAGTCATACTAATTTAGATTCAGCAGAAAGAGGACTAAATGAAACCATTGTCAAAATTCTTGGTTTTGAAAAGGGTGAATTATTAGAGATAAATAAAAATTCTAGGAATGATAAATCAGAAGGGCTTGGAAGATTAGTAACCCTTGAGGAAGATATCAGGATAGAAGAATTAATAAGTCACATAAAAGAAAAATTGAATATAGAAGCAGTAAAAGTTGTTATTGGAAAAGAAAAAATAAGAAAAATTGCAATAATAAATGGCAGCGGCTCATCATTTTTTTACATTGCCCATAACAAAGGAGCAGATTGCATCATAACAGGGGATACAACTTATCATTATGCCTCCGATTATAAGGAAATGGGGATTTCAATTATTGATATAGGTCATTTTTCTTCAGAATGGATAGTGTTCCAAGAAGTCATGAAAGAAATACAAGAAAACTTTGGTGAAGTTGAAGTGCTAATATCAAATAAATCTATAGATCCATATATATTTTTATAATTTTCACATAATATCTTTAAATTTATAATATAAATAATAAGAGTAGTATTTGTTATGGGGATTATTGTGAGTAAATATTATTATAGAAAGAAGAAGAGTCCTTGGACAAAAGTTCTTCAAGATACATTTAAAGAATTAGTTCATGGTATAAATAAAAGAATTATTACAAGTAAGTGCACAAGCAAATCGGAAAATACAGCTGCAAAGATATGTGTAATTGTTCTTATAGTGTTAACCTTGTTGTTTTCAGGAATTAGTTTTTATTCCTGGGTTATTTTAATTATGCTAATTGTTATTTTTCAATTTTTGTAAACTAAAAATTGCATTTGCAAAATATAATTATTTATGGTAAGATACTTTTTGCAAGTAAGACATGCAATCGCTGCTAGACTTGATCTAGGAGAGGAAAGTCGGAGCTCCATAGGGCAGGGTGCTGGATAACGTCCAGTCAAGGCGACTTGAAGGATAGTGCAACAGAGATATACCGCCTTAACATTAGTTAAATATTTTCTTAGTTAATGATTAAGGTAAGGGTGGAAAGGTGAGGTAAGAGCTCACCAGCATCATGGTGACATGATGGCTATGTAAACCCCACCTGGAGCAAGGCCGAATAGGGAGACATTATGGGGTGGCCCGCTCCGTCTCCGGGTGTGCCGCTTGAGCTTATTGGTAACAATAAGCCTAGATAGATGATTGCTTAATACAGAACTCCGCTTACGGCTTGCTTGCAACAATGTGTTTATAAGGGCTATACTTAGGGGAAACTCGCCCAAGTATTTGCCTAATTATATATTAATTTAAAAGACTTAATATGCTTAATGAAAATTTAATTATAGAAATTATATAAAAGCACCTTTTATGTAAAATAAGAGGTGCTTTTTTTATTTATAAAAATAATATTAAGTTTAGCATTTAAGCAGCCTTTTCTGAATAAATTTTAATAAATTCTAAAAATAAAGGAGAGTTTAAATGCAAAATTTATTTATTATTATAATTATTTCTGTGCTTGCAGAAAGTATATGGGAAACATTAAAAATGGTTTGGCAAGATGGAAAGTTATGTGTAGATAAGGTAGGGGCTTTGGTTATTTCGATAATTATAACTATTTCTACTGATTTAGATATTTTTGAATTATTAAAAATAAATAATAAAATACCTTATCTTGGAATAATATTAACAGGAATATTGGTGAGCAGGGGTTCAAATTTTGTACACGATTTAATAGTTAAATTAACTAATAATATTACTAAGAAAAATTAGACATAAATATTTTTCTGCATTTATGCAAATAATATAATTGTTTAAAAACATTAAATTATAAAAACATAGGAGGAATATTTATGGAACATAATAAAGTAGAAAGTGGAGCAATGTCATGGATAATAAGGCTTGTAATGGTAGCAGTGATTTTAGCTATTGCATCTTTTTTTACCCCAGGATTTAGCATAAATGGTTTGTGGTCATTTTTAATTGCAGCAGTTGTAATTACTGTTCTTGATTATTTAGTGGAAAGAATGATGGGAGATGAAATTTCTCCATTAGGAAGAGGATTAAAAGGATTTGTAATATCAGCAATAATAATATATGTTGCTCAATTCATAGTTCCAAATATGAGAGTTTCAATGATAGGAGCATTATTAGCAGCTTTAGTTATTGGAATTATAGATGCTGTTATTCCAGGAAAATCTTTTTAAAATAAAATTCCTTTAGTTTAAAACTCATAAACTTTTTAATGGTTTATGAGTTTTTTATATAAAATCAATAAAAATATTCATTTGAAATAGATTAATAAATGTGATATTATATCTTATGTAAAAGTAAAATATAATTATGTGCTAGGGGTGCTTCGGCTGAGAAATGATTTTTCAATCATTAACCCTTATACCTGATATAGATAATACTATCGTAGGGAAGCCATAAATAAGTTAATAAATGTTTATTGCTTATTTTGCCGTGTTCCCGCGAACACGGCTTTTTCTATTAATAATCAAGGTATATTACTCCTTAGCACAGTAGAAGGAGGATTTTTTATGGAAATTTTAGAAAATATTAAAGGAATTATGTCCAACTGGACAAGCATAGCTACAATAATAGGTATGCTAATTATATTTTTTGTGTTTATTAAAGTGAAAAAAGTTGAATTCACTTCAAGATTAATTGCTCATATTGCCATAACTTTGGCTATGACAGTTGTTTTAGAGATGATAAAGGTATTTCAATTACCTTTTGGTGGAAGTGCATCAATCGCGGGAATGCTTCCAATAATATTAATTTCATTAATTTATGGTCCTATTATAGGTATGTTTACAGGCTTTTTATATGGTATTTTAAATTTCATTATTGGACCTGCATATATTTTACATCCTATTCAGGTGATATTTGATTATATTCTTCCTTTCATGGCAGTGGGATTATCTGGTTTCTTTAAAAATAATAAATTTATTGCCATAGCAGTAGGATTCTTTGGAATGTTTGTATTTAACTTTACTGCTGGTGTAATATTCTGGGGAAGTTATGCTGCAGATTATAATTTGACACCGATAGTCTATTCTTTTATATATAATGGTTCCTTTATATTAATTGATTGTTTAATATGCATGGCAGTTGCATCAGTTATAAATATAAAAAGCCTCATTAAAAGACTTAAAATATAAATGAAATAATTTAATAATATTTATAAGTTAAGGAGATTGCCTAAGGGAAGTTAGGGAATCTCTTTTATTTTTATTTATTTTATTGACTTTAAATAGGAAAAAAGATTATATTTAAATTATAAATGTTAATGAAAGGTAGAGTGCTATGTGTATTGAAAAGGTTTTTATAAATATGAGAGAAAATAGTGAAATAATTAGTTTTAGTTTAAGAAATTCTAAGGGATTTGGAATTGATTTTTTAAATTTGGGAGGAGTAATTACGGATATACTAGTACCTGATAAGAAAGGTAATATTGAAAATGTAGTTTTAAAATATGAGGATTTAGAGACTTATGTTACTAATCCATCTTATTATGGAGCAATAGTTGGAAGAACTGCAGGCAGGATTGCAAATGGAACTACGAAGTTAAATGATGAAGTTTTAACCTTTAATAAAAATTATGGAGTTAATCAAGGGCACGGGGGACCAAATGGATTTACTTTTAAAATATTTAATGTAGAAGTTCATGAGAATGAAAATGAAGTTAGTGCTTTATTATCTTATTTTAGTAAGGATGGAGAAGAGGGTTATCCAGGAAATTTAAAAGTTAATATAATATATACTATAAATGAAAATAATGAGTTTAAAATAACTTATAAAGCGGTAAGTGATAAAGATACTTTAGTAAATTTAACTAATCATTCTTATTTTAATTTAAGTGGAAATTGTAAAGAAGATATATTAAATCATTATCTATATGTAAATAGTGATTTTTTAATTGAATTAAATAATAATCAAGTTCCTACAGGAAGATTATTATATGTAGAAAATACTCCTTTTGATTTTAATATAGCAAAGAAAATTGGAAGAGATATAGATAGAGATGATCCGCAATTAGCAATTGGACAAGGTTATGATCATCCGTGGATGTTAAATAATGAAGGTGATTTAAAATTAAGATTAGTTCATAAAGAATCTGGTAGAGTAATGGATGTATATACAAATCAAAAGTCTGTAGTTTTATATACATTAAATTTCCCAGATGATAAGGTATTAGATTGTGGAAGAAAACCTAACAGAAGAGATGCTATTGCAATTGAAACTCAAAATCCTCCAATTGGAGAAGATAATATATTTACAAAATATTCTATATTAAGAAAAGGAGAAGAGTATTCAAAAGAAACTATTTATAAGTTCTCAATACTAAATGAAAAATAATATAAAGTAAAATACCGTATATTCAATGTTAAGTATACGGTATTTTTATATCAGAAATTTAACTTGATATAATTTCTATTGATATTGTAAGTTAACTTTTCATTACTTATATCATTTTATTAATAATAGAATTATAAAATATATAGAGAACAATATTAAGAGAGGAATAGTTGTGAATAAAGTTAATTTACATAGAACCTTTATTGGTTTGTTGTCTTTAATGAATTCTATAATAATAATTATAAAATTAATGTATACTATGCCCTACATTGTGCAAGAGACTTTATTATATATAAATTTGATAATTTGTATTGTTTTTTCTGCTGATTATTTCTTTAGAATAGTTAGAAGTAAAAATAAATTTCAATTTATATTAAATAATAAGGTAGATTTAATATCATTAATTCCGCTTAAATACATTGATAGTTTATCAAATTTTACTATTATAGGACACAATATAAATCTGATTTTTAATTTGATTATTTTGATTATACTAATATTAAAGTTTAAGAATAATATAAAATATTTGGTAAAAGAAAATAAATTTAATTATTTATTAATTTTAACAACTATAATAATTGTATTAGGAGCTGTTGTCATTTCGCTTTTAGAAGAAATGCCCTTTATAGATGCTATTTGGTGGAGCTTTGTAACCTTTACTACTGTTGGATATGGAGATGTATTAATAGAAAGTCCCTTAGGAAAAATTGTAGCTATTTTATTAATGATATTAGGGGTAGGTTTTATCAGTGTTACAACAAGTACGATGGCTGTATATATAATAAATAAAGAAGGTTATAAAAAACAAAAGAAAGGTTATAGAGAAAATGCAATTGATTTAATAAAATATAATTTAGATAATATTGATGATTTAAGCGACAAAGATTTAGAAGATATATATTATACTTTAAAAAGATTAAAACATAATAAAAAATAGACTGCTTAGGCAGTCTGTTTTTTTATTATAGTCTTTTTGCGTATGTAGAAAAAATAAATTTATCAGGTCTATGTCTAGATTCTGTATATTCAAATAATGTTCCATCATCTAAATTTACATAGTTTTTAATAATTGCTACTAAATTATATTTTTTAAGTTCTAAGTATTTCTTATCTAGCTTAGATGCAGGTTCAACAGAAACTATTTTTTGTGCCCCAGCTATTTTTAATGAAAGATCATTTTCTAAGTAATCATAAATGGAATGTATAGCAATATCTTTTGTAATCCCATTTACAACATCTTTTAGGAAATAGTTAATATCAAGGATTGTTTCTTCACCGTCTATATTTCTTGATCTAATAATGTGAATAACTTTAGAGCCTAAAGGAAAACCTGTAATTTTTGAAAGTTTTTCATCTATTATTATTTCTTCGAAAGTATGTAAATTAGTAAAATATAAAACTTCATTTGTTTCAGATGCTTCCCTAAAGCTTTGAAGCCCTCCAACTAGGAATTTAAGTTGATGTTTTTCTATAACAAATACTCCTTTTCCATGAACACTTGTTACAAAGCCTTCAAAGGAAAGTTTATCTATGGCCCTTCTTACTGTATTTCTACTGACATTAAATAATGCTGTTAATTCATTTTCGGAAGGGATTTTTTCTCCAGCTTTATAGTCATTTGATATAATTTTATTTTTTAAGTATTCATATATTTCTGTGTATTTAACTTGTTTCATAGCATGACAGTTCTCCTTTGATAAATAATCTATGTATATTATATCACTTAAAAATAAAAATAAAAATTGAATAACTGCAAAAAATAAAAAAAACATGTTTAAACAACTATTGACAAGCATGTTTAAACAAGATATAATGTAATCGTAATCAAAAATATTAATTTTATATATGAGGTGAGGAGAATGGGTAAATTTAAACAAGAAGCCTTAGACCTATTAGAACTTGTAGGGGGAAAAGAAAATATTGCAAGTTTAAGTCACTGTGTGACTAGGTTAAGGTTTGTACTAAAAGATGAAGGAAAAGCAAACGTAAAAGAAATTGAAAAATTACCAACAGTAAAGGGGACTTTTACAAATGCTGGACAATTCCAAGTTATCATTGGTAATGAAGTAAAAACATTCTTTGATGATTTTGTAAAAGTATCAGGGGTAAAAGGGGTATCAAAAGAAGAGGCTAAAAAAGCAGCTCAACAAAATATGTCACTTTTACAAAGAATAATAAGTGGACTAGCTGAAATATTCGTACCAATATTACCAGCAATTATAACAGGTGGTTTAATACTAGGATTTAGAAATATTATAGGAGATATGAAGGTTTTTGGAGATGGAACTCAAGCTCTTACAGATCTATATCCAGTATTAGCAGAAATTCATAGTTTCTTATGGATATTAGGAGAAGCTATATTCCATTTCTTACCAGTCGCAATAACTTGGTCAACAGTTAAAAAGTTTGGTGGTTCAGAAATTTTAGGTATTGTTTTAGGTATTACTTTAGTATCACCACAACTTTTAAATGCTTACGGTTATGCGGCAGCTGTACAAGAAGGAACAGTTCCATTCTGGGATTTTGGACTATTTACAATTGATAAGGTTGGTTATCAAGCACAAGTAATACCAGCTATGTTATCAGGTATTTTACTAAGCAAATTAGAACTTTCATTACGTAAGTATATACCAGATGTATTAAAAATGATTATTATACCATTTGTAGCATTACTAGTAACTTTATTATTATCTTATATTGTTATAGGACCAGTATCAAGAGTACTTGGAGATAATATAGCACTTGTATTTAACTATTTATTAACTGGACCGATTAAATTACTTGGAGCAATAATTTTTGGATTATTATATGCACCATTAGTTATTACAGGATTACATCATACATTTATAGCTGTAGACTTACAACTTATCGCAAATAATGGAGGAACAATGATATGGCCTCTAATAGCTCTAAGCAATATAGCTCAAGGTTCAGCAGCGGTTGCAATGTTAATTATTTATAAAAAGAATGCAAAACTTAAATCTGTAGCAGCATCAGCTGGTATTTCAGCATGGCTTGGAGTTACTGAACCAGCAATGTTTGGTGTTAACTTAAAATATAAATATCCATTCTATGCAGCATTAATAGGATCAGCATCAGCAGCTGTTGTATCAATACTTACTGGAGTTTTAGCTAACTCAATCGGTATAGGAGGATTACCAGGTTTCTTAGCAATTCAACCTCAATATTGGGTACAATTTATAATTGCTATGTTAGTAGCAGTAATCGTTCCTGCAGCATTAACATTTGTATTTGATAAAAAATATTCAAAAGATTATCAAGAGTTAGTTGAAGCAAAAGAATCTGCAACAATGAATTAAATTAAAGTGGTTGTAGCTTCGCTGCAACCACCTATTATTTGTAAGAGGTGAAGTTATGGACAAGAAAAATTGGTGGAAATCATCAGTAGTATATCAAATTTATCCAAAGAGTTTTAAGGATAGTAATGGAGATGGAATTGGAGATATAGTAGGAATAATAGAAGAATTAGATTATCTAAATAGTCTAGGGGTAAAGGTTATATGGCTAACACCTATTTATGTGTCACCTCAGAATGATAATGGATATGACATAGCTGACTACTATAACATTGATGAAATGTTTGGGACCATTGACGATTTTAAGAGGCTTTTAAATGAAACTCATAAAAGAGGTATGAAACTAATAATGGATATGGTTGTTAACCATACATCAACAGAGAATTATTGGTTTAAAGAAGCTTTAAAAGGGGAAGATAATCCATATCATGATTTCTATATTTGGAGAGATAAACCTAATAATTGGAGTTCAAAATTTGGAGGATCAGCATGGGAATATGTAGAGAGTTTGAATAAATATTATTTACATTTATTTGATGTAACTCAAGCTGATTTGAATTGGGAGAATCCAAGGGTTAGGGAAGAAATATTTAAGATGATGAGATATTGGCTGGATATGGGTGTAGATGGTTTTAGGTTAGATGTTGTAAATTTATTATCGAAGGATCAAAGATTTTTAGATGATGATTATAGCGATGCAACAAGAGATGGAAGAAGATTTTATACAGATGGACCTAGAATTCATGAGTATTTAAATCTTATGAATAAAGAAGTATTTTCAAAATATGAAAATATAATGACTGTTGGAGAAATGTCATCCACTAATATAGAAAATTGTATTAAATATACTAATCCTGATAATAAGGAATTAGATATGGTATTTAACTTTCACCATTTAAAGGTGGATTATAAGAATAATAAAAAGTGGGAGCTAATGCCTTTTGATTTTAAAGCATTAAAAGATTTGCTATTTACATGGCAAGTTCAAATGGAAAAGGGAAATGGATGGAATGCATTATTTTGGTGTAATCACGATCAACCAAGAATAGTATCAAGGTTTGGAAATGATACTGTTTATAGGGAAGAATCTGCTAAAATGTTAGGGACAGTAATTCATTTAATGAGAGGAACTCCTTATATATATCAAGGTGAAGAAATAGGTATGACGAATCCAAATTTTGAAAGTATAGAAGAGTTTAGGGATGTTGAATCCTTAAACGCATATGAGATCCTATTAAAAGATGGAGTAGATGAAAAAGAAGTATTAGATATATTAAATAATAGATCAAGAGATACCTCAAGAACACCTATGCAATGGAATAGTGAAAAGAATGGAGGCTTCACAAAAGGAACTCCTTGGATAAATGCAGCTAAAAATTATACTGAAATAAATGTTAAATTAGAAGATAGAAATGGAAATTCAATTTTAAATTATTACAGAAAGCTTATAAAACTAAGAGAAGAAAGTGACATAATTTCAGAAGGAAAGTTTATACCTGTTTTAGAAGATCATCCACAAGTATTAGCTTATATAAGAGAAAAAGACAATAAAAAAATTGTTGTGCTATGCAATTTCTATGAAAAAAGTACCTTTGTTGATTGGGATGAATTAAAGAATATTGATAAAGTTCTTTTAACTAATTCTAAGGAAAATAGAATTGAAGGAAATAAGGCGTTTTTAGGACCATATGGATCAATTGTTATATCAATTAACAATTTATAGATTAAAAATTAGTTATTTTAGCTTCTAAAATCTAAAAATAAGGAGATATATTAATATAATTATATATCTCCTTATTTTAAATTTATAAAAGGATAAATTGGATTATTATTTCTCTTGAAAGTTTTATTAAAATATCTTAAAATAAATTATACAAAATATGCAGATGTGGCGGAATGGCAGACGCATCATCTTGAGGGGGTGACGAGGGAATCCTCGTGCGGGTTCAAGTCCCGCCATCTGCACCAAATATTTATTTTTTTATATGGTAATTTTTAAGCTTTTCTAAGATTAAGTTGTATTTTTTAGATCTTAAACTTGGGAAGGCTTTTAATATTCTATTATGGCTACGTATATTTTTTTCAAACATTTCTTTGTATTTTACTTTCAATTCATCAAGTATTAATTTACGGTTATTTAAATCTTCTTTAATAGGAGAAATCTTTTCTGAAACCTTTAAACTTGTGTCTGAAATTGTCTGTCCAATCTCATCTGAAAGTTTTTTAATATTTCTTGAAATTTCATCTATTAATTTTAATCTTTTATTAAGATTTAATACTGTTATTATTGTAGCTATAATGTCTATGAGTATAAGTAATATCATGAGTGTAATGATAAACTTACCTAGAATAATAGGAAGAGCTTTTATAAATGTATAAATAAAAGGCTGTATAATTTTCATAATAAATACACATCCAATTCCCCAATAAATAGAAAATCTGAGGCATATATACCCTTTAATATTAAAAGGGAGATTGGAGTAGTCCCACCATTTATTTTGAAAGACTTTTTCTAAAATAAAACCAGTAATGAATTCTAAAAAGCTAGTGAGGAAAACTGAACCTAAAAATAAAATTAAAATATTATTTATTAATGGTGTAAGAGAAATAATTACAATTACTGCTCCTATTCCGTATATTGGACAAATCACTCCGTATAAAAAGCCTCTATTAACAAATTTACCTGTGTTAATAGCTGCATAGGAAACTTCTAAACACCAACCTAAAAAAGAATATATGAAAAATAATAATAACAATTCATACAATTGGAAATTCATAGTCTAACCTCCAAAAAGTAATTTATATTTTTTATATATTATAAAAAATATACTTTAAAAAATTAATAAATATTTATTACTATATTATTAATATATATATTTAGTATAACATGGAATATGTATTATAATATGGAAGTTATTGTGCTTTAGCTTGTGTTTTATTGAAAAAAATTCTATAATGTGTATAGAATTAAAAATGCTTACCCAGCTATAATATAAAGAAGAAATAGGAGTAATAGATGATAAAAGCAGTATTATTTGATTTAGATGGAACATTATTAGATACAAATGAGTTAATATATAATTCTTTTGATAGGACTTTTAAGGACAAGTTAGGTATTATTTTAGAAAGAAATGAAATAGTAAGCTTTTTTGGAATTCCTCTGAAGGATGCCTTTGAATATCATTTAAAAAAAATAGATAAATTTAATAAAGATATTTTAGAAGATTTAATAAATTATTATAGAAGTAATAATGAAGAAATGCATGATAAAATGTGTTTTGCTTTTGATGGTGTAAAAGAGTTATTAACACAGCTTAAAGCTAAAGGAATAAAGATAGCAATAGTTACTTCAAAAAGAGGAAAAATTGCAATAAGAGGAATGAAAATAGCAGGAATTCTTGAATTTATAGATGTTATTGTTACTCCTGAATTAACAGAATTACATAAACCTTACGCAGAACCAGCTTTAAAGGCTTGTCTAGAACTTTCAATTGCTCCTAAAGAAGCCATTATTGTAGGTGATAGTAATTATGATATTTTATGTGGAAAAAATGCGGGCTGTAAAACCTGTGCAGTTGAATATAGCTATATTAATAAAGAAAAATTAAAGGAAGCTAATCCAGACTATTTTGTTAGTCATCCATTAGAAATATTAAATTTAATAAATTAAGTTCATAAATAGAAAAATATTTTAATTATACCGTATAAATTACTATTCCAATGAAATTAGTGATTTATACGGTTATATTTTAATAGGATTGTGAGGGGGAATATGAGGGGATTAGGAACATATAGAGGGATAGAAAATTATAAAATCTTTAATAAAAGAAAAAATTTTAAAAATAAATTAATACTATTATCAATATTGTTTGCTGCAAGTTTTATTATAAGTTTCAATATTCTATCGAAAAGTAGAAATAATGAAACTTATTCTTCAAAAATAGAGTTTATAGAAATGGTTAAAGAGGGTGCATTAGAGAATTATAAAAAGTATGGAATACTGCCCTCTATAACAATTGCGCAAGCAGTAGTAGAATCTGATTTTGGGGAATCAACATTGGCAAAGGAATATCATAATTTATTTGGAATAAAGGCTGATGAAAGTTATACTGGAGAAGTAGTTACTTTTGAAACTATGGAAAATTATCAAGATAAAATTACTGCTAACTTTAGAACATATGATAGCTATAAAGCTTCAATTAAAGATCATGGAAGATTTTTATATGAAAATTCTAGATATTCTGAAAATGGTTTATTTGATAGTAATGATTATATAGGTCAAGCAGAAGCTTTAGAAAGAGCAGGTTATGCAACTGTAACAGACGAAAATGGAGAATTAATATATGCAGATATATTAATAGGAATAATTGAAGAGTATAAACTATATGAAATAGATGAACAATTATAAAAGATTGTGAAGCAATCTTTATTAGTGTGCAGTGTACAGTTCACAGTGTACAGTTTAGGAAATAATTCAGCTTAAGCTGAATTATAATATTTATAATCTCCAAAAGAGATTATAGAAATATAATTTTAGAAACTACGTAGTAGTTTCTTACTTAACTGAGAACTGCACCTTATAAACTGTAAACTAAAAGATTGCTTCACAATCTTTTAATATTTTGCTGTAAATTTCTTCTCTTTATCTTTTATATCAATTTCTTTAACATTTAAATTATCTACACGTATAAATCTATTACCTTCCTTAACAAGATCAATAAATTTATTAATCTTATCCAAATCACCTTGAACTTCCATTTCAACATCACCATTATATAAGTTTTTTACCCATCCTGTTAAGCCTAGGGATGTTGCATTCATTTGGCAAAAGAATCTAAAGCCTACTCCTTGAACTCTACCTTGTGCTAAAATATGAAATCTAACCATAAAATACCTCCCTAACTCTTTATAAAAAAATTATATCATATATAATATAATTGAGGGAAAAATAATATATAACAAAATTTAATAAACGGGAGGAGAATTATGGAGAGGTCATTAGTACTAATTAAACCAGATGCGGTGGAAAGAAACTTAGTAGGAAAAATTATTAATATGTATGAGGAAAATGGATTAAAGGTTGTAAAATTAAAAATGGAAACTATAAGTAGAAGTTTTGCAGCTAAACATTATAAAGATCATATAGGAAAAAGTTTTTATGAACCTTTAATAGAATTTATTACTAAAGGACCATTATGTGCAATGGTTTTAGAAGGAGAAAATGCTATTGAAAGAATTAGAAAAATTAATGGAAGCACTGATCCTACAAAGGCAGAAGAAGGCACAATAAGGAAATTATTTGGCACTAGTATAAGAGAAAATTGTGTGCATGCTTCTGATAGCATGGAAAGTGCTATGAATGAAATTGAATTATGGTTTAATAATAATTAAAAAGTAATAGGTGATAGTAGATAATTTAGTCGATAAAATTTATTAACTAAATTGAATGAGAATCCAAAAGGGAACTTTGTATAACTTAGTAGTTTACATAAAGTTCCCTTTGTAATTTATTTCATTTTTACATTTAGCCATGCATCATCATAAAGTTTAATATTTTCACCTAAGTCTCTATATATTTCACATTTTTTAAGAAGTTCTTCTGAAGGATATGCTGTTTCGTTATTTTGAATTTCTTTATCTAATAGTTCGTAAGCAGCTACATTTGGAGTAGAGTATCCTATATATTCAACATTTTGTTTTGCGTTCTCAGGATTGCTTAAGAAATTTATAAATTCTTCAGCTTCATCTTTATTTACAGCACCTTTTGGAATAACCATAGCATCAAACCAAATATTAGAACCTTCTTTAGGAACAACGTATTTAAAGTTGATATCAGGTGCATCTTGTTGAATATATATTGCATCGCCAGAATAAACAGTTGCAAAGTTAGCTTCACCATTAACCATTTTTTCTTTTACTTCATCCATAACATAAGCTTGAACTAAAGGTTTTTGTTTGATTAATTCATTAGCAGCTTCTTCTATTTCTTTTGGATTTGTAGAGTTAATAGAATATCCTTTTCTTGCTAATGAAATTGCAAGAGTATCTCTGATAGAATCAAACATTAAGATATCTCCAGAGTATTTTTCATTCCAAAGATTATTCCAGCTATCAATATTATCTTTAATATTATCAGCATTGTATATTATACCAATAGTTCCCCACATATATGGAACAGAATACTCATTATTTGGGTCATAAACTAAATTTTTATATTGCTCACCAATATATTCATAGTTAGGAATGTTATTAAAATCTAGTTTTTCCAGCATATCTTCTTTAATCATTTTTTCTATCATATAGTCAGATGGGAATAATATATCATATGCTCCTGGATTACTTTTTACTTTTTGATACATTATTTCATTTGTTTCATAAGTATCATAAATAACTTTTATTCCAGTTTCTTTTTCAAATTTGTCTATAAGATCCTCATCGATATAATCTCCATAATTAAATACATTTAAAACTCTTTCCTCTTTATTATTTCCATTACCTTTAGATGAGCATGATACTAAAGATGATGATAGTAGTAGTAATGATGTACATAGTGCAACAACTTGTTTAATTTTTTTCAATTTTATCACCTCTTGTTATAAATTCTTTTCTATTTGCAATTAATAGAAGACATAAAACAGTAATAAACATTAACGTAGATAATGCATTAATTTCTGGCTTAATACCTCTTCTAGCCATGGAGTAGATTTCTATAGAAAGATTAGTAACTCCTGGACCAGTAGTGAAGAAACTAATAACAAAATCATCAATAGACATAGTAAAGGCAATAAGCATACCTGAAATAATTCCTGGTTTTATTTGTGGTAATATTATTTTTCTTAAAGTATAACCTGGAGTAGCGCCTAAATCTAAAGCAGCTTCTTCAATATTATCAGGTAATTGTCTTAGCTTTGGTAATACTGCTAATACAACATAAGGTATATCAAAAGTTATATGAGCTAGAAGCATTGTAGCAAAACCAAATTCTACATTTATTAATGGTCTAATAAATATAAATAAACTCATTAAAGATATTCCTGTTACTATATCAGGGTTTAAAACTGGTAGATAATTTATATTTAATAAAAGGGTTTTTTTAGAACCTTTCATTTTATTAATTCCAATTGCAGCAAAAGTACCTATTATTGTAGCAATTATTGAAGAAATTATAGCAATTAGTACTGTATAAAATAATGCTTCCATTATTCGACTGTTATCAAATAATTCTTTGTACCATTTCAAAGTAAAACCAGTCCATTTACCCATGGTTTTTGATTCGTTAAAGGAGAAAACCATCAGCGAAACTATCGGAGTATATAAGAAAATAAATATCAATAAAAGATAAAATCTTTTTATGAAATTTTCTAATTTTTTTACCATAATTGCCCTCCCCCTTCTTTTGAATCGGCGCTATCAAATTTACTCATTATAGCCATGGATATTAATATTATTATCATCATAAATACTGATATGGCAGAACCGAAGTTCCAATTTCCTACATTTGTAAATTGTTGTTCTATTAAGTTACCTAGAAGGGTATATTGTCCACCGCCTAATAATCTTGAAATAACAAAGGTTGAAACAGCAGGCATAAATACCATTGTTATTCCTGATATTACCCCTGGCATACTAAGGGGAAGGACAATTTTTTGAAATACTTGAAATCTATTTGCTCCTAGATCTGCTGCAGCGTTTAGAAGATTATTATCCATTTTTGTTAGGACAGTATATATTGGTAGTATCATAAAAGGTAAGAAATTATAAATCATACCTAAAATAACAGTACCGTCATTATATAAAAATTGATAAGGTCCTAAATTAAAGAAACCAAGGATATTATTTATAAAACCATTTTTACCAAGGATGGGCATCCAAGCATAAGTTCTAAGTAAGAAATTCATCCACATAGGAACTATAAATAACATTATCATTATACTTCCTTTAGAAGGTTTCATTTTAGAAATAAAATATGCTACAGGATATCCTAAAATTAAACACCAAATTGTTGATAAAAAGGCTAACCATAAACTTCTTTGAAAAACCTTCATGTATTCAGCGTTAAATAGTTTATTAAAGTTTTCAAAGGAAAACACATAGTTGCCATTAGGATTTTTGATTGTAAAGGCAAAGAATAAAACTATTAATAAAGGTACTACAATAAAGATTGTGCTCCAAATGATAAAAGGATATGCTAAAAAGTTAGTTTTATTTTTCTTTATTTTACTCATTTTCAGCAGCCTTTCTCATTATATGGATATCTTCAGGATAAATATCTAGTCCAATAATGGAATCTACTTCTGCAGATTTTGTATTGTGTAATATCCATTTATTATTTCCTTCTTCAACTTCAATTTCATAATGAACACCTTTAAAAATAACTGATTTAACAATTCCTTTTAACATACCTTTATCAGCTGAAACAATTTTAATATCCTCAGGTCTTATTACGATATCAACATTCTCGTTTTGAGAAAAGCCTTTATCAACACATTCAAATATTTTGTTAGAAAATTTAACTTTATAATCTTCCAGCATAATACCGTCAAATATGTTGCTTTCACCAATAAATCCAGCAACAAAAGCATTAGCAGGTTCATTATAAATATCTTCTGGAGTGCCCATTTGTTGTATTTTACCTTTATTCATAACAACTATTTTATCTGACATAGTTAAAGCTTCTTCTTGATCATGGGTTACAAAAATAAAAGTAATTCCAAGTCTTTTTTGAATTTTCTTTAATTCTAATTGCATTTCTTTTCTAAGTTTTAAGTCTAATGCTCCAAGAGGTTCATCAAGAAGCAATACCTTTGGCTCATTAACGAGAGCTCTTGCTATAGCAATTCTTTGCTGCTGTCCACCACTTAGGGATTCGATATTTCTCTTTTCAAAGCCTTCTAAAGAAACAAGTTTAAGAATATTTTTTACCTTGCTATCAATTTCAGCTTTAGAAAGTTTTTTTATTTTAAGCCCAAAAGCAATATTTTCATAAACATTCATATGAGGAAATAGAGCATATTTTTGAAATACGGTGTTTACTTGCCTTTTATAAGGAGGTAAAGTGGATATATCTGTACCATTAAATAATAATTCACCACTATTACTTTCTTCAAAACCAGCGATAATTCTTAAGGTAGTAGTTTTACCGCATCCACTGGGACCCAGCAATGTTAAAAATTCATTTTCTTTGATACATAAATTAATATTATCTAAAACTAGGTTATCATCAAAAGTTTTAGAAATCCCCTTAAGTTCAATTATATTTTGTTTCAATTTAAACACCTCTTTTATATAAATTAAAATGATGGCGGCGTACTAATCCAAAGGACTTTAGCCTGAGTTTTTCCATTATTAGAAATATAATGATTTGACTTTGGCTTAAAGTAAAAACTTTCTCCCTTTTTTACTTTAAATTTTTTATTTCCTATATGAAGTATTATTGATCCTGAAAGCACATATCCAAATTCTTCACCTTCATGAGGTTCTTCTTCAATATATCGTCCATTAGCTTCTAAAGTAATCATAATGGGTTCCATTTGATTCTTTTGAGCATTAGGTATAAGCCATTTTAGCTTATATTTCAGTTCTTCATTTTCAGTTTCGAACATATCCTCATAGGTGAAGGTGATTTTTTCCTCACTGGCATCACTAAAAAATTCTGTTAGATTTGTCCCTAATGTTTCTAATATATCTACTAAAGTAGCTATAGAAGGTGAGGTTAATTCGTTTTCTACTTGAGATATAAAACCTTTAGAAAGTTCACACCTATTTGCAAGTTCTTCCTGAGTTAATTGTTTTTCAATACGTAATCTACGTATTTTTTCTCCAATATTCACAAATACACCTCTATTTACTATTATTTTTATATTAACAATTTATTAAAATTAAAAAATATTAGTAGAATAGTATCTTCTTAATACTAAACACTAAGTTTATGATTACTAAACAAACAATAGATATTATATCTATTAATGAAATATAAATCAATATTTTTTTAAAAAATATTGATTTTTTATTGTAAAAATAATTGCTATAACCATTGAAAATATTGAAGTAAGGAATGTAGAGAGAAAACAAAGTTTAATAAAACAACACTTTGAGTTTAGTAAGACTAAATTATTTTTCTTCTTTATTTTTTGTGAAAAAATTCTGAAAATATTTTGTAGAAAATTGTAATCTTACAAAATAGGAAAATAAGTAGATTTTTGTAAACTATCTTTCTTGATAAAATTAGCAAATTATGAGATAGTAGTTTATATTAACTAAGATAATTTAGTAAATAGATAGGTGGTATAATGGATCAAAAGAATAATTTATATATAAGGCGGGGAAATAAAATATATATTAGAAATCCTAAACTAGAGGAACTATCTTTTGTTGAAAAACTATGGGGAAATGAAAAAAATATGAAGGATATAGGAGGAACTTATTTTTTTCCTAAAGAAAAATGGGAAATGTTTTATAGGAAAATGGTTTATCCAACAGATGGGAAGAATTTCTTTTGCCTCATTTATGATTTAAAAGATAATCCTGTAGGAGAGGTTAGTTTTCATGGATATAATTCTATAACAAAAGTAGCAAGAATAAATGTAAAAATCCATTATAAGTATAGGGGGCTTGGATATGCAAGTGAAGCATTAAAGTTACTTTTAGAGTATTATTTTTGGAATTTTGGTGGAGAAGCAATAATCGATTCAGCAGATACTAAAGAAGCAAAAAAATTATTTGATAAATTAGGTTTTGAAGTTATAAATAAATTTAAAGAGCAAGTAACATATAAGTTAGAAAAAAATCAATTTTCTGCCTATGATAGAACTGATAATAAAGATGTTTATATATTATGCTATGATGATATGAATATTTTAGATTATTCAATAGCAGTAAAAATATTTACTACTGCAAATGAATTGTTAAATAATAATTATTTTAATATCCATTTAGTTTCAAATAAGAAAGAAGTAGTAACTGAAGGTAAAATTCATTTTTATATTGAAAGAAACTATCAGGAATTAGTTAGGAAAAAGAGTATTTTTGTAATTCCTGGAAGTGATAGTGTAAAGCTAAATTTGGACAGGTCTCATATTATTGAATATATAAGAAAAGAATATTTTAATAGTGATTATATTATTTTATTATCTAAGGAATTAATGGAATTAGAAAAAAATTTAAATATAAATATATCAGAAGATAAGAAGCTTTTAGACTATGGAAAAATTATAATAGCTAGGGATTATAAAGAAAATATAAACGCTTGTATAAACATAATAAGAAATATTCTTGGAGAAAAAATAGCATTAAATATTAAGAAGCATTTCATAGAAAATAGTTAAAATGACTTGTTTAAGTGAACAGTTCACAAGGCACGGTACACAGTTGTGGAAATAATTCAGCAGAGCTGAATTAAGAAATACAAATTTTATAAACTACATAGTAGTTTCAGCTGAAATTATGAACTGCGAATTGTGCAATGTGAACTGTCAAAGCCTTATTTCTTTAAAAGATTTGAAAAATATCCAGGTTTTATAAGTCCTTTCTTCATACCTTGTATTACTAATAAATATGTAGCAGTAGTATCAAATCTTGCATCGTGATAATTACCGCTTCCTTCAAAAAGGTCATTTGCTTTTTGAATTATTTGATCTTCACTTATTTTAAGGTAGTCTACAACTTCAGATAATTTTGGGTTTTTTATGCTACCAGATGGACTAGGAATTTTACATATATTTTTATAATAAGACATAGTGCAAAATGTATTTTTAGGTTCCCAATTTTCTTCAATCATTCCAGCATCCCAAAGTTGCTGTATTTCATGTTTTAAAAATTTTATATCAAATTGAACGTTATGTCCAATAATAAAATCAGCTTCATAAAAATCAGGCATAAAATCTTGAATAAAATCTATAAATTCACACCCTTTAGATAATTCGTACAATTTTTCAAGGGAGAAGCCGTGTACTGCTTCAGCACCTTCATCCATATTATCTACAGTGAAAAAAAAGTTTTTACCTATTGTAGTTTGTGGTTTAGTAGAAGCATCAACAAGTATATAACTTAATTGACATATGTTGCCAGGTTTTATGCTTGTTGTTTCTGTATCAAAAAATAGTAATTTCATTTTATCCTCCTAAGATACATAGTTTACAAAGTATATAATAACATAATTTATATAATAACATAAAATATAAAAAAATAACCAATAGATAAAAATTAAACTATTGGTTATTATATACAATTTTATTGTGTTTAAACAACTAAAGTATCAGCTATTATATTTGTATTTGATATTTTCTCCATTGATTTAGATACTACCTTTAATAATTCTAAACATATTTCAAGTGTTCTATTATTGTTATCTAGCAACGGATTAAATTCTACAAAATCCATTGCCCTTACTAAAGATGTTCCTATTATTCTCTCAATTATTTCTTTTCCTTCAGAAAAGGCAAGTCCATCTTTTACAGGGGTACCTGTTCCAGGAACAAGGGAAGAATCTAAACTATCTATATCAAAACTAAAATGAATATTATTTATATTTCTTGCATATAAGGCTTCAATTAATTCATCTAAAACTAATGTTATGCCTTTTTCTTTAATGTCCTTCATTGTCCAAACATTTAGATTATATTCTTTTATTAATTCTAATTCGCCTAAATCTAAGTCCCTACAGCCTATTAAAAATACATTTTCAGGCTTCACTTTTTGTCCTTGATAGAAAAGGTTAACTAAACTTTCGTGCCCTATTCCCATAGAACCAGCTAAAGGCATTCCGTGGATATTACCAGTAGGTGAAGTTTTATCTGTATTTATATCTCCGTGAGCATCTATCCATATAACTGCAATATCTTTGTTAAAATATTTGCTTGACCCAGCAATGCTCCCTAAAGCCAGTGAATGATCACCCCCAATAACTAATGGGAGATTAGAATTTGATAAAGATTCATATACTTTAGAAGCTAATAAAAAATTTGCTTTAATAACTTCATCTAAATACTTCATTTTCGCATTAGCTGTGTATTTATCCTTTGAAGAAACATTGTTTATATGAACTTCGCCCATATCACAGACTATATGACTTTGATTAAAGATATTTAGAAGGTTGTTCTCTCTTAATACTTTTGGTCCCTTTTCGACACCGGGTTTATCACACCCTAAAAATAATGGCATATCTATTATACTAATTTTCATTAAACAAACCTCCAAATAGAATAAATTTCTTGGATAACTTATTGGGCAATTTATATATTAATTCTTAATGGGGAAGTTGTAAATAGAAATTTATTAGAATTTATTGTGAAAAGAATTAAATTATTACTATAAAAATCAATAAAATGTTTACATTAAAAAACTACTAAAACAAACCATAATAAATAGTGTATGTTTTAGTAGTTAATTTTTGCATTATTATGAAACCATTTCACTTAATTTTATTAATGCTTCATCTTTTGTATCAAAGAAAAATTCGTTATTTTTAATTGCCTCTTGATCTATTTCAGGGAGATCGCTTAGAGGCTTATATTCAGTATATACTTTTTTTTCTTCTTCAATTACTTTTCCGTTTTCGTCAGTTTTAAATATGCTTATATAACCTTCTTCAGCTCCTAAATAATATTTATTAGGTTCTAGAGATGTGGAATTTACTTCTTCTGATCTTACGTAAATCAGCTTTGCCTCATTCCAGTCAGAAAGTTTATATCCTACTTTAGATAATTCTTCACTTAAAGAATCAAGGGTAAGGTTGCCTTCTAAATTCATTACATTTTTTAGCTTTGATAAACTTTCGGAAAAATCGATGTTATCTATAGTTTTTAAGGTAACAAAAATATTATCATCTAAATAATTTGATGTTTCATTATATACTGTTTTGTTATTATAATTATCATTTTCAACTCTATATTTTGGATTTGTAAGATAATCAGAAACAAAGTAGCTTAATAAAAAACAAATAATAAATAAAGAAATAATGAAAATTGCTAGAGAAATTTTCGTTTTTAATGTATTAAAGTTATTTGAATATTTATTATTCATAAAATCACCTCTTAGCTGAATTATTAACAAAATTTATAAAAAATAAACATAAAAATACAATAAAAGTATTGATTAACTAAGAAAAATTATATAATTAAGAATTGACATAAAATTGTAATGAAATTATCATCATTTTTTGATAAAATATTTATTATGTCGTGCAATATTAATATTATTCCTAAGATATAAATTAGGGGAGGAGTAAAAAATGAATAGTGAAAATTTGGAGAATGCTAGAAATAGAAGAGAAAAACATAAGAAAAAGATGAGCAAAAAGATGAAAATTGTAATAACAACTATTGTGGTAATTTTAGCAGCGTTATTAATAGGTGGAATATCAATCTATAATAATATTAGAAATAAGATATATGATGAATATGTTCCAGAGGAAAAGAAGGAAGAGAGTTATTCTGAAGTAGAAGGAATAACAAATGTATTGTTAATTGGAATTGATGGCAGAACTTTAGATGAACCATCTCGTTCAGATTCTATAATTATAGCAACTTTAGATAATAATAATAAAAAAATAAAACTAACTTCTATAATTAGAGATACATTAGTAAAAATACCTAATTATGATGAATATAAAATCAATACAGCCTTTTACTTAGGAAGTATAGAAGAAGATGAAAATGGAAAGCCAAAGGGCGCAGAAGGTGGAGCTGCTCTTTTAATGAAAACTATAGAAGAAAATTTTAATTTGCATTTAGATAAATATGTTATAGTTAATTTCTGGGGATTTGAAGATATAATTGATCAACTAGGTGGAATAGATGTCGAAGTAAAGGATTATGAATTAGATGAGGTAAATAAATATATTGGAGAAACAACTGGATTAAATTCACCATTATTATCAGAGCCTGGATATCAACATTTAAATGGACAACAAGCTTTATCCTATGCAAGAATTAGGTATGTAGGAAATGGCGGCTTTGAAAGAGCAGAAAGACAAAATAGAGTTTTATCAGAGGTTGCTAATAAGTTTAGGGAAATAAGTCCATTAAAATATGTTAGTTTGGCAAACACAATGGCAAATTATGTTAAGACCAACATTGATATACCGCTTGCTTTAAATTTAGCATATACAATATATAAATTACCATCATTAAATATTGAACAGCTTCAAATACCACAAACAGAATTAATAGCTGGAGATCGTCCTTATAAAGATAAAGGATGGAGTTTATTAATTGATTTTGAACAAAATTCTAAGGTGCTTTATGATTTTATATTTAATGATAAATTACCAAATGTAGAGGATTTTGACTTATTAGCAGTACAAAGTCTTGCTGCTAAATATGATGCTGAAGAAGCATCTTATAATGCTATATATAATATAAACCCAGAAGATTATAATGATAGAGAGAAAGAGGTTATAACAGATCCTAACAAAAATTCAGAGGAAAAGAAAGAAGAAGTTCCTGCAAAGGAAAATGAAGAAAAGCCATCTGATGGAAATAATCAAGCTGATAATAATAATGGTTCTAATAATCCAGTAGACAATAATGGAGATCAAGATCAAAATAACACTCCTAATAACCCTAATAGTCCTTCTGGAGAGCAAAAAATAGAAAATCCTAATAATACCGAAAATACCAATACTAATACAATAGACAATAAGCAGAATTGATATTAAAAAGCATTAGTATAAAGTTCACAGCTAGGCTTAACTTTAGATTATTAAAGAGTTTTAGCTGTGGACTTTTATATTTAATTTTATAAATGACTGTTAATAGTTATTTAACATATAATAGTATTTAATTTTCATAATTATGGTATAATACAAGTGTAAGGAGGTAATTATGAACAATTATTTATTACAAAAAGTTTTAGTAATTCCAGGAATTTTAATAGCCTTTACAGCTCAGGGCTATGCAAAGGCAAAGATGGCAGATAAATTAGGGGATAAAACTCCGAGATTTCAAGGAAGGTTAAGCTTAAACCCATTAGATCATATAGACATTATTGGATTTATTATGATATTAGTAGCTGGCTTCGGATGGACAAAACCTGTGGAAACTAATCCTAATGCCTATAAAAATGGGTATAAAGATGCTGTTAAAGTTACCTATGCATCGTTATTTTCTACTTTAATAGTTGCTTTTATATTTTCATTAATATTTACTTTATGGTTAAAGTTGGGAATATATTTAAATGTATCAAGTTTTATGATTATAACTTATGCTCTTAAGTTTATAGTAGAAATAAATATAAATTTATTTATATTTAATTTATTACCATTACCAGGACTTGCAGGTTTTGATTTATTTAGATACTTAAGTCCCAGAAATTTTTATAAATATTCGGGAATGATATATGATTACCAGCTTTATATTTTGATAACATTTGTAGTTTTAGGTAAATATGTTTTAGCGATACCATCAGGGTTAATAGAAGGCTTATTCTTAAAAATAGCTGGACTATTGTTTGGAATGATTTAAAGCTTAGATTTAAATAAATTTCTTGCAATAATTTTGCTGCTTTTGTATAATTAGCTTGATAAAATAGAATATTAATATTATCGTTGAGAAGAAGAGTAGTGTATTAGATTCTTTAAGCGAGTAGGGGATGGTGGAAGCCTTATAAGATATAATATATGAAGAGAGCCTTTGAGATAACTATTTATAGTCGTTTAGCTGCGTTAAAGCATAGAGTGGCATTTTATGCAATTAGAGTGGTACCGCGGAAATATTATCCGTCTCTTATTATTAAGAGGGGGATTTTTTATTTATAAGTATATATTTTGAAGGAGGAAAAAATGGATTACAAAAAGATAATAGCAGAACTATTAAATAAAGAAATAGATCTTGATCTAGAAACAATAGAAAAATTAATTGAAATACCGCCTAAGCCGGAATTAGGGGATTATGCTTTTCCATGTTTTCAATTAGCAAAAACCTTTAGAAAAGCTCCTAATATGATTGCTGAAGAATTGATAGTAAAATTAAATAAGGATGGATTTGAAAAAATAATAAATGTGGGACCTTATGTGAATTTCTTTGTAGATAAGAGCGTATTTACAAAAAATGCAATCAAAAAGATATTAAAAGAGGGAGATGAATATGGTTCATCTAATATAGGAGAAGGAAAAACAATTTGTGTTGAATATTCTTCACCTAATATTGCAAAACCATTTCATGTAGGTCATCTTTTTACAACAGCAATTGGAAATTCTTTATATAAGTTATTTAAAAAAGAAGGATATGAAGTTCAAGGCTTAAATCACCTAGGAGACTGGGGAACTCAATTTGGTAAATTAATTTCTGCCTATAAGAGATGGGGGAATGAAGAAGCCTTAGAAGAAAATGCTATAAATGAGCTCTTAAGAATATATGTTAAATTCCATGAAGAAGCAGAAAAGAATGAAGCTTTAGAAGATGAAGCTAGAGCATATTTTAAAGCTTTAGAAGATAGAGATGAAGAAGCAACAGCATTATGGAAAAGATTTAGAGACTTAAGTTTAAAAGAGTTCGAAAGAATATATGATATATTTAATGTAAAATTTGATTCCTATGCTGGAGAAGCTTTTTATAATGATAAAATGGATGAAGTCGTTAGGGAATTAAAGGATAAAGGACTTTTAGTTGAAAGTAATGGAGCTCAAGTTGTTATGTTAGATGAATATAACATGCCTCCATGTATTGTATTAAAGGCTGATGGTGCATCTATATATGCAACAAGAGATTTAGCTGCTGCAATTTATAGAAAGAAAACTTACAATTTCTATAAATCTATATATGTAGTTGGGTTACCTCAATCCTTACATTTCAAGCAAGTATTTAAAGTATTAGAACTTGCTGGGCATGAATGGGCAAAGGATTGTATCCATGTAGGTTTTGGAACAGTTAAATCAGCAACTGGTAAAATGTCAACAAGAAAAGGAGAAATGATTCTTCTTGATGAATTAATAAATGAAGCTATAGAAAAATCTTTAGAAGTAATAAATGAAAAAAATCCTAAATTAGAAAACAAAGAAGAAGTAGCTAAAAAGATAGGAATTGGGTCAATATTATTTACTTATCTTAAAAATTCTAGAGAAAAAGATATTATATTTGATTGGAAGGAAATTCTTTCATTTGATGGAGAAACTGGTCCATATGTTCAATATTCTTATGCAAGAGCAAATAGTATATTAGATAGAGCTGGGGAAATTAAAGGAGAAGCAGATTATTCAAAGCTTACTTCAAAGGAAGAATTTGAACTTGTTAAGACTTTAGAAAGTTTTGAAAATCAGATACATTTAGCAACAGAAAAGCTTGAACCTTCTGTTATTACAAGATATGCAATTCAAGTAGCGAAAGACTTTAATAAATTCTATAATTCTCACTCAGTATTAAACTTAGAAGATGAAGAATTAAAGATTGCTAGAATAAACTTAGTTAAATCTACATGCCAAGTTATAAAAAATGCATTAGCTTTACTAGGAATTGAAGTTGTAGAAAAGATGTAATAAAAAGATGCTGTAATTTTTACAGCATCTTTTTATAATTTTAACGTTTAGTAATTGATATATTTGATGAACAGCCTGAACAATTAGCTGAACTTTTATCACTACAGCTGCAGCCACCTTTTGAGGCTTTTTTAAAGTTTTTATAAAGAACTGAAATAGCAAATGCAACAATAAGTAAAGTTATTAATATTTCCATAAAAAACACCCTCTTTTAGAATTTTTTATAAATATAAATCCTTAGTTAAATCTTAAAGTAAATATAACGGGATTTGTATTGAAAATCATTATCATATAAATAGTATAACTAATTGTAAAATTTTAGTCAATATTTTTTGAGCTGGTAATGTTTTATTATAAAAAATAAAAATTAAAAATTGCTCATTAGAGTAAAATATATTATATATTACATAATATATAACTATATAATTTTTATATATTACATATTCTTATATTAAATTAAAAATGATATAATGTTATAAGATAATAATAATACAAGGTGATAATGATAAGGAAGAAAGAGTGGTAATGTGATTATTCGAGAAAATATAATAGAAGTAGAGCCCACACTTGAAGAATATATGCTGAGGACGGAAGATATTAATAAAACACCGGAAGAGCTTATATTTTTTGATTTAGAGCATTACGTTTACAAAAAACCTAAATGTATTGGTGTTTTTGGAGCCTGTATTTATGAAAATAATAAGCTGCATGTTACTCAATATATGATAGAGAATAAAAATGAAGTAGTTCAAATACTATATTTAGCAAAAAAATATTTTATTAAAATGAAAAGAAAAGGCAAAAGTGCTATAGTTACTTTTTCAGGAAATAATGATTATACAGTAATAAATTATCTTTTTGAAAAATATAATATTGATTTTAACTTTTCTAAAGATTTTCAAGATATTGATATTCAAAAGGAATATGAAAAAGAAAAGAAACATTCCATAGGACTTAAGAATTTAGAAAAAGAATTTGGAATAGTGAGAGAAGAAAGAGATTTAATAAGTGGTTCAAACTTAGCGAAAACTTTTCATAAAGTATTAAAAGATAGAGAATATATTATTAGAATGCCAAAAGAAAAAATTGAGACAATACTTTTATATAATGAAGCAGATGTTACAAATTTATATTATATTTATACTTCGTGGAGGGAATTTATTAATAAAGATAAAGTAGATAATTTAGTTGAAGATAATTCAAAGGAAGTTAATAAAGAAGCATAATAAAAGTTTAAGTTTTATAGATTTTTTATTTAAGAAGATATTCTTAAATGATAGATGCTCCTAATATTTAGGAGCATCTATCATTTTTAAAGACTTTCCATTAGAAATAATAACAATTGTATCATTTATATCTGTTCTTAAGACTTTTGTATTTTTAATAGTTTCTAAGACATCCTTAGTAGGGTGTCCATAGTTATTATTTTTCCCAACAGAAATAACACATATCTTTGGATTTACTTTTGAGAAAAATTCTTTACTAGTTGAAGAAGAGGAACCGTGGTGGCCTATTTTCAAAAGGTCAGATTTTAAATTATATCCTGAACAAATCACTTCCTTCTCTGCAATTTCCTCAGCATCACCTGTAAAAAGAAAGGAAATCTTCCCATGGGTAATTTTAATAATAGGAGAGTAATTGTTAATATCTTCATAACTATTAGAAATAGGAGAAAATACTTCCGTTTTAGTATTATTTCCAAGAGAAATTGAATTTGTATTAGCTTTTATAACATTAATTTTTAAATCCTTTCTAACCAAGGCCTCTATCATTGTTTCAAAGGGCTTTGTATTATTTGTTATTTTAGGTGCATAAAAATTTAATACATTGTATTTATCAATTATGTAAGCCATATTTCCTATATGATCTTCATGAGGATGGGTTGCTATTACATAATCTAAATGCTTAATTTTCAATGAGGATAAATAATCGAATAGTTTATCCTTTGCATCTACAGGACCAGCATCAATAAGCATGTTCTTATTATTCACCTGTATTAAGATGGCATCTCCCTGTCCTACATTTATAAAGTGAACTATCATATTCTCAGAACTTATATCATAAATCAATTTTTTTGAATAAATTTTTGAAAATAAAAATACTGAGAATAAAATTATAAATGTGATAATAATGGAAAAACGATATTTCTTATGCAATTTTTATACTCCTTAAAAGCTTTTTTTTTGTAATTATGGACATTTCAAAGTGAAAATATAATTGAAGAAAGAAAGAAATAACATTATAATAAACATAGAAAAATTATGGTGGTGAGTAAATGAATATTTTAAAGTATATTAACTATGGATTTTATATGGCTGTCATAATGCCATGCAAAATATTAAAACATAAATATATAAAAAAAACAAAGGGTGAAAAGGCAGCAAAAGATTACTGTGCTGAAATTGGAGAAAAGTGGGCTGAATTTACAATAAAAACAATAGGAATGAAGATTACAATATTAGGTAAAGAGAATATTCCTGATGGCCCATGCTGCTATATAGGAAATCATACAAGCATTTTAGATATACCAATATTAATAAATTCAGTAGGCAAATGTATGGGGTTTATTGCTAAAAAAGAAATGTCTAATACTCCTGTATTAGGTTATTTAATGAAAGAATATAATTGTGTAGCATTAGATAGGGAAAATGTTAGGGAGGGCTTGAAAGCTATAAAAGAAGGGGCTGACAACATAAAAGCTGGTTATAGTATGGCAATTTTTCCTGAAGGAACGAGAAGTAAGAATGGAAAGATGGGACAATTTAAGAAAGGTAGTTTAAAACTTGCTACTATGGCAAAGGCTCCTGTTGTACCTGTTGCAATAGAAGGAGCATACAAAGCTTATGAAGAAAATAGGAAGTTTAAAGCAGTAGATATTAAAGTAACTTTTTCAAAACCTATTTACACTGATAAGCTTACTAAGGAAGAAGAAAGAGAACTTCCAGAAAGAATAAGAAGTATAATTGCAAAAAATTTAGGAGAAGAATAATCTTGAAAGTTATATTATTATAATTTATATTATAATGGTATAACTTTTTATTATTAAAAATATATTATTATGATATAAAAATTAACAATCTAATAATTTATTAGAAAAATGCAAAGAAGCACTTATAAACTTGCAAAAAACATGGTATAATATGTTGCATTAGCAAAAAAATGAAAGATTATAAAAGTAATTAATTCAAATAGGGGGCGGAAATATGAAAAAAGAGTTTTCAATTAGTAATGACAAAGTATTAATTAACTTTTCTGCTAATTATTGTAGTACTTTTGAAGAACTTGTAGAAAGTAGTGGTTTTAAAAGGGTAATAGAAAGTTATATAAAGAATGCAAAAAAGAAGGTAACTCTAAATTGGAGATATTTGAAGAAAAGCTTGCAAACAGAAGATGTAAGCATAATTACAAAGAAATTATGCAAAGTTTTTAAATATTGCACTGTTATGAGTGTAGACGAAATTATAGAGATAAATGATTTTTATAGTGAGTTATTTAAGGAAAGAGATCAATTTATTAACCTAGTAGAAGAGTTATATTTATTTTGGAGAAAGTTAGAAAGATATACTATAATTCATACAAATAAGAAACAAGAAGGATTATCATCAGTAAATTTTACACAAGCAAATTCAGCTTTATCAAATTTAATATTAAAGTTATATAGAAAAATAGAAAAAAATACTTTAGGATATAAGCCTAATGTATTTAGACAAATTCCAGTAGGAGGAAATGCTTCTCTAAAGGTTAACAAAATTTTATGGCCAATACCAAATGGCTACGAAATTTTAGAAGATATAGAATTTATTGATGCTATATTATTAGAAACACCGTTTATTACTTATCCTAAGAAAAATACTAGAAGTGGTATGTTTAAAGAGATAAGTTATAACCCTTTAAAAGAAGCAACATTAAATAAAGATCATTGGTTCTGCTATCCAGCAAAAGTTGGGGAATTAATTGCCTTTATTTATTTCCATAGAGATTTTATGCATCATGGAATAACCTTATGTAACTTATTTGAAATGGCTAGATGTGAAGAATATAGAGGAAAAAAACCAGATTTAGTATTTGTGTTTGGAGCAAGAGATAAGGGTGAAGAAAAGAAAACTGTATTCTATGATGATAAAGAAAATGAAATTATGTTAGGATATATTACCTATAGTGATGAAATAGATTATTTTGGATATATGAAAAAAATGACATTAACATTACACAATTTAGTAATGATAAAAAGAGGATATTTACCAATACATGGAGCAATGGTAAGCATAGAATTAAAAGATGGAAAATCAGCTAATGTTGTAATTATGGGAGATAGTGGTGCTGGAAAATCAGAAAGTTTAGAAGCCTTTAGAACTTTAGGTGAAGATTATATTAGTAACATGACAATAATATTTGATGATATGGGTAAATTTAAAGATATAGATGGAAAAATAAAAGGATATGGTACAGAAATTGGAGCCTTTGTAAGGTTAGACGATTTAGATGCTGGATATGCTTTTAAAGAACTAGATAGAAGTATTTTTATGAATCCAGATAAGATTAATGCAAGGCTTGTAATGCCTGTTTCACCATATAAAGAAATTATTAAAGGATATGATGTTGATTTATTCCTATATGCCAATAATTATACTGAAGTTAAAGAAGGAGAAAAATCAATTGAGTTCTTTAATAACCCAAGTGAAGCTATTGAAGTATTTAAGAAAGGTGCCAGAATAGCGAAAGGAACAACCTCTGAAAAGGGCTTAGTAGAAAGTTACTTTGCAAATCCATTTGGTCCTGCTCAGAAAATAAAAGAAACAGACATATTAATAGAAAAATATTTTGAAGCTATGTTTAAGAGAAATGTAAAAGTTGGTGAAATAAAAACTTGTTTAGGAATTGAAGGAAAAGAAAAAGAAGGACCAAGAAATGCCGCTATTGAATTATTTGAAATTATTAAAAGTTTAAAATAAAAAGAGCCTTTTAGGCTCTTTTTATTTATTTATCAGAGTTATTTACCCTTGAAAATAATGATAAACAATATAATCCTGCAATTCCTACTAAAGCATAAATTACTCTGCTTATTGCAGGCATAGTTGAAAATATGGCTTCTACTAGATTAAAATCAAAAAATCCGATTAGCCCCCAATTTATTGCACCAATAATAACTAATATTAATGCAATGTTATCTAATACTTTCATATTAACACCTCTTAATTTGATTATTTCTTTAGTATTTTAACCAAATTAAAAGATTTTATAACTAAATTGTAATATTTCTATCTATAGGTTGTTCTAGAGAGATTATTGTTTCAGTTCTTTGAATTCCGTCGATAACATTTATTTTATTAAGTAATATATCTTGTAAATCAGTAGTATTTTTACAAATTACTTTTGCAAATACTGAATAATCACCAGTTGTTAAATGGAGTTCAACAACTTCTTTTATTTTAGATAATTCTTCAAATACATTTCTAAAAGATGAAGTTCTATCTATATAAATACCAACAAAACAGCATACATCATAACCAAGTTTTGGTAAATCAAGCACTATCCTAGTGCCTTTAATTATTCCCATTTCCTCCATTTTTTTCATTCTTACATGTATTGTACCACCACTAACATGACATATTCTGGCGATTTCTAAATAAGGGGTTCTAGAATCTTTAATTAGTAGATCTAATATTTGAAGGTCTAATTCATCTAATTGGGGATGTTGATTAAGAGCCATAAAACCACTCCTTTTAACATATTTTTATTTATAAGTATATTTTATCAAATAATTAATTAAAATAGAAGTTAATTATAATAAAATTAATAAAAATATTATAATTGCTTAATTTTATTATATTTAAATTTTAATAGAAAAATATTTTTGAATAATACTAAAGTATTGAAAATGAATAGCTTTTCTTTTAATATAATATTAGTAGGATATTAAGGAGGAGTAGTATGACTGGATTTTTAGTAACTGCATTATATATAGTTATAATAGTTGCAGTAATGTTTTTATTAATGACATTAGGAAGAAAGTTTGTTTTTTCAAAAATTAGAGTTAATAAGTGGATTATACTTGGGATAACTATTTTATCTTTTGTATTACAATTTATAATTAATCCACAAAATTTTTGGTTGAAGAATTTATTTACGGTAGTAACTGTTTGGTTTTTCCTATGGTTTATGGAAATACAAACTACAGGGGGACCTAAAATAGAAAAGAAAATAGTAATAAGACCTAAAGCTAAGCCAAATAGAGTAAAACATTTAAAAGATCAAAATAAATAAGATACATAAAAGCTGTTTAAGAGTTAACTCTTAAACAGCTTTTTTATTATAAATTATCATCTTCTTCTATTGAAATGAAAATGGGAGAACTAAAAGATACTTTACTATTTTCTTGTATAATTTTTATTATAAACCATGTTTCTGAGCTTTCTCTTTTGTGCTCATAGAGATATTTAATGCTATTCAAATTAATTTCTTCTATCTTTTTTATTATGTTTCCTTGGTTAGAGATAATTTGAATTTCTCTAATTTTATATTTAATATCTTCGCAAAATATCATAAATCTAAGTTTTGTATTTAAAGGACTTATTGATTCTCCCATAAATTTATCATTGATAGTGAAATAAAATCTTAGATATCTAGATTCCGTAGAATAGGTACGCTTTTTTCTAAAGGCATCAATTATTTCTTTTGTAGATAAGGCATTGCAGATGCAGACAGTTAAATTTTCAGAGTCACCGAAATTCATTTTATGATTGTCCTGTCCATTTATAGCTCCAAGCTTCCATCCTGTATCTAAGAGACTAAAATAATATTTTTCATGCCTAGTATATTTACCATCAAGGCTTCCATTTCCTACTTCAATAGAAGTTATCATTTTATTTAAAATTGAATTATAAGGGAGTGTCTTAATATTTTTATGAGGATGATTTATGGAAATGAAAGCATCAGGATTGTTTAACATCCATAAAGTTAATATATTTAGATTTTTAATACTTCCTTTAAAAAAAGTTTCAGAATTTATTATATTAAAATCACCATATAAATTAGTTTTTGTTTCAAATCCTACTAGAGCTAAGAAATCATCATCTTTTTTTCTTATTTTTGAAGCATAATATTTTGTAGCTTGAAATTTATTATAAATATCATCTTTAATATGAACTTTATCAGATAAAAAGGAGTTATGGTCTGTTATTATCATAAAATTAAGTCCAGCTTTTCTTCCATATTCATAAGCTTCTAATGGAGAGCCTTTTCCAGTAGAAAAACTGGTATGACTATGAGGAATACCATAATAGTATTTTATATTATTTTTATCAAATCCTTTACTATGTTTATGTTTTTTTCTTCCCAAAATAAGCTCCTAAAATTATTATTTATTATATATATAGTATTTAATATCTATAAATAATGACAATAATATTAGTAAATGATAAAATAACTTTATTCAGTAAATTTAGTTTTAATAAGAAATTTTTACTTATTAAAAGGAGGAAAAATGATTAATATAGGAAGAAATAATATTTTAGAAGTTAAAAGAGAAAAAGATTTTGGATTTTATTTAGGTGATTATGGAAGAGATGAAGTGCTTTTGCCAAAATCAATGACAGAAAATAAAAAAATATCTATAGGAGATAAAATAGAAGTATTTGTATATAGAGATTCTAAGGATAGACCAATAGCTACTTTTAAGAAACCACTGGCAATGGTAGGAGATGTTGCATATTTAAAGGTTGCATATATTACTAACTTTGGGGCTTTTGTTGATATTGGATTAGATAGAGATGTTTTTGTACCGCTAAAAGAACAAAGATTTAAATTACATAAGGATAGCTACTATTTATTTTACATATATCTTGATAAGACAGGAAGAATTGCTGCTACCACGGATGTAGATAAATATATTATATTAGCTTCAGATGATAACAAAGAATATAAGGTAGGAGAAGAGGTTGTTGGTCAAGTTTATGCTAGGGGAGATAATGGAACGTTATTAATAGCAGTAGAAAGCAAGTATAGAGGAATTATATTACCTAATGAATATTATACTGATGTTTATCCAGGAACAGAATTGAAGTTAAGGATAAAAATAATTTATGAAGATGGTGTTATAGGATTAACTCCAAGAAAAACAAGATTATCTGAAAGAGAGAAAATCCAAGAGGAAATATTAAAGTATTTAAGAAAAAATGGGGGCTTTATGAACTTTAATGATAAGTCAAAACCTGAAGATATAAAAGCAACATTTAATACAAGTAAAAACTATTTTAAAATGGCTCTTGGAGGATTAATGAAAGAAGGAAAGATTGAACAAAATGAAGAAGGAACAAGACTTTTAGAAGGTAGAAAATAAAATTTTGTGAAATAAAACAACTTAAAATGTACAATGTAGTATGAAATTTGACATGAGATATAGTATAAATTTTCATAATAAAATATCCTACATTGTACATTTTTTAAAGTGTACTATAAAAAATTAAAATACCTCTTGACTTTAATAATTTAGCATGATAAAGTATTAAATAGATAAAGCAATAAGAAATTATTTTATAAGGGGTGTTATTAATGAAAAAAATAAAAAATATTGTTTTAGGAATTACACTTGGGGTTTTGGCATTTAGTTTAGTATCATGTGGAAATAATAAGTCTAAAGAAGCAAATACATTAGAAAAGGATAAACTTGTATTAGGCTTTGATGATACTTTTGTCCCAATGGGCTTTAAAGATGAAAATGGTGAATATGTTGGTTTCGATATCGAATTGGCAAAGGCAGTTGGTGAAAAATTAGGTAAGGAAATAACCTTTCAACCAATAGATTGGTCCATGAAGGAAACTGAACTTAATAATGGAAATATAGATTTTATATGGAATGGTTATAGTGTAACTGAAGAAAGAAAAGAAAAAGTTGCATTTTCAGATGTATATTTAGATAATAGACAAGTTATTATAACATTGGCAGATGCAGATATTAATAGTAAGAAAGATTTAGCTAACAAGGTTGTTGGAGCTCAAAATCAATCAAGTGCTGTTGATGCAATAGAAAAAGAACCTGAAGTTCTTAGCACTTTTAAGGATGGCAGTATTGTAACTTTCGATACTAATAATGATGCTTTTATGGATCTTGAAGCAGGGAGATTAGATGCTATTGTAGCAGATGAAATACTTGCAAAATACTATATTAAACAAAGAGGAGAAGAAAAATATAAAGTGTTAGCTGAAGACTTTGGTAAAGAAAGTTATGCAATTGGGATGAGAAAAAAAGATGAGGCTTTAGTGGATGCTATAAATAAAGCAATCGATGAATTAATTGAAGAAGGTAAGGCTACAGAAATATCAATAAAGTGGTTTGGTGAAGATATTGTAGTAAAATAGTGTTTTAGAAAGATAAGGGGTGTATTAGGTGGAAATATTAAATGAAATAATTGAAATTTTACCACAGGTATTAGAGGGATTTAAAGTTACAATCGAAATATTTATATTAACTTTAGTATTATCCCTTCCTTTAGGAGTAGTAGTAGCGTTAATTAGATTATCTAAAATAAAACTTTTAAAGGAAATATCTAAAATATATATTATTATTTTTAGAGGTACACCTCTTTTATTACAAATATTATTTATATTTTTTGGTTTGCCATTATTTAATATTACTTTTGATAGATTTCCTGCTGCAATTTTAGCAATGGTTTTAAATTATGCAGCATATTTTGGGGAAATATTTAGAGCAGGGATATTATCAATAGATAAGGGGCAGTATGAAGGGGCAGAAGTTTTAGGCTTAAGTAAGAGGGATACTTTTTTTAGAATAATATTGCCACAAGCATTAAAGAGAATATTTCCTCCAGTTTCAAATGAAGTAGTAACTTTAGTAAAAGATACCTCCTTAGTATATGTTGTTGGACTTGATGAATTATTAAAAATTGCTAAGATAGCATCAAATAGAATTTCTTCAATAATGCCTTTCGTAGTGGTAGGAATAGTATATTTGATTTTTAACGGGATAATAAGTAAGATCTTAGAATACTGTGAAGAAAAGTTTAATTATTACAACTAGGGAGTGAATATAGATGCTTAAAGTTATAGGATTAAAAAAGAACTTTGGAAATAAAGAAGTATTAAAAAATGTAATGTTAGAGATAAATAAGGGAGAAATCGCTGTTATTGTTGGCCCTTCAGGTAGTGGTAAAACAACTTTACTAAGATGTGTTAATGCTTTAGATAATTGTGATGAGGGTTCAATAGAAATAAATTCAAAAATTCTATGCAAAAATGGACTTTATAAGAAGAAACAAGAATTAAAAGAAATAAGAAAAGATATTGGGCTTGTATTTCAAAATTTTAATTTATTTCCTCATATGAATGTTATTGAAAATTTAATTGAAGCTCCTAAAAGGGTTTTAAATTTATCAGATCAAGAAGCAATAGAAAAGGCTAAAGAGATATTAAGATTTTTAGATTTAGAAGATAAAATAAATAGCTATCCTTGTGAGCTGTCAGGTGGGCAAAAACAGAGAGTAGCCATAGGAAGAGCTTTAGCCTTAAATCCTAAACTTATGTGTTTTGATGAACCAACTTCAGCTTTAGACCCAGCATTAACAGGTGAAGTAGCAAAATTAATTAAGCGCTTAGCTCAAAAAGGTATGACTATGCTTATAATAACCCATGATATGGATTTTGCAGAAAAAGTTGCAGATAAAATATATTCAATGAAAGAAGGAGAGTTATTAGAAGGGAATACTTTTAAAGCTAATTTATAATTTTTGATTTAGGCAGTATATTAAGTCAATGTTGTTATTAAGTATTTTATTCTTAAGATTACATGATTATCAATAAAATACTGGCACATAACTTTAATAAAAAGTGCTGTTACCTTATAGTTGTAGCAGCACTTTTTTTATTAAGAACTTGTAGTTTTTTCTTCAGAGATTCTATAAAATATTTTTAATATTTCATTAATTATTAGAGGTATTAATGAAATTAAAATTACTATTAACCAGTCTTTTATCGTTAATGAGTATACTTTAAATAATTTGGCTGTAAATGGAATTGTTATTATTGAATACTGTAGGGCTATTCCAAATACTATAGCTCCTATAAGCCAAGTATTTTTTAATAATCCAACTTGAATTATTGATCTAGTTTCATTTCTCATACTTAGTGAAAAGAATAATTGAGATACACTAAGTACTACAAAGGCCATGGTTTGAGCATGTCTTAATGATTCAGGATAAAGGTGCTCGCTATATAAGAAGGCAAATAAGGTAGTAGCTCCAATAAGAAGGCCGTTTATTACAACCATTAATCCAGATCTTCCAGCAAAAAGACTTTCATTAGGATTTCTAGGAGCTTTATTCATAACTCCTTTATCACCAGGATCAACGCCTAAAGATAAAGCTGGGAAACTATCTGTGATTAAGTTAACCCATAAAAGATGAATAGGTAATAAAGGTGTATCTAAATTAAATAAAATAGCAACGAATAAAGCAACTATTTCACCTAGATTACAGCTTAAAAGGAATAGTATTGATTTTTTTATATTTGTAAAAATATTTCTTCCTTCTTCAACAGCATTAACAATAGTTGTAAAATTGTCATCTGTAAGTATCATATCTGCAGCACCTTTAGCAACATCAGTTCCAGTTATTCCCATTGCTACACCGATATCAGCAGCTTGAAGGGATGGAGCATCATTTACGCCATCACCAGTCATGGAAACAATGTTCCCATGAGCTTTAAAGGCTTTTACAATTTTTACTTTGTGCTCAGGAGATACTCTAGCAAATACACGATAATTGTTTACTATCTTTGTAAAATCTTCATCATTATAAGTATCAATTTCAGCGCCAGACATTGCCTGGGAAATATCATTAGCTATACCAAGCTCTTTTGCAATTGCAATAGCAGTATTTTTATGATCACCAGTTATCATTACAGTTCGAATTCCAGCTTTTTTACTTATTTCTATAGAAGCTTTTACTTCCTCTCTAGGAGGATCAATCATTCCCATAAAACCAATAAAAATTAAGTCCTTTTCTAAAGAATCTATTGTTACATTTTCACTATCAATTATTTTATATCCTAAAGCAATTACTCTAAGAGCTTCATCAGATAAGGAATCTGAAGCTTTTAGTATTTTATCTTTTTCTTCTTGAGATAATTCTTTAATTTCTCTATTAATTAATATTTTATTTGAAATTTTTAATATATTATCAATTGCACCTTTAGTAAACACATTAAATTTATTACCATATTTATTTACTGTTGTCATTAATTTTCTATCAGAATCAAAAGGGATTTCATTTACTCTTTTATGTTCTTCTAATAAATCATCTTTAAATATTCCAACTTTATTTCCAACATCTACCAAAGCAATTTCGGTAGGATCACCAGTTTGAACACCCTCTTTTGAAGTTGCATCACTACAAAGAACCATACCTTCTATTAATAATTTACTTTCAGGATTTTCTTTATCTATTTCTTCTAAGCTTTTAATTTTATTATTTACAAAATATTTTTTTACTGTCATTTTATTAATTGTCAATGTTCCAGTTTTATCAGAACAAATAATATTTACTGAACCTAAGGTTTCAACAGAAGGTAACTTTCTAATAATAGCATTTTGCTTAGCCATTCTTTGTACACCTAGAGCAAGTACGATAGCAACTATTGCAGGTAATCCTTCAGGTATAGCTGCAACAGCAAGGCTTATGGATGTCATAAACATAGTAAGGAAATCTCGTCCTTGAAACATTGAAACAATAAACATAAGTATTGAAATTCCTACAGCTAAAAAACCTAAAGTTTTACCAAGCTTGGCTAACTTTTTTTGAAGTGGGGTAGTATTATCTTCCTCTGTATCCAACATCTTTGCTATTTTACCAATTTGAGTATCCATCCCAGTAGCAATAACTATTCCTATTCCTCTTCCGTAGGTAGATAATGTGGACATAAAAGCCATATTAGCTTGTTCTGCAACATGAAGGCTATCTCCCTCATTAATTATGTTAGCATGTTTTTCAACAGGTACAGATTCACCTGTAAAAGCTGATTCTTCGATCTTTAAATTGGCGGCTTCAACTAATCTTATATCAGCAGGAATATATCTACCTGCATCTATTACAACAATATCACCAATAACTAAATCAGAAGAATCAATTTCAAATATTTCTCCATCTCTTTTTACAACAGCCTTTGGAGTAGAAAGATTCTTTAATGCTTCTAATGCTTTTTCTGCCTTTGATTCTTGGACAACTCCAATAACAGCATTTATAATAATAACTAAAAGAATAATTAGTGCATCACTAACTTCGCCCAGGATTGCAGATATAATAGCTGCAACTAATAGAATATAAATCATTGGATCATTTATTTGTTCAAATAATAGCATGAACATTGATTTTTTCTTTTTTCCTTTTAGTTTATTTGGACCATTTTCTAGTAACCTTTTTTCTGCTTCTTCTTTTGAGAGACCATTTATAATATTTGTAGATAATTTTTTTTCTATTTCTTTTGCTTCTTCGTTAAACCACATTTAAATACCTCCATATTAATAATAAAAGAGTATAAAAAACCCTTATATATAATATATGATAGATAAAATAATAATGAATAATACATGGGAAAAAAAGGAGATAAAAATTGATTAAAGGAATTAAGATTTAATGATATAATATATTTATAGGAAGGGTGATATAATGGAAGTAGGAAGGATAAATAGAAAAGAACCAATAAAGGCAGAAAGAAAAGTTATATCAGAAAGAAAAGATTTTTCTCAAAGTTTTAATCAAGCAAAGCAAAGAAAATCTGAAGAAGAATTAAGAAAGATGATTGATGATATTCATAAGAGGGGAAATAGATTAGTAATAACTAAAACTTATGGGGATGTTATTGCATATAAAAAGTTAATAAAAGAATATCTTGAATCAATTTTAAAATTTATGTATGATACTAAAAAGGATGTTAGCTTTTGGCAAACTCAATATTTTATAACTGTTGAAACAATAGATCAAAAATTAGAAGAATTAACAGCAGCCTTATTAAATGGAGAAGTAGAAAATTTAAATATTGCAGCTTCTATTGATGAAATTCAAGGGCTAATTGTAGATATATATCGATAAATTAAAGTAACAATTGTATAACAGTTGTTATTTTATTTTTTTTAGTTTATAATGTAATAATAAATGATATTGAGAGTTATTATTAATTGCTAATCGCTATAAGGAGGGACAAAATGTTAAAAAAGTTTATAAGTTATTATAAACCCTATAAAAAGTTATTTTTCTTTGATATGACTGTAGCTTTAACAGCATCAGTTTGTGATCTTGTTTATCCAATGATGACAAGAACTTTAGTAAATGATAGTATTCCCAATAAGAATATTAGAATGTTAATAGTATTTGCTATTTCATTAATGGCAATATATTTAATAAAAGCTGCATGCAATTATTTTATGCAATATTATGGTCATGTTATGGGAGTTAAGATGCAAGGAGACATGAGGAATGATATGTTCTTACATTTACAAAAACTTCCTAATTCATATTTTGATAATAATAAAACTGGTGATTTAATGAGTAGAATGATAAATGATTTAATGGATGTATCTGAACTCGCTCATCATGGCCCAGAGGACTTATTTATTTCTTTAGTAATGATTATAGGATCTTTTATTATTCTTTGTACAATAAATATACCATTAACAGTATTAATTTTTGCTTTTATTCCTTTTATTGTTTATTTTAGCATGAAACAAAAAAATAGAATGCATGATGCATTTATGGAAACAAGAGTTGAGACTTCAGAAGTAAATTCAAATCTGGAAAATTCACTAGCAGGTATTAGGGTTACAAAAGCTTTTACAGCTCATTCTCATGAATTAATAAAGTTTAAAGAAGGAAATGAGAAATTTAAGAAAGCAAGGGCTAGGGCTTATAAGGTTATGGCACAGTATGGATCTGGTGTAGGTTTCGGTATAAATGTTCTGGATTATATTGTACTTATTGCAGGTGGAGTTTTTACTTATTTTGATCTAATTAATTTAGGAGATTTTTTTGCCTATTTACTATATATTAAATTATTTACTGAGCCAATTAAAAAGTTAGTAAGTTTTATGGAGCAATACCAAAATGGTATGACAGGATTTAGAAGATTTTTATCAATAATTAGTGAAGAAGCTGAAAAAGAAAAAGAAAATAGTATTGAATTAAAGAATATTGAAGGAAAAATAGAATTTAATAATGTAAGTTTCAGTTATGAAGATAAGTTAGTTTTAGATGGATTAAATTTGAAAGTAGAAAAGGGTAAAATGCTTGCTTTAGTTGGACCATCAGGGGGCGGTAAATCGACTTTCTGTAATTTAATACCAAGGTTTTATGATGTAGCAGAAGGAGATATATTAATAGATGGTACAAGTATCTATGATGTTACATTAGAGTCTTTAAGAAGAAATATAGGAATAGTTCAACAAGATGTTTTTTTATTTACTGGTACAATAAAAGAAAACATATTATATGGCAATCATAATGCAACTGATAAAGAAGTAATTGAGGCTGCTAAAAAAGCAAATATTCATGATTTTATAATGAGTCTTCCTAATGGATATGATACATATATTGGTGAAAGAGGAGTTAAATTATCAGGTGGGCAAAAGCAAAGAATTTCAATTGCTAGAGTATTCTTAAAAAATCCACCAATACTAATATTAGATGAAGCTACTTCAGCTTTAGATAATGCTACAGAGTATATGATACAGAAAGCTTTAGAGGAACTTTGTCATGGAAGAACGACAATTGTTGTTGCTCATCGATTATCAACTATTAAGAATGCAGATGAAATAATTGTATTAACTTCAGAAGGAATACAAGAAAGAGGAAATCATGAAAGTTTACTAGCTAATAATGGAATATATAAGAAATTATATCAATCTCAATTTAAAAATTTATCAATAGAAGATAAAGAAGAAATATTGACTGCATAATTAAATATTAATAAAATATAATTAAAATACCATACTGGGGTATAGAAATAGGGAGGAAATTATGATCAAAGATTTAAATGCTAAAGATTTTGAAACTGAAGTATTAAAAAATAACGGATTAGTTGTAGTTGACTTTTGGGCAAATTGGTGTGGACCCTGTAAAATGATGGCTCCTGTATTAGAAAGTGTATCTGAAGAATTCAAGGAAGTAAGCTTTACTAAAGTAGATGTAGATCAAAATGGAGCTTTAGCAGACCAATATGATATTTTAAGTATTCCAACTTTACTTATTTTTAAAGATGGAAATTTTTTAGATAAATTAGTTGGATTTACTCCCAAAGAAGTATTAATAGAAAAAATTAAAAAGAATTTATAAGGTAAGATAAAATGTACGATATTATAATAATTGGTAGTGGCCCAGCTGGATTATCGGCTGCTATAAATGCCAAAATAAGAAACAAAAGCTTTAAGATTTTTGGAAATAAGAATTTAAGTAATAAATTAGATAAAGCTCCTAAAGTGAATAACTATTTGGGTTTTTATGGAATAAGCGGTAAGGAAATTAGAAGTAAGTTTGAAGAACATATAAATGAGATGGAGATTCAAATTACAGAAGAGAGAGTAAATAATGTTTATGCTATGGGTAATTATTTTGCAGTTATGGTAAATGAAAAAGTTTATGAAGCAAAAACTGTTATCTTAGCAACAGGAGTAGAATATGGCAAGTACCTTGAGGGGGAAAAAGAATATTTAGGTAAAGGTGTTGGCTATTGTGCAACTTGTGATGCACCTCTTTATAAAGGAAAGACTGTAACAATTATAGCTTATAATGAGGAAGCAGAAGAGGAAGCTAACTTTGTATGTGAACTAGCCAAAAAGGTTTATTATGTTCCAATGTATAAAGGAAATTTTGATTTAAATAGCAGTATAGATATTATTAAAGATGAACCAATAAAAATATCAGGAGAATTAAAGGTTAAAAAGTTAATTTTAAAAGCTTCTGAAATAGAAACTGACGGAATTTTCATAATAAGAGATTCTTTATCACCTTCAGAATTAATGCCAGGCTTAAAAATTGAAGGGAATCATATAGCGGTTAATAGGCAAATGGAAACTAATATATCTGGCTGTTTTGCGGCAGGAGACTGTATAGGAAAGCCATACCAATATATTAAAGCAGCAGGAGAAGGTAATATAGCAGCATTAAGCGCTGTAAAATATCTTAATTTAATTGAATAATTCATATAATAAATATAGAAGTTTAAAAGGGCTCATATATGGGGTCCTTTTAATTATGTTTAGATTTTAATCTAATATATTCTTTAATACAGAGTATGTAAGTTTTTTAAGTATGGATGATACATTGTCCATAAAATCTAGGAGTAAAGGAATGTTCTTTTTCATATACTTTGTATTTATAATTACATGTCCCTTGTGATCTCCATTCATCAAATAATCTATCTTCCTTGAATTAGAGTTTTAATTGATAGGCTTGGTTAGAAATATTTTTTTGGAAAAGTACAAATATAAATATTTCTTTAAAGTATAATAAGTTTGTCCTAAAAATAGTCTTATTTTGATTCTATTAATTGGCTTTTTTCAAAGTAAGGTATTTAGATGTCTTAAAATTTACCAATAATTCAATTATAAGGGTTTACAATGTTTTTTAATATAGTTTTTAGGGTGATAAATTTAAAAATAACATTAAAATAAAAAGTAAATCACAAGGAATAATTTGTGATTTACTTTTATTTTTATTAATAAATTATTAAACTTATATTAATCTTTTATTAATTTATTCTCCCATAAGTTCATCTATAACTTCTTTAACAGTAGATATTTTATTTATCTTATATGCATTACTTCCACAGAAAATTAATCCATTATCTAAATCGCCTTTCACAGCATTAATGAGGGCAGAAGTGATGCAATATGGTGTAGAAGAAGGATTACATGGAATTAAGCAGTTGTAACATTTACTTATTTTTATTCTTTCTTTTTCGAGCTTTTCTAAAAATTTATTTTTAATAGCCCTTCCCGGCATTCCAACAGGACTTACAGTAAGTTTAATATCATCTTTCTTGCATTTTATATAAGCTTCTTTAAAATTAGGATGAGCATCACATTCTTCTGTGGCTACAAACTTTGTAGCCACTTGAACTCCATTTGCTCCAAGATTTAAATATTTTAGTACATCTTCATGATTAAATACTCCCCCTGCAACTATTACAGGTATTTTAGTATTAAACTCTTTTTCGAAAAGTTTAATTTCATCTATAATATCTAAAATATTATTATCAAAATTATTTATTTCCTTTTCAATATTATTAGTATTAAATCCAAGGTGTCCTCCTGCATTGGGGCCTTCTATAATTACTGCATCAGCGGTTCTATTTGAATGTTTTTTCCAGTAGTTTAAAATCACTTTTACGGCTTTTCTAGAGGAAACAATAGGGGCTATTTTAATTGCACTTCCTTTTGTAATTTCAGGTAATTTTAATGGAAGACCAGCACCAGATATTATTAAGTCTGCACCAGCAGCAATGGCAGCTTTAACATGCTCTGCATAGTTGTTTATTGCAACCATAATATTAACACCAATTATTCCTTTGGAACTGATTTCTTTCGCTCTTTTTATATGTTTATATAGACCGCGAAGATTTGCTTCAAGGGTATTTTTCTCGAAATCCTCTTCCAAGTATCCTGGATGCGCTGCAGAAATTACACCAATAGCACCATGTTTTGCAACGCTTCCAGCAAGATTAGATAGAGATACACCAACCCCCATCCCTCCTTGAATTATTGGGATTTTAGCTACTAAATCTCCGATTATTAATGGTTTTATCTTCATAATTAAACTCCTTTTATCAGATGAAATTTAATTTGATTATCAAAATATGTTCAGATAAATACTTTGATAATCAAAATATTATCAATAGTATAATCTAGTTTTAATAAAAACTCAATAACAAAAAAAGGATATTGAATGTTGACAAATTAAAAAAATAATATTATTATGGTCTTACTTTATAATAAGCTTACTTTGACAATCAAAGTATTTGTATGGAGGTGATATATTGAATTTAAAAGTAAGCGATAAGGTATTAATTTCAGTTTTTGCAGCATTAACAGCTGTTGGAGCATTTATTAGAATTCCAATCCCTTTTGTTCCTTTTACTCTTCAATTTTTCTTTTGTAGTATAAGCGGGATTTTATTAGGAGCTAAGAAGGGTGCTTTATCGCAAATTATTTATGTTTCAATAGGACTTATAGGATTACCTGTATTTACAAAAGGGGGAGGTCCTCAATATATTTTGGAACCTACCTTTGGTTATTTAGTTGGACTTATATTTTCGGCATATATAATCGGGAAGATAGCTGAAAAAAACAAAAAAGATCTTAAGAATGTTTTTTTGGCAAATATAGCAGGCATAATAGTAATTTATCTTATAGGAGTTCCATATTTTTATTTCATTAATAACTTCTATTTAGGAACTAACATGCCTATTAATTTAGCTATATATTATGGATGCTTTATTACTTTGCCTGGAGATATAATTAAATCATTAATTACAACAGTAGTAGGCGTTAATATAGCTTCTAAAATTAACATAAGAGTAGCTTAAAGAGGTTTTATATAAAATAAAACTTTGATTATAAAGATATTTGAATGTGAAATTTTGAAAATAAAAATATTTGTTAAGACCATTATTAAGTAATAAGTTTTGAAAAGAGGAGTTAAATGAAGGGAGTAAGAATAGTTGGTTTTGGCCATTACTGTCCTGAAAACATTGTTACCAATAAAGACTTAGAAAATATAGTAGATACAAGTGATGATTGGATAATAAAAAGAACTGGCATAAAGGAAAGAAGAATATCTAATGGTGAAGGAACTGTTGAATTAGCATATAAAGCTGCATTAGAAGCATTAAAAAATTGTAATTTAAGCAGTGAGGATATTGATTTAATAATAGTATCAACAATTTCACCAGATAGAATGATGCCGTCTACAGCTTGTAGTGTTCAGGGGCTTTTAGGGTGCAATAATGCTGCTGCTTTTGATTTATCAGCAGCTTGTTCAGGGTTCGTATATTCCATACTTACAGCATCTAGTTTGTTAAAAGCAACAGATAAAAAAAGAGCTTTAGTAATTGGAGCAGAAACATTATCTAAAATTATAGATTGGAGTGACAGAAGTACCTGTGTATTATTTGGAGATGGAGCTGGTGCTGCAATACTTGAAGTTTCTGATGAGGAAGATGGAATAATAAGTACATGTTTTTATGCTGATGGAAAACAAGGAGAAACTAGTTTGGTAGCTGGAGAGCTAGAACTTAATACACCTTTTGCAAAAGAAGCTATGGCTGAAAATATGTATATGACTATGAATGGCCGTGAAGTATTTAGGTTTGCAGTAACAGTACTGCCAAGTATAGTTAATGAATTGCTAGAAAAGGCTGGTGAGAGCATTGAAAATATTAAATATATTGTTCCTCATCAAGCAAATTATAGAATAATAAGTGAAGCTTCTAGAAGACTTAGAGTAAAAGATGATAAATTTTATGTTAATGTGGATAAATATGGGAATACATCAGGAGCAAGTGTTCCAATAGCTTTAAGTGAACTTTTAGAAAAAGGATTAATAAAAAGAGGAGATAAAATAATATTGGCAGCCTTCGGTGGAGGATTAACCTGGGCTGGAGCATTAATTAAACTTTAGGAGGATTTTAAAATGGTATTAGAAAAAATTAAGGAAATTATAGTAGATCAATTAGGTGTTAATGAGGAAGATATTAATTTAGAAACAAGTTTTATAGACGATTTAGGAGTGGATTCATTAGATTTATTTCAATTGGTAATGGAATTTGAAGATGCTTTTGGCATTAGTGTGGAAAATCCAGAAAATATTAAAACTGTAGGTGATGCAGTTAAATATATAGAAAGTGCAAAAGGGGAATAAAGCGGGGTAATTCTTATGAATAATAGAATTTGTAATTTATTAAATATAAAATATCCAATACTTCAAGGGGGAATGGCATGGGTTGCCGACAGCTCCCTTGCTGCTGCTGTCTCAAATGCAGGTGGTCTTGGAATAATAGCAGGAGCTAGTGCCCCTGCAGAAGTAATAAGAGAAGAAATAAGGAAGGCAAAGGAATTAACAGATAAGCCTTTTGGTGTAAATATTATGCTGCTTTCAGATAATGCTGATGCTTTATCTGATATTGTAATTGAAGAAGGAGTTAAGGTTGTTACAACTGGTGCAGGAAATCCAGGAAAGTATATTTCTAAATGGAAAGAAGCAGGAATAAAGGTTATACCAGTTGTTGCATCAGTTGCGTTAGCAAAAAGAATGGAACGAGCAGGAGCAGATGCAATAGTTGCTGAAGGTTGTGAGGCTGGAGGCCATATAGGAAAACTAACAACAATGGTTTTAGTACCTCAAGTTGTTGATGCTGTCAATATTCCAGTAATAGCAGCTGGAGGAATTGCTGACGGAAGAGGAGCAACTGCTGCTTTCGCCTTAGGGGCAAGTGGTATTCAGGTAGGAACAAGATTTTTAGTTGCTCATGAATGTACTATCCATGATAACTATAAGGAAGCAGTAATAAAAGCTAATGATATAGATACAGTTGTAACTGGAAGAAGTACAGGTCATCCGGTTCAAGTTATTAAAAATCAACTTGCAAGAGAGTACTTAAAACTTGAGGGCAAGAATGCTAAGGTGGAAGAATTAGAAGAATTGGCAAGAGGAGCTCTTAGAAAAGCTGTAAAAGATGGAGATGTTGAAAATGGATCACTTATGGCTGGTCAAATTGCAGGAATGATTAAAGAAAGACAAAGCTGTAAGGAAATTATAGAAGAAATGTTTGCAGAATATGAAACTTTAAGAAAGAACCTTTAATTAGGAGGAAATATGAAAACAGCATTTATTTTTGCAGGGCAAGGCTCTCAATATATAGGAATGGGAAAAGAATTATACGATAATATTTCAAAATCTAAAGAAGTATTTGATAAAGCAAATGATATTCTAGGATTTGATATAAAAGATCTGATATTTTGTGGAGAAAAAGAGCAATTAGATATTACAGAAAATACTCAACCAGCTGTATTAATCACTTCAATAGCAGCTAAAGAAGCTCTTGAAGAAAAAGGTATAAAAGCAGATGTTGTTGCTGGCTTAAGTCTTGGTGAATATTCAGCATTAGTAGCTTCAAAAGCTTTAAGTTTTGAAGAAGCTGTTTCATTAGTTAAAAAGAGAGGAAGATATATGCAGGAGGCAGTTCCAATTGGAGTTGGCTCTATGGTTGCTGTAATAGGTTTACCTTTAGAAAAAATAAAACTTGCTTTAGAGAAAGCAAGAGAAAAAGGAGTAGTAGAAATTTCTAATTACAATACCAATAATCAAATTGTAATTGGAGGAGAAAAAGAAGCTGTTGATTTAGCAAGAGAATTATGTTTAGAGGCTGGTGCTAAAAGAGCGATTGAGTTAAAAGTATCAGGGCCTTTTCATACATCATTACTTGATGATGCTTCAATTAAACTTAAAGAAGAGTTAGAAAATATTAATTTTAATAAACCTAATATTCAAATTATATCTAATGTAACAGCAGATTTTATAAATGATGCTAATGAGATTAAACCCCTTCTTTTTAAGCAGGTGAAATCATCTGTTAGATGGAGTGAAACAATTGAAAAGATGTTTGAAATAGGGGTTGATACTTTTATAGAGCTTGGACCAGGGAGAGTATTAAGCAGTTTTGTAAAAGAAATTAGTAGAGAAAAGGGAATTAAAGTTAAAGTTTTTAATGTTGAAGATTTGAAATCTTTAAATAAAACTTTGGAAGGGATAGGTTTATAATGGTTGAAAATAAAAATGCCATAATTACAGGTGGAACTAGAGGAATAGGAAGAGAAATTGCAAGAACATTAGCGCAAAACGGTGCTAATATTGCAATAAATTATAGAAATTATACTGAAGAAGTTGAAAAATTAGTTGAAGAATTAAAAAGCCTTGGAGCAAAAGTTCTTGCATCAAAATGTGATGTAAGCAATTCAGAAGAAGTTAATAACTTTGTTAAGGAAGTAAAAGAAGCTTTTGGTACTATAGATATTTTAGTAAACAATGCTGGTATAACTAAAGATGGACTTCTTATTCGTATGAGTGAAAAAGACTTTAATGATGTTATTGACATAAATTTAAAGGGAACATTTAATACGACTAAGGCTGTTTCATCGGTAATGATAAAACAAAGATATGGAAAAATAATAAATATTGCTTCTGTAGTTGGTATAGCAGGAAATGCAGGACAATGTAATTATGCTGCTTCCAAAGCAGGAATAATAGGTTTCTCAAAATCAGCCGCTAGGGAATTAGCTTTAAGAAATATTAATGTTAACTGTATAGCACCTGGTTATATTGATACAGATATGACCAAGGTTTTGCCAGATAAAATAAAAGAAGAGGTATTAAAGAGTATCCCTATGAAAAAAATGGGTGAACCAAAGGATGTAGCTAATTTAGCATTATTCTTAGCATCAAATTTATCTGACTATATTACAGGTCAAGTTATAAATGTTGATGGCGGAATGGTTATGCTTTAATAAGGAGAGGGAGTTATGAAAAGAAGAGTAGTTATAACGGGATTAGGAGCTGTAACTCCAATAGGTAATACTGTTGAGAGTTTTTGGAATGCAGCAAAAGAAGGTAAAAATGGAATAGATAAAATAACATTATTTAACACAGAGAATTTTAAAGTAAAAGTAGCAGCTGAAGTAAAAGATTTTAATCCAGAAGAAATTCTAGGAAAGAAAGAAGCTAAAAGAATAGACAGATACACTCAATTGGCATTAGTAGCAGCTAAGGAATGTATGAAAGATAGTGGAATAGAATTAGAAAAGGTAGATAAAGAAAGATTTGGAGTAATTTTTGGATCTGGTATCGGTGGATTAATTACTATGGAAAACCAAATTAGAACATTAGAAGTTAAAGGACCAAATAGAATTGCACCATTAACTATTCCTCAATCAATATCTAACATGGCTGCAGGAAGCATTGCTATAGAATTTGGACTTTTAGGCAGCTGTCTAAGTGTTACTACTGCATGTGCAACCTCAACTCATTGTATAGGAGAAGCTTATAGAAGCATAAAAGATGGATATTTAGATCGTGCAATTGTAGGAGGATCTGAAGCTTCTATATGTGAATTTGGAATAGGAGCCTTTCAATCTTTAACAGCTTTAAGTAAAAGTGAAGATCCTAATAGAGCATCTATACCATTTGATAAAGATAGAAATGGATTTGTTATGGGAGAAGGTGCTGGAGCTATAATTTTAGAAGATTTAGAAAGTGCGCTAACAAGAGGAGCCAAAATATATGCAGAAGTTGTAGGTTATGGAACAACTTGTGATGCATATCATATGACTGCACCTGCATCTGATGGAGAGGGAGCATATAGAGCTATGAGAGATGCAATTAGAGATGCAAATATAGAAGCAAAGGATATTGGTTATTTAAATGCTCATGGAACATCAACAAAAATAAATGATAAAGTTGAAACATTAGCAATTAAAAAAGCTTTAGGTGATTATGCAAAAGAGGTATTAGTAAGTTCTACTAAATCTATGACAGGTCATTTACTAGGAGCTGCAGGAGCAATAGAAGCAATAATTTGCATAAAGGCTTTACAAGACAATTTTGTACCAGCAAATATAAATTATGTAAATCATGACGAAGAATGTGATTTAAATATTGTAGCTAATGTTGGTAAAGAAGTGGAAATAGATTATGCCATGTCAAATTCTTTGGGCTTTGGTGGACATAATGGAACAATTATAGTTAAAAAGTGGAGGGGAAGATAATATGTTGAATTATGATCAAATACAAGAGCTGATTAAATCAATAGATGCTTCTTCTCTTAGAGTGTTCGAATTAGAGCTTCAAGGAACTAAATTAAGACTTAGTAAAAATAATGAAACTTTCAAGGAAAGCGTTAAAGAAATTAAAGAAGAAATAGAAAATTATGAAAGCATTCCTGGTGCAAGTATTAATAAAGAAGAGACAAAAGAAGATATTAAAATAGATAGTAAAAAGGAAGAAAATTTAAAAGTTGTAAAATCACCTTTAGTGGGAACCTACTATTCTTCTCCAGCTCCAGGAGAGAAACCATATGTAGAAGTTGGAAGCAAAGTTAAAAAAGGTGATGTTCTTTGTATAGTAGAAGCAATGAAAATAATGAATGAGATAACTTCTGATTATGATGGTGAAATAGTAGAAATTTTAAGAAGAGATGAAGACATAATTGAGTATGGAATGGAATTATTTAAAATAAGGTAGGTATAAATATGGATATAAAAGAAATTATGGAGATTATTCCTCACAGATATCCTTTTCTATTATTAGATAAGGTTGAAAGTATTGAGGAAAATAAAATAGTAGCAGTTAAAAATGTAACAATAAATGAATACTTTTTTCAAGGACATTTTCCAGAAGAACCTGTTATGCCTGGAGTTTTAATAGTTGAAGCTCTTGCTCAGGCTGGAGCAGTTGTACTATTAAAGAGAGAGGAATTCAAAGGGAAAATTGCTTATTTCGGTGGAATTAATAATGCTAAATTTAGAAAAGTTGTTAAGCCTGGAGATACTTTAAAGTTGGAAGTTGAACTTATTAAAATAAAAGGTCGTGCTGGAGTTGGAAAAGGGATTGCTTATGTAGATGGTAAAAAGGCTTGCGAAGCAGAATTAACCTTTATGGTTGGATAGTAAAAGAGGTGTTTTTATGATTAGAAAGGTTTTAATAGCTAATAGAGGGGAAATAGCTGTAAGAATTATTAGAGCTTGTAAAGAATTAGGAATAAAAACTGTTGCTATTTACTCAGAAGCTGATAAGGATGCTTTGCATACTCAGCTTGCAGATGAAGCTATTTGTGTTGGTAAGCCTAAATCAAAAGATTCATACTTAAATATAAGTAATATTATAAGTGCAGCAGTAATAACAAAATGTAATGCGATTCATCCCGGTTTTGGTTTTTTATCTGAAAATGATGAATTTGCAGCTATTTGTGAGGAATGTAATATTAAGTTTATAGGTCCTAAAAGCGAAACAATAAGCCTCATGGGAGATAAAGCAAGAGCAAGAGAAATAATGAAGAATGCAGATGTTCCTGTAATTCCAGGAAGTGATGGTGTTATTAAATCTATTGATGATGCATATAAGGAGGCTAAAAAAATTGGTTATCCTGTAATGATAAAAGCTGCTTTAGGCGGAGGCGGTAAAGGTATAAGAATAGTCAATAATGAAGATGAATTAGAAAAAGCATTTTTTACTGCAAAATCAGAAGCAAAAACAAACTTTGGGGATGATTCAATATACATTGAAAAATTTATAGAAAATCCACGTCATATAGAGTTTCAAATTTTAGGTGATGAGTTTGGAAATATTATTCATCTTGGAGAGAGAGATTGTACTATTCAAAGAAAAAATCAAAAGGTTTTAGAAGAAGCTCCTTCACCTATATTAAATGAAGAGTTAAGAAGAGAAATGGGAAGAGTAGCTATTAATGCAGCTAAAGCTGTTAACTATATAAATGCAGGAACGATTGAATTTTTAGTAGACAAATATAATAATTTTTATTTCATGGAAATGAATACAAGAATTCAAGTTGAACATCCTATAACAGAAATGGTTACTTCTATTGATATTGTAAAAGAACAGATAAATATTGCAAATGGAGGAAGATTATCTGTAGCACAAGAGGATATTGAAATTAAGGGGCATGCCATTGAATGTAGAATTAATGCTGAAAATCCTTATAAGGGATTTATTCCATCACCGGGAAAAATTAATTTGTTAAATTTACCTGGAGGTAATGGAATAAGGGTAGATACGGCTGTTTATCAGGGGTATGTAATACCTCCAACTTATGATTCTATGATTGCCAAATTAATAACCTATGGTAAGACTAGAAATGAGGCTGTTAATAAAATGCTTAGAGCATTAGAGGAATTTGTTGTTGATGGAATTGAAAGTAATATAGAGTTTCAAATTGAAATATTAAATAATGAAAAATTTCGCTTAGGAAACTATGATACTAGTTTTATAAGCAAAGAATATAATTTATAGTTGGTGAAAGTTATGCAGATTTTCAAGAAAAAACAATATGGTGTAATAAATTTACCTAAAGAGGAAGAAAAAGATATACCAGTAGTACCAGAAGGTTCTTGGGTAAAATGTAATAAGTGCGGGAAAATTTTATATAAAAAGTCTTTAGAAGAAAACCTTAATGTATGCACTAATTGCAATCATTATTTTAGGTTAGGAAGTTACGAAAGATTAGCTTTAATTTGTGATAAGGGAAGCTTTAAAGAATTTAATAAAGATATGGCAACAAAGAATCCAATGAATTTTCCAAACTATGAAGAAAAAATTAAAGCTAATCAAGAAAAGAGTGGAAACATGGAAGCAGTTGTAACTGGTGAATGTGAAATTGGAGGAAATAGAGCAATTATTGCAGTTATGGACTCAAACTTTCTAATGGGAAGTATGGGTACGGTTGTAGGAGAAAAAATTACTTTAGCAGTAGAAGAATCTACAAGGAGAAAGCTGCCAATAATTATTTTTACAGCTTCTGGTGGGGCTAGAATGCAGGAAGGAATATTATCTTTAATGCAGATGGCTAAAATAAGTAGTGCTTTAGCTAAGCATAATGAAGAAGGATTATTATATATATCAGTTTTAACTGATCCAACTACTGGTGGAGTTACAGCAAGTTTTGCAATGCTTGGAGATATTATTCTTTCTGAGCCAAAGGCTTTAATAGGTTTTGCAGGAAGAAGAGTAATAGAGGGAACTATAAAGGAAAAGCTTCCAGAAGATTTTCAAAGTGCAGAGTTTTTACTTGAGCATGGCTTTGTGGATAATATTATAGAAAGAAAAGATTTAAAAACGGTTCTTTCAACTTTATTAAAACTTCATAAAAGTAAGGAGGTGTAGTTGTGGTTAAAAAGGTAAAAGCTTGGGATAGATTAACAATAGCAAGAATGATAGAAAGACCAACTACACTTGATTATATAGGAAAAATATTTTCAAATTTCTTTGAGTTACATGGAGATAGGTATTTTAGAGACGATAAATCTATTGTAGGGGGTATAGCTACCTTAAATACTAAGCCGGTAACTGTAATAGGAATACAAAAAGGAAAAAATCTTAAAGAAAATATTGAAAGAAACTTTGGCTGTCCAAATCCTGATGGGTATAGGAAAGCATTGCGATTAATGAAGCAGGCAGAAAAATTTAATAGGCCTATTATATGCTTTATTAATACATCTGGAGCTTATTGTGGCGTTGAAGCAGAAGAAAGAGGACAGGGAGAAGCTATTGCAAGAAATTTAATTGAAATGGCAAGAATAAAAGTTCCTATAATTTCAATAATAATAGGAGAAGGTGGAAGTGGTGGTGCATTAGCTTTAGCTTGTGGTGATAGAGTTTGGATGCTTGAAAATTCAGTTTATTCCATTCTTTCTCCAGAAGGTTTTGCATCCATTTTATTTAAAGATCCTTCAAAGTCTCAAGAGGTTGCAGAAATTATGGGAATTACATCTTATGAGCTTTTAGAAAAAGGTGTAATAGAAAAAATAATAAAGGAACCGAAGGGTGGAGCTCATAAAAATATAAATTTAGTTGCAGCATCTATAAAAGAAGAATTAATTAAGGAGTTAAAAATACTAGAAAGTAAAACAAAAGAGGAGCTTTTAGAAGAAAGATATAAAAGATTTAGGAAATTCTCTTAGAATAAAACTCTAAGAGAAATTTCACCAGATACAATTTTTTCTATATTACTATTTTGATCTTTTACAAGTAAAGCTCCATCTTCTAAAATATCGATAGGAATAACAATCTTTGTTTTATCCTTATATTTAAGGTTAACTTTTTTGTTTAATACAAAGGAGTTAGCCTTATATTTATTTAAAATAAACTTTTTATTTCCATCTATAAATTTATTAAAATAATTTTCAAAATTAAAAATAAATAATTTTAATATTTTATATCTATCATATTCTTTACCAGTTGCTATTTTAAGAGAAATGGCTTTTTCTTTTAATTCATCACTAAAATCTTCTTTGTTTAAATTTACATTTATACCAATTCCGATTATAACATATTCTAATAATTTATTATTATTAATTTTAGATTCAATTAATATACCAGAAAGTTTTCTATCATTAAGTATAATATCATTTGGCCATTTTATAGCTGTATTTATAGAGAAGGCTTTTAAGGTATCATTTAAAGCTACAGAAGTTAATAAGGTTAAAAAACTTAATTCATTTATGGGGATAGAAGGTTTTAATAAGATTGAAAACCAAAGGCCTGTTCCTTTTGGAGAATAAAAGTTTCTACCTTTTGTACCCCTACCAGCTGTTTGAGCATCGCTTACTATAACAGTTGTTTTAGAAAAACCTTGTTCAGCTATATATTTGCAATAATTATTAGTAGAGTCTATTTCATCAAAAAAAATAAAATTAATACTAGGAAATAATCTATTAAATTCTAATTTCATATTATCACCAAGCCTTTACATTACTACTAATATTTTAAGCATATATTAATTTTTTGTCTATATTTTAGAAAATAATAAAACATTATAAAAATTCATTTTAATAAGAAGTGTTTTTAGTTATAATATCAATTAAGATACTGATATTATCAAAGCTTTCTAAAATATATATTAAAGTTGTAATAAAATTGGGGGGATAATATTTGAAAAGAACCGATTATATATCATGGGATGAATACTTTATGGGGGTTGCTATATTAGCAGGTAAGAGAAGTAAGGATCCTAGTACTCAAGTTGGTGCCTGTATAGTAGATAATGATAATAAAATATTGAGTCAGGGTTATAATGGATTGCCAATAGGCTGCTCTGATGATGAGTTCCCATGGGATAGGGAAGGAGACGCTTTGGAAACAAAATATCCTTATGTAGTCCATGCTGAACTTAATGCTATTTTAAATAGCAGAGGTTCTTATTTACATGGAGCAAAAATTTATGTAGCTTTATTTCCATGCAATGAATGTGCAAAAGCAATAATACAAGCCGGCATTAAAGAAGTAATTTATTTATCTGATAAATATGCAGATACTGCTCCTGTTAAAGCATCTAAAAGAATGTTTAAGGCTGCTGGAGTAAAAATGACAAAATTAGAACCTAAGTTAAAAAATATAAATATATCTTTTGATATAAATGATATTTAATAATAATTAAATTGCTAAAGGACTAAGAGGAATTTAAAATCTTAGTCTTTTTATTTTTAATATTATTTTATTAAAGTATTTAAATAAGTATTTTTTAGAAGTCAATATAGGTAAAGTTGTAAGACAAAAAAGAGATAAAAGATATTTATATGATGATAAACACTAAAGATAGGGGGGAGACGGAACTTTTAAACAATATATTGTGTTGTTATTTCTTATGTCAAGTCTTGAAAATAAATATATTATTAGGTAATATAAAAAAGATATATTTTTTATGTACAATATTGTTTAAATAATAAAGGATAGGTGAAGTATGTTGATAGTTGTTGGTGGCATGATTGGATTAGGAAAAAGTTCTGTTGCAGAAATATTAGGTAAGCACTTTAATTCAGATGTTTTCTATGAGAGTGTAGAAGGGAACCCAATTCTACCATTGTTTTATAGTTCTGATGAAGAGGAAGTTCTTAAAAATAGATATCCATTTTTATTACAATTATATTTCTTAAATACAAGATTTAAAAGTATTAAAGAAGCATTAGTAAATGATAATAATGTATTAGATAGATCTATTTATGAAGATTGGTATTTTGCAAAGAAGAATCAAGACTTAGGTAGAATAAGTGATTTAGAAATGAGTATATACGAAGGTTTACTAGATAATATGTTAGAAGAATTAGATGAATTGCCTAAAAAATCACCTGATATAATGATATATTTAAAGGGATCTTTTGAAACAGTATTAAAAAGAATTGCTTTAAGAGGAAGAGAATTTGAAATTGATGATAGTTTAAGAGATTATTATTACTTCTTATGGAAGGATTACGATGATTGGGTTAATAACTGTTATAAGGCATCAGATGTCCTTATTATAGATATGGACAAGATGGATGTTGTAAATAGAGAAGAAGATAGAATAAGACTTATAGAGTTAGTTGAAGCAAAATTAAAAGAAGTAAGACAAGCTGAATAATATATTTAATACATAATTTAAAAAATACAGTTAAGAGAGATTTTTAGCTAAGCTAATAAATCTAGCTTAGCTGTTATTTTTAGATATAATTTATATAAAAAAATGCTAAAGTGGGGTAAATTTTATGTATAAAGAAATTTTAAGAAAAATAGTAAGTGATGAAGTTTATATAATTATAGAAAAAGAGGTAAATAAAGAATTATTGGATTATTTATTTGAAAATATATTGATAAAATATAATTCTTTAGATAAGGGACATGGAATAAATCATATTGCGAAAGTAATAGATTCCTCTATTAAATTATCAAATTACTTTGATGTAAATAAAAATATGATATTAACTATAGCTGTTTACCATGATATTGGTATGATTGTAGAACGTAAAACTCATGAAAAACATTCAAAAAATATTTTGATAACTGATAAAGAGCTTAGAAAATGGTTCAACGAAGAGGAAATTATCATTATGGGAGAAGCGTGTGAAGATCATAGGGCATCTAATGTTAATGAGCCAAGAACTATATATGGATATATAATTTCAGACGCTGATAGGACAACAGATATTAACGATATGATAGAGAGATGCTATAATTTTTCAAAAAAGAATTTTAATGATAATAATGAAGAAGAAATATATAAGAGAGTGTATAATCACTTAAGAGGAAAGTATGGAGAGGGTGGTTATGCAAAATTCTATTTGGAAGAAAGTCGAGAAGCTATAATGAAGCCATATTTAAAGGCCCAAGAAATATTAAAAAATGAAAAAGAATTTAAAGAAATATATAAGATTATAGTGAGCATTTAGAAGTATTTGGTGAAGAAAAAACAACTATGCCTTAGAGTTGTTTATTTGCTTGAACACAGTTAGTTTAAACAAAACTCTCGGCATAGTTGTTTTTTGAACCTAGTAATACTTTCCACAGTTATTCGCTTATTGAGCTATCCTGTTAACTAGGCTTTATATTCGCGCTTTATTACTTAAATGAATTAAAAGAAGCATCAGATGGCATTCTCCAATCACCACGAGGGCTTAAGGAGATTGAACCCACCTTTGGTCCATCTGGTATAGCACTTCTCTTAAATTGTTGGGTAAAGAATCTATAAATGAATTTATCTAGCCATTTATCAATTTCTTCTTCACTATAGTCATTTTTAAAGGCATGGATTGCCAAAAATTTAATTCTTTCCTTTGAGGAACCATTCTTTATAAAATGATATAAGAAGAAGTCATGAAGTTCATAAGGTCCAACTATATCCTCTGTTTTTTGAACTATTTCACCAGTATCACTTTTTGGAAGTAATTCTGGACTTACAGGAGTATCTAATATATCTAAAAGAGTTTCTGAAACCGTTGCAGTTGCTTCCTTTTCTGCCACATATCTAACTAAATATCTTACAAGGGTTTTTGGAATAGACGGATTAACAGAATACATGCTCATATGATCTCCGTTATAAGTACACCATCCTAAAGCTAATTCTGATAAATCTCCTGTACCAACAAGAAGTCCCCCTTCTTTATTTGCTATATCCATTAAAATTTGTGTTCTTTCCCTTGCCTGAACATTTTCATATGTAACATCATGAATATCTTTATCATGACCAATATCCTTAAAATGCTGCAGTGAAGCTGCTACAATATTGATTTCTCTTAAATCACATCCAAGTTCGGTGCATAAATTTAAGGCGTTATTATAAGTTCTATCAGTAGTACCAAAGCCTGGCATCGTAATAGCTATAATATTTTTATTATCTAAATTAAGTAGTTTAAAAGCTTTTACTATAACTAGTAAAGCCAGAGTGGAATCTAGGCCGCCAGAAATACCTATAACTGCTTTTTTAAGTCTAATGTGTTCCATTCGTTTTGCAAGGGCTGAAGCTTGTATATTAAATATTTCCTTACATCTTTCTTCTCTTAACTTTTTATTAGAAGGAACAAAAGGAGATTTATCTATGTACCTATCAAAATTATTAATAGTTTTATCATTAAAAGTAAATTTTATATATTTACCTTTAAAAGGAACAAACTTAGAAGAATCTCTAAAACTAATATTTTTAAGTCTTTCACTATTTAATTTATAGACATCTATAATAGAATAAATAAGCTCATTATCTCTTTGAAATCTTTCATTTTCTTTTAAAATAGCACCATTTTCTGAAATAAGCAGATGTCCGCTAAATAACATATCAGTTGTTGATTCGTGTACCCCAGCAGAAGCATATATATATGAAGACATGCATCTTGCGCTTTGGTTAGATATAAGAGAATTCCTGTAATCCTTCTTACTTACTAATTCATTAGAAGCAGAAAGATTTCCTATAATATTTGCTCCTAAAAGTGATAGATATGAGCTTGGAGGTACAGTTACCCAAAGATCCTCACAAACTTCAAAGGCGAATTTACACTCTTCAGAAGTAAATATTAGATTAGTTCCAAAAGGAATATCTTTTTGATAATCAAAATCAACAGTCTGATCAATTAATCCAAATCCTTCAGTAAACCAACGCTTTTCATAAAATTCACTATAATTTGGAATAAAGGATTTAGGGACAATTCCAAGTATTTTACCGTTAAATATTATATAAGCGCAATTATATAAGGAATTATTATAAAGTAGTGGAGCACCTATAGCAATTAACATATCATATTTTGAGCTTTTTATAACAAGTTCTTTTATTGCTTTTTGGGACTTGTCTAATAAGGAAGATTGTAAAAATAGGTCTCCGCAAGTGTAAGATGTGATTGCTAATTCAGGAAAAACTATTAGTTTAGCATCTTCCTTTTTGGCTTTATCTAAGCAGATAAAGATATTTTTTAAATTATAATTTACATCTGCTACCTTCGTAATTGGACATGCAGCAGCAACTTTTATAAAATCCATGAAAATCTCTCCAATCATTCATTAGTTTTCTTATAAAATTTATTATAACAATAATTATAAATATAATTCATTATAAAATAGTAAGAAATATATAATTTAATGATAAAAGGAATTTGTTAGAAAATCAACGATAATAAAGCTTGATGAAAAAAGGTATAAAAAAACTCTTAAAAAGATAAAAAATATATTGTAAAAAGGTAATTAACCTGATATAATAAAGGCATAGAAAATTATAAATCTATATTATAAAGTAAATATCTATAAAAATAACAAAAAGGAGGTAAATGTGTGGCATCAATAATTATATGGATTATAATTGCAGCACTAGTAGTAATAATAGATATTACTACAAGTAATTTCTTATTTTCATTCTTTGCCCTAGGAGCCATTGCTGCTATGATATCAGAAATTTTTAATGCAACAGTAGGAACGCAGATTATAATATTTCTGATAGTAAATTTAATAACAGTAGCTATTGGCTATCCTTTAACACGAAAGAGTCTAAAGAAGAAAGTGGAAAGATTACCATTAATGGAAGAAAAGTACATTGGAGTAGTTAAAGAAGCAGAAGAAGATATAAAGGAAGAAGGAAGAATAAAATTAGAAGGTATTTATTGGGGAATAAAGAACATTGGGGATGAAATTAAAGCTGGAGAAAAATTTAAAATAATATCTATAGAAGGAATAAAATTAATTGTTAAAAAAGAGGGGGAAAATTAAATGGATTTAATTAAAACTATTATTTTAGGATTTGTAATATTATTAGTATTAATAATAATATTATCTTCAATTAAAATTGTTAATACAGGATACCTATATGTAGTGGAAAGATTCGGACAATATTATAAAACTTTAGAACCAGGATGGCACGTCTTAATTCCTTTTGTTGACTTTGTAAGAAAAAAAGTTTCTACAAAACAACAAATTTTAGATGTACAGCCTCAAACTGTTATTACAAAGGATAATGTTAGAATTTCAGTTGACAATGTTATTTTCTATAAATTGCTTAACGCAAAAGATGCAGTTTATAATATAGAAGATTATAGATCTGGTATTATTTATTCTGCAACAACTAATATGAGAAATATTATAGGTAATATGACATTAGATGAAGTTTTATCTGGAAGAGATAGAATAAACCAAGATCTTTTAAGTATAATAGATGAAGTAACCGATGCTTATGGAATAAAAATCTTATCAGTAGAAATAAAAAATATTATACCTCCAGCGGAAATTCAAGATGCCATGGAAAAGCAAATGAAGGCTGAAAGAGATAAGAGAGCTATGATACTTCAAGCAGAAGGGTTAAGACAGTCACAAATAGAAAAGGCTGAAGGTGAAAAAAGAGCCAAAATTCTTGAAGCTGAAGCAGAAAAAGAAGCCAATATTAGAAGGGCAGAAGGTTTAAAGGAATCTCAATTATTAGAAGCTGAAGGTAAGGCAAAAGCTATAGAGCAAATAGCAATTGCAGAAGCAGAAGCCATTAGAAAAGTAAATAAAGCAATCATAGAATCTGGTACAAATGAAACTGTTATTGCTTTAAAACAGGTTGAAGCATTAAAAGAAATGGCTAATAATCCTGCTAACAAACTTATACTTCCAAATGAAACTTTATCTTCTTTAGGAAGCATAGCTGCTATTGGGGATATGTTAAAAGATAAAAAATAAAAGAAAAAAATATTAATAAAATAGTAGCAATTTATTTTTATATGTGATATTATATATAAGTAGTTTAAAAGACTATAAAATTTATTTAAAGATCTAGAAAGATAATGAGATTCTCCGTTGTAGAGATTTTAGTTACTTTATTAGTCTTTAGAATGGAGGATTTAAAATGGAAGATAAGAAAATAATTTGCAAAGATTGTGGAAAGGAATTTATATTCACAGTTGGAGAACAAGAATTTTATAAAGAAAAAGGATTTGATAATGATCCTGTAAGATGCTTAGATTGTAGAAGAGCAAGAAAAGCTCAAAATAATAGAAGATAGTAAATACTAGGTTGTAGTATAATTACTACAACCTTTTTTATTTATTTATCCAGAAAAGTAAAAAAATACTAGCAATAGTAACTTATATATGATAAAATAAATATCGGTATTATTACCGATAATATTTATTTAAAGATTTAATAGAAATTAGCTACTCCATTATAGAGGTTAGTTGATATTTATTAATCTTTAGAATGGAGGATTTAAAATGGAAGATAAGAAAATAATTTGTAAAGATTGTGGAAAAGAATTTATATTCACAGTTGGAGAACAAGAATTTTACAAAGAAAAAGGATTTGACAATGATCCTGTAAGATGCTTTGAATGTAGAAAAGCAAGAAAAGCTCAAAATAACAGAAGATAGTTAAATTAAGGCTGTGGGGGACTACAGCCTTTTTTGTTTATTCTATAGAAATATTTATAGAATATTGTTAATATTATACTAGTATTTATGGAGAGGGAAGATAAGGAGGAATTATGTTAGAATTATTTCGAAAGCATGAAAAAGAAAATGCAAAGGAATATGCATATAGAGTTATAAAAAATAATATATTGATTTTAAATTTAAAACCAGGTGATTTAATAAATGAAACAGAATTAGCTAATAGTCTAAATTTATCTAGAACTCCAATAAGAGAAATAATAATGAAGCTTAAGGCTGAGAAGCTTATACAGGTAAAGCCACAAGTAGGAACCTTTGTATCTCCTATTGATTTAAATTTAATAAAAGAGGCACTTTTTATGAGATATACTTTAGAGAAAGAAGTATTAAAAGAGGCTTGTATTAATTTTAAAGAAGAAAATCTATTGGAAATGGAAAAAAACTTATATATGCAAAAAATGTTACTTAATAAAAAAGATGCATTATTGGAATTTCATGAATTAGATAATGAGTTTCACAAATTATTATTTCAAGGTGTCAATAAAGGAAATGTGTGGGAAGCAATAAGTACGATAAGTACTCATTATAAAAGAATAAGAATTATTGAACAGAAAGAAAACAATAATTATGCAGTTGTAGATCATCATGAAGCTTATATAGATATAATAAAAAATAAAGAAAGTAATAAAATAGAAGAATTAATACATAAACATTTAAAATCTCCTGAAAGTAAATGGTATAAAATCATAGAGAAAAATTCTGAAATACAAGAATATGTGATTAACTATAATTCTCAAGAATAAAATGTTACTTTTGCTCTAAGGGGTTGTCTAAGACAGCTCCTTTTGTATTTTATTTTTGATATTAAGTTATAAAAGAATTAAATAATGATATCCTAATAAATTAATAAACAAAAAAACTATTGTAATTGTTAACAATGTATGCTAGTATACAAGTATAAAAAGAAGGAAATATATTAAATTTGTAAATGCTTCCTAAGCATATTCTTAAGTATAGGAGGAATTAAAATGATTTTAGATAAATTAATAGCAGCAGGGGTAGTAGCAGTAGTAAGAGGTAAAAACCACAAGGAAATAAAGGATTATATGGAAGCTTGCTTAAGGGGAGGGCTAAAAGCTTTAGAATTAACATACACAATTCCTAATGTAGTAGAACTTATTAAAGAGTATAAAGATAGAGAAGAAGCATTAATTGGTGTAGGAAGTGTATTAAATGGAAAAATGGCTTTAGATGCTATAGAAGCAGGTGCTAAATATGTTGTAAGTCCTGGATATAATGAAGAAGTAAATAAAGTTTGCAAAGAAAAGGAAATTCTTTATTTACCTGGTTGCATGACAGTAACAGAAATTATGCATGCAATGGAGGCAGGAAATAGTATGATTAAACTATTTCCAGGAGAATTATTCGGGCCTAAGTTTGTTAAAGCTATAAAGGCGCCAATTCCACATGTTAAGATTATGCCAACTGGCGGAGTTTCAATAGATAATGTAGAAGAATGGTTTGCTAATGGTGTTTCCTGTGTTGGAGTAGGAAGTGCCCTATTTAAAGGTACTATAGAGGATACAGAAAAACTAGCAAAGGAGTTTGTGAATAAAATTGAAAAAGTTAGATCTTAAAAAAGGTAAAATATTTGGATTTGGAGAAATAATGTTAAGACTTACTCCAACAAATTACAAAAAGATTTCTCAAGCCTCAGAATATAGAGGAACTTATGGAGGTGGAGAGGCTAATGTAATTTCAAGTCTAAGTATGTTTGGTCATGACACAAAATTTGTGACTAAATTGCCTAATAATAATTTAGGTTTTACTGTGGAAAATCTCCTTAAATCTAATGGAGTAGATACAAAAGAAATAATATTTGGAGAGGGAAGATTAGGTGTTTATTTTTTTGAAATGGGTCATGGATATAGAGTTTCAGAGGTTACTTATGATAGAAAATATTCAGCAATATCTTTAGCTAATAGAAAGGAATTTGAGCTTGAGAAAATTTTACAAGATGTAGGTATGCTTGTAATATCAGGTATTACTCCTGCAATTAGTAAAGAAATGCGCAGTTTCACAGTAGAATTAATAAAGAAGTGTAAAGAAAATAATATATTAGTATGTTTTGATTCAAATTATAGGGCTAAAATGTGGTCTTTAGAGGAAGCCAAGGAATGTTTGGAGGAGATTCTTCCTTTAGTAGATGTAGCATTCCTTGGTATTAAAGATATAACTAATATTTTAAAGATTAAGGTAAATGAAAGTAATGATTTTGATAAAAGCTTGTTAGAAGCTTATAAAATTTTAAAAGAAATTTATCCTAATATTAAGTATATGTCTTCTACAAGGAGAAATGTAAATTCTATTAATAATAATAGCTTAAAAGGATATATATTTGATGGAGAAAAATTATATTCTTCAAAGGAATATACTTTTGATATATTAGATAGAGTAGGTACCGGTGATTCCTTTACCGCAGGAATTATACATGGCCTGTTAAGTTATGATAACTTTGAGAAAATTGTTGAATTTGGAACTGTTGCAAGTGTGTTAAAACACTCAATTATAGGCGATATGAATCAGGTAACAGAAAAGGAAGTTCTATCGTTAGTAGAAGAGGGATTAGAAAATATAAAAAGATAGGAGCTGGAATATATGAAAATGACCTTTAGATGGTATGGAAAAGATGATCCTGTTAAACTGGAATACATTAAGCAAATACCTGGCATGAAGGGAATAATAACTGCCATATATGATATTCCAGTTGGGGAAGTTTGGCCTTTAGATAAAATTATAGCTATAAAAGAGACTGTAGAGAAACATGGTTTAGAACTTTCAGGCATTGAAAGTGTTCCAGTTCATGAAGATATTAAATTAGGTCTTCCAACAAGAGATAAGTATATTGATAATTATATTCAAACTATAAGAAATATAGCAGAGGCAGGAATAAATTTAATATGCTATAATTTTATGCCTGTGTTTGATTGGACAAGATCAAATCTTGAATATGTGAACGAAGATGGTTCAACTAGCTTAATATTTGAACAAGATAAAATAAAGAAAATGGATCCAGCTCTTGGTGAATTAGAACTTCCTGGTTGGGATGTATCTTATGCTGAAGGTGGTCTTGGCTATCTTTTAGACCAATATAAAGATATAGATGAAGAAAAATTATGGGGAAACTTAGAATATTTTATAAAGAGGATAATGCCTGTTTGTGAAGAGGTTAGAGTTAAAATGGCAATACATCCAGATGATCCGCCTTGGAGCATTTTTGGATTACCAAGGATAATAACCAGCTATGAGAATTTAGAAAGATTTTTAAATATTTATGATAGTCCTTATAATGGTTTAACTTTATGTACGGGATCTTTAGGTTGTACAAAAGAAAATGATATAGTAAACTTAATTAAGTATTTTGGTAAAGAAAGAAATAGAATACATTTTGCCCATATAAGAAATGTAAAAATAGAGAATGATGGAAGTTTTAAAGAAACAGCCCATCCAACAGAATATGGTTCAATGGATATGTATCAAATAATAAAGGCTTATTTAGATTATGATTTTGATGGGCCATATAGACCAGATCATGGCAGAATGATTTGGGGAGAAAAAGGAAAAGCAGGATATGGTCTTTATGACAGGGCTTTAGGGGCAGTTTATATTCATGGATTAATAGAAGCAATAACTAAAGAAAAATAAAATTATAAATAATATTTAGTTGCCATTATTTAAAAATATATTATAATAATTATTGTAAAAATTTAATATATTTATAAAACTCCATAGAAATATGGGACTTGTTCGAGAACTTCCAAGTATAAAAAACTAAGGTATTAATATAGTGGCAGTATATTAAGTTGTATCCTTAGATACAGCTTTTTTTATTTGAAGCTGTAAGTTCTCCACATCAAAAGATTTGGAGGGGATAAAATGAAAAAAAATTCGACCATAAGATTAACTTTTATAGGAATAGGTATTGCATTAAATATTATTGGTGCTTTTATAGCTTTAATATTAAGGCTGCCTATTTTACTTGATTCAATAGGAACTATTTTAGTAGCTTTCCTATATGGCCCATTATATGGAATTGTAACTGGTGTTTTAGGAAGTTTAATAAGTGGTTTTACTTATGATATTTATTCTATATATTTTTCACCAGTACAAATAATTATAGGTGGAATAGTAGGGTATTTAGCCAAAAAGGATGGATTTAAAGGAAAGAAGTTGTTTTGTAATTTACTCATACTAACAATACCTACAGGAATTGTTGGAGCAATTATAGCTTATTATCTCTTTGATGGAGTAACATCTTCAGGATCAAGTTATTTAGTTCAAATTTTAACTTTTCTAGGTTTTAGTAAAAAATTTATTATATTTCTCATTCAGTTTATAACTGATTATATGGACAAGTTTTTAGCAATTAAGCTAATAATTTTAGTACTTAAAAAACTTCCGAGTAATATTAAGGAGAAAGTATCATGAATAGGTACAGCAAAATAACAGAAAAAGTAAAAAGGGAAATTGTTTTGTTAAAGGCTTATCCTTGTATCTGGGGGAAATGTTCCTTTTGTGATTATATTTTAGATAATTCTTCTGATAAAGAGGAAATAATTAAAACTAATGAAGAGATATTAAGAAATATAACAGGAGAATATAAGGTTCTTGAAGTAATAAATTCAGGAAGCTGTTTTGAAATTCCAAAGGAGAATTTATTATTAATTAAAGAAATAATAAAGGAAAAAAAGATTGAAAGATTATTTTTAGAAAGTCATTGGTGTTATAAAAATAGAATAAAAGACATGAGAGAGTTTTTTGAAATTCCTATAACTTTTAAAATTGGAGTAGAAACTTTTGATTACGACTTTAGAAATAAGGTATTAAATAAAAATGCGAAGTTTATTGGTATAGATGAATTAAAAAAATATTTTGATTCACCTTGTATAATGGTAGGTATAGAAGGTCAAACAAAACAAATGATTTCAAGGGATATTGAGATATTGCTAAATAATTTTGAACATGCTACAATAAATGTTTTTGTAAATAATAGTACAAAAGTTAAAAGAGATGATGAATTAGTTAAATGGTTCATTGAGGAATATAAAGAACTTTTAGATAAAAATGATAAAATTGATGTGTTATATAATAATACCGATTTTGGGGTAGGAGATTAATTTTTCAATTTTTAAGGAGGCTTTTCAAAAATAAGATAAATTGAATTTTTATAAGCAAATTTAGTATTAATTTTATAGTTAGTAGGGACAGCTAATACTGTCCCTACTAACTATAAGATATTCTTTTATTAGTATTTTCTGAACTTTATTAATATATAAAGAATGAGAGGCTTTATTTTGATATATTATTTCCATAGTACATCTTCTGGCATTATTTCAAAGATTTTATTTAAAGTATCTAAAACTGTTTCTTTTTTTATTGCTGAAGAAGATAAAAGCTGTTTATATTGTCCATTTCCCCTTTGACCATGGAATAAGCTTTGGAGAGGGAAAACAAGGGAATGAACATTTGAACCATTTTCTAATTCTTCTTCAACATAAGGAATATATTTTCTAATTATTTCACCTCTAGATAAAGGTGATATATTTTCTGAATTACTATCTAACTTATATAAATTTGCTAATAAGTAGGCATCCTCATAGGCAGCTCTTCCAATCATTACTGCATCTACATGCTTTAAACCCTCTTTAATTTGCTCTAAAGTTTTAAAGCCACCGTTGATTTCGATATTTAAATAATCAAATTCTTTCTTTAATCTATAAACCATATTATAGTCAAGAGGAGGAATATCCCTATTTTCCTTTGGGCTTAAGCCTTTTAGTATTGCAGTACGAGCATGAATAGTGTATCTATCAGGCTTTGCTTTAGAGATAGTACCTAAAAAGTCTAGAAGATCCTCATAACCTTCCATAATAACCTTAGATTTTTTATCTGTAATTATACCTGTGCCATCAATTCCTATTCTATGTTTAATAGTAACTGGCTTATTTGTAGCCTCCTTCATAGCACATAAAATTTCGTAAACTAATTCTTTTGAGGACATAAGAGCTGCTCCCATTAAGTTTCCAGAAACCCTATCAGATGGGCAGCCACAATTCAAGTTAATTTCACTATAATTAAAATTTTCTGCTAGTTTTACTGCTTTGAAGGCATCCTCTGGATTAGAGGCTGCAATTTGAAGGGCTACTTTACCTTCTTCTTCTCTGAAAAATAACACCTTTTCTAAATCACCATAGATAATAGCTTGGGCAGTAATCATTTCCGTATATAAAAGCATATCCTTATCCATAATTCTAGAAAAGTACCTGAAGTGCCTATGGGTTTTATCAACCATTGGAGCTATACTTACTTTTGGATTTTCAATATTAGAAATATATTTTTCCATCCTTAGTTTCCTTTCAAATATTTATGAGTTATTATATATAATATATATTTAAAATATATTATAGCATATTTTTTTATAGCAATAAGTAAGATTGTAAGCTTATTAGATAATAATAAATTTATAAATAAAAGGGGGTGCATTATAAGTTATGGAAAAGAAAAGTCAAGGATGTACTTTAGATTGTTTTGACTGTTGTAAATTTGATATATATGTGGAAGATAACAAAGTAATAAAAATACAAGGAGATAAAAATCATCCTTTTACTAAAGGTTTTGTTTGCAAGAAGGGCTTAGCACATTTAGATAGATTGTATCATAAAGATAGGCAATATAGTCCACTTATAAAATTAGATGGAAAGTTTAAAGAAATATCTTTTGAAGAGGCTATAAATGTAATGGCAGGCAAAATCAAAGAATATAAAGAAAAATACACATCTAAATCTATACTTTATTATGAACAATATGGTAATGGTTCGATATTAAAAAGTATAGGTGAAGTTTTTTGTAATTTTTTGGGGGGAGTAAGTTTTTCTAAAGGAGGCCCTTGTTGGAGTGCTGGAATAGAAGCTCAAAAAAGAAATTTTGGTGATGTTAAAAGTCATGCCTTAGAAGATATGCTTAACAGTAAAACAATAATTGTATGGGGAAAAAATCCTGCTAATACTTCAATACATACAATGCAAAGTATAAAGAAAGCTAAATTAAATGGAAGTAAAATAGTTGTAATAGATCCTATATATACAAAAACTGCAGAACTAGCAGATAAATATGTAAGAGTAAAAGCAAATGGTGATGGAGCCCTTGCTTTGGCAATGGGAAAAATTATTATAGAAAAGAATTTAGTTGATATAAATTATATTAATAAATATGTAAAGGGTTATGAGGAATATAAAAAATATGTGGATAGTTTGAGTTTAGAAAATTTAATTAATATATGTGGTGTAGAAAAAAATGATATAGAGGAATTAGTAGAATTATATACTAATAAATATTCTACTATTTTATTAGGATATGGAATGCAGAAATATAAAAATGGTGGAAACACAATTAGTTTAGTAAATATTTTAGGAGCAATTACCGGTCAAATAGGTGAAAGCGGTGGAGGAGTAAATTATGCCAATAGAGTTTTTCCTCAGGTCTTAAATTCTGATCCATATAATAGTTCAAAATATGCTGAAGAAAGATATTATTATGTAAGTCAAATAGCCGATTTTATTAAGGCTTCCTTAGAAAATAGGGATTATCATGATGAAAATAAATTATATTCTATAGATGCAAAAAATAAAAAATATAATATTCCTATAAAGATGGCTATAATTACAAAAAGCAATTTGCTTAATCAATTAGCAGATTTAAATAATTTAAAAGTTTCCTTATCAAAGGTTGAATTTAAAGTTTGTTTTGATATGTTCTTAACTGATACAGCAATGGAATGTGATTTATTTATTCCAACTACAAGTACCTTAGAAAGTGAAGATATAATATATAGTTCTATGATGAATCCGTATATAATTTATAATGAAAAAGCTGTAGAGCCTAAGGAAAGATTGATGGATGAATATGAATTTTTCATGGAACTTGCTAAGAAGTTAGAAATAAAGGAATATCCCATGGTAAGTAAAAAAGAGTATCTAGCAAAAGTTATAGAACCTTTTAAAAAATATAATGAAAATATGAGTATAGAATACTTAAAAAATAACTATTTTACCTTGCATAAAGCAGTTCCCTGGGCAGATAAAAAGTTTGAAACTAAGTCAGGAAAATTTGAAATCTTCTTTAATGAAAATTTATATTTAAATTCGCAAGAAGATTTAGATCGTAATAATGAAGAACTTAGGCTATTGACTATTCATGGAAGAGACAGCTTATCAAGCCAGCATTTTATGGACTATGAAGGAATTGCTATAGCCTATATAAATGAAAATATGGCTAATAAATTTAAAGTTAATAATGATGCTATTGTATATTTAGAAAATAATATTGGTAAAATACAAGTTAAATTAAAGGTTGATAATGCCGTTTCTGATAATATTGTTATGATGTATGCAGGATGGTGGAAAAAACATGGAAATCCTAATTATTTAACCGATTCAGGATTATCAGATATAGGCGGACAGGTTACTTACAATGAAACAAGGGTAAAAATAAAAACTATCTAAAAATAAAAATATATCTTATAATGGAAAAGTGCTCTAGCATAAGTCAAAAGCTGCTAAGCACTTTTTTAGTTCAGACTTTTAATATTAATATTTATTTAATAATAAAGGAGGGGATTTTAATGGGGCTAATTAATATAAAAGAATTATCAAGAGATAAGAAATTTATTAAAAGGGTAATAACAATTGCAATACCGATAGCCTTCCAAAATCTTTTAAATACAATTTTGAATTTAGTAGATAATATTATGATTGGAGCTTTAGGAGAAAGTGCTATTGCAGGAGTAGGACTTGCCAATAGAGTTTTCTTTGTTCTTACTTTATTATTATTTGGTATAGTGAGCGGATCTTCAATATTAACTGCTCAGTATTATGGAAAAAGAGATATTAAAAATATTAGAAGAGTTTTAGGAGTTTCTTTGTTTCTTGGATTATTAGGGTCTTTAATCTTTTTTCTAGGAGGATTATTTATTCCCAAAATAGTAATGCGAATTTTTACTCCTAATGAAGGAACAATAGAAATCGGTGCTTCTTATTTAAGAATAGTAGCATTAAGTTATCCAGTTACTGCAGTTACAAATTCTTATATTGCAGTATTAAGGGCCACAAATAAAGTAAAGGCACCAGTTTTTATTACTATAATATCTATTTTTGTAAATATTATTTTTAATTATACTTTTATTTATGGCAAGTTTGGAGCAGCAGCTATGGGAGTAAGAGGAGCTGCTTTAGCAACATTAATTGCAAGAATAGTTGAAGCTTCTTTAATCTTATATGTTGTATATAGAAAAGAATGTGAAGCGAGAGCTAAAATTAATGAATTAGTAGATGTCAACAAGGAGTTTATAAAAAAATACTTTATAACAGTATCACCTGTAATTGCAAATGAATTTATGTGGGGATTAGGTGTTACAATATATTCTCTAGTTTATGGAAGAATGGGCGATGATGCAGTTGCCTCTATAACAATAACCCAAAATGTTGAACAAATATGTTTTGTATTATTGCAGGGCTTAAGTGCAGCTACGGGAGTAATTTTAGGTAATGAACTTGGAGCAAATAAGCTAAAAAAAGCAGAAAAACATTCAGAATATATTTTCACAATACAAATCATATTAGTAGGAATATTGGCTGTTTTTTGTTTAATAATTAGAAAACCTCTTATTAATTTATTTACAGTAAGTGAGCAGGTAGCTTATAATATAAAAAATTGTTTAAATGTATTTGTAATATATTTGCCATTTAGATCCTTTAATTTAGTAAATATAGTTGGTGTCTTAAGATGTGGAGGAGATACAAAGGCAGCCTTATTTCTAGATATAAGTGGAGTATGGCTTGTTGGTATTCCAATGGCTTTCTTGGGGGGAATACTGTTAAATCTTCCGATTTACTATGTTTATGCTATGATAACCTTTGAGGAATTTTATAAATTTATTTTAGGCCGTAGAAGATATAATAAGAAATTATGGGTTAGAAATATTGTTGGTGCATAGTTTATAAAAGATAAAACAAGGGGTAAGATTAAGGATATGAAGATAAAAAGGAAATTTAGAGAAATTGTACCAAGTCATAATAATACTCATGAGTCATTAAGATTAGGAATAATTCTTGCAGCTGTAGGGGGATTTTTAGAGGCTTATACCTACATTGGTAGAGGAGGAGTATTTGCTAATGCTGAAAGTGGAAATATTGTATTAATTGCTATAGGCCTGGCACAAAAAAATTATAAAATGAGTATTCTTGCTTTTATTCAGGTTATAGCCTTTATATTAGGAGCATTAGCAAATGAAACTATTAGACAAAGAGAAAGGGAAAAGGGAATTCATCCTAATAGATACAGTAAAATAGTATTATTAGTTGAAGCTATTATTTTGTTCATAGTAGGATTAATACCGGAAACTGTTCCACACAGCTCAGTAACATCAATTGTTGCATTTATTTCAGGTATGCAGATATCAGCTTTTAAAACTCTTGTAGATTCTCCTTATAGTACAACTATTTGTACAGGAAATTTAAGGTCTGCCTCAGAAGCTTTTCTTAAAGCAATTAAATATAAAGATAAGCTTAATAGGGCAAGAGGAATAAGATATTCTATTGTTATTATATTTTTTGCTTTGGGAGCAGCTTTAGGCGGAATATTAACAGAGGAAATTGGGGTTAAATCAATATTTGCAGCAAGTTTTCTACTTTTAGCGGCTTTAGTAATATTCTATCTTGATAACAAGGAATCTAAAGATGAAATTTGAGTAAATTAGCCAAAATATGGCCCTTAGTTTTGTAAGAAAACATAATTTTAAATTAATTTTTAGAATGTTAGAATTAAGCTGTAGTAGTAAATCTTAAAATATGGAGGGGTTTATATGGCAGTAGACACTAATAAAAGATTAAAACATAATGTAATATATTCAGTTTATGTTAGAAATTATGGTAAAATGGGAACATTCAAAGAAGTAGAAGAAGACTTAGATAGAATTAAAAAATTGGGAGTAGATATCATATGGCTAATGCCAATACATCCAATAGGAGTTAAAAATAAAAAGGGAAGTCTTGGCTGTCCTTACTCAATAAAAGATTATAGAAAAGTTAATCCAGAGTATGGTACTTTAGAAGATTTTAAAAGTTTATTAAATGCAATTCATGAAAAAGAAATGAAATGCATAATAGATGTTGTTTATAATCATACTTCTCACGATTCCTGGCTGGTAGAAAATCATCCAGAATATTTTTATAGAAGGAAGGATGGTTCTTTTGGAAATAGAGCTGGGGATTGGTCTGACGTTATTGATTTAAATTATGAAAATAAGGACTTATGGGACTACCAAATAGAAACATTAAAGTATTGGGCTTCAATTGGAGTTGACGGCTTTAGATGTGATGTTGCTTCAATGGTGCCAGTAAGTTTTTGGGGAAGGGCAAGGGAAGAAGTTGCAAAAATTAATAAAGATACTATATGGCTTGCAGAATCTGTTCATTTGAGCTTTCTTAAAGCTTTGAGGAAAGAAGGAATAGAAGTGCATAGTGATGGTGAATTATATCAAGCCTTCGATATTCTTTATGATTATGATGTAAATGAGGAATTTAATAATTATTTTAACGGCAAAGGAACTTTAAAGGCTTATATTGATAAGTTAAGCTTACAGGAAGGAATATATCCTAATAATTATATAAAATTAAGGTTTTTAGAAAATCATGATCAAGAAAGAGCAGCAAAAAAGATAAAAGATTTTAATTTATTAAAAATCTGGACCAAATTTATTTATTTTCAAAAGGGAACAGTATTAATTTATAATGGACAAGAGGCTTTAGAAGAAAAAACACCAAGTCTTTTTGATTTAGATAAAATAAATTTTAATAATATTAATGAAGAGTTGGTTTATTTGTTTAGAAGTTTATATAATATTAAGAAGGATAAAGTATTTTCTGAAGGATATTATGAGATAAATATATTAAGCAATAAAGAAGTTGTGGCAGCTTCCTATGAAATGAATAATCAAAAACTCTATGGAATATTTAATTTTGGAAAAAGGGATGATGTAATAGAATTAGAAATTAAAGATGGGGAGTATTTAGACTTAGTAGAAAATAAAAAGATAGTAATTCAAGATAATAAGCTTTTAATAGGTAAAGAAGCCTTAATATTTAAAGTAAAATAATAAATATGGGGATATATCAGAGTGATCATGATAGATCCCCTTTATTTTTTATAGGGCTTTAATAAATAATAAGATTAGGAAAAATGTTGACTCCATAAGATAAAAGATATATATTAGATTTTAAATTATTTATTATTAAATGGGAGATAAATTATTATGAAAGCAGAGCTTAAAAATATTATTGCTATGATTATATTTGGAACAATTGGAATTTTTGTTAGAAATATTTCTCTCTCTTCTGGAGAGATAGCCTTATTTAGAGCGCTTATTGCCTCCATTATAATTATGATTTATAAATTTATAAAAGAAAAAAAGATAAGTTTTGGAGAACTAAAAAGAGACATTTTATTTTTATTTTTATCTGGAGTAGCAATAGGATTTAATTGGATTTTACTTTTTGAAGCTTATAAATATACTACTGCTTCAATTGCTACATTAAGCTATTATTTTGCTCCTGTAATTGTTATGGTGGTATGTCCTGTTTTATTTAAAGAAAGGATTACCATAAAACAAATAATGTATTTTATTATGGCAACAATTGGATTGATTATGGTCATAAATGTAAAAAGTATAGATAAATCTAATAATATTGGCATTGCTTTCGGTTTAGGAGCAGCAGTACTTTATGCAGCTGTAATAATACTTAATAAGTTTATTAAAAATGTTACAGGTATTGATAGAACATTAATTCAATTTATTGCTGCAATTATAGTCTTACTTCCTTATATATTAGGGACTACAGGAATAAATATAGGGAGTTTAAAACCTAATAGCATAATAAGTCTCTTAATACTTGGAATTATACATACTGGCTTTGCTTATTGTTTATATTTTTCATCTCTTAAGGATTTGGAAGGACAAGAGGCAGCAATACTAAGTTATATTGATCCCCTTGTTGCAATAATTATTTCAGTAACAATTCTCGGGGAAGAAATTACTTTATTGCAGATTATTGGAGGATTAATTATTTTAAGTTTTACATTATTAAATGAAATCAATCCTAATAATAAAGAAAGAGGTTAATATATGAAAATTATATCAATTAGAAAGCATCCTGAATATAAAGATAGTGCAATTAAATATTTTCAAAGCAAATGGGCAAATGAAAATAGCATGATGGTATATCATGATTGTATAACAAATGCTATTACTAGTAATAATCCATTACCACAATGGTATTTGCTTATGGATGATTTGAAGATAGTGGGATGTTCAGGATTAATTACTAATGATTTTATAAGCAGAATGGATCTATATCCTTGGTTATGTGCATTATACATTGAAGAAGAATATAGGGGTAATGGATATGGTGCTAAGTTAATAGAAGCCGTGAAATGTGATGCAAAAGAAGGTGGATTTACTAATTTATATCTGTGCACAAGCCATATAGGATATTATGAAAAATATGGTTTTGAATATGTGGGTAATGGTTATCATCCATGGGGAGAAAGTTCACGTATATATACAATAAAGTTATAAATAAAAAAGCTGATGTAATTATATTTAATACTTTATATTTATATGAATAAAATGAGGAGATTTTGGATAAAAAAATATTAATATAATAATTTTAATAAGTATTATTATATAAAGAAAAAGGATGGTGTTAAATATGAAAATTACAGCAGTAAAAAAGGATAGTAATGGTACTATAACTGAGTATAAATTAGATAATGGAACTGTAATTAATCAAGAGCAAGCAATTCAAATGGCCGAAAATCATCAACTTGAAGGATGTAATGTAGGTACCGCCCGTAATGGTAAAAAATATATAAGAAGTAATGCTGATGGAGATGAATCAAATAATTTAGATCAATTGCCAACATTTTAGAACTATAAAAATAACTGATGTTTATATTAATATAAACATCAGTTTCTTTGTGTAGCAGCTTAATACTATACTCTTTTTAAAAATAGAAAAATTGAATGTAATATTTAAATTAAAATAATATGTAAACATTTAATATTATATTTGATTTTTTAGGCAAAAAATAGTATTCTTAAAAAGAATATATAGTTTAAAGGGAGATGAAGAATGTGATGAAAAGCGGCAAGACAAATAATAAAGAAGGATTAGGCTTAGGACTTATACTTTTATCGGGATATTTTCTTTTATTAACTGCTTACTCTATTTTTGCTTCTATAATGCAGTTAATGAATCTAGAAGAGTACAACAAGTTTATTTTAGAACAAGGTTATTCACAAGTTGAAATTACTTCAAGTCAAGTTATAGTTTCCTTAGCAATTGGAGTAGTATTATTAATTTCTATAATATTAATTTTATTAAAAAAGGTAATAGGAGTTTATTTATTTGTTGGAGTACAAATTGTTAATATTATTGCTTCAATTATTATTAATGGATTTAATATAAAATTGATATTTGGACTTATACTTCCAGGATTGTTAGTATATTTTATATATAGGAAAAAAGAGATTTACATTAAAAAATAAATACAATTAATAAGAGATTTATTAATAAACATAAATACAAAGAAGATTGCTTGCAATCTTCTTTTTTTGTAAAAAGTTAATAATCCTTATATGGTATAAATATGAAATAATGTAAAAAAAGGTTGATTTATACAATGATTAGTAATACAATAAAAAGGAAATGTTTAGAAAGGGGGATGAAAGTAATGGAAGATAACGATAAAAAGAAAAAATTAGGAGCTGGTATAATAGTTTTATCTGTTTTAATTATAATAGGACAACTTTTTTCGCTTATTACTTTACCATTCAATTTAGCTAATCTTGATGAAACTAATAATTTTCTGATATCAATGGGGATGGGAAATTATACAGTTACTAGAGGTGAGTACATTTTCTCAGCGATAATTGCGGCTATTATACTTATTGCTGTGATACTAATTTTATTCAAAAAAGGAATAGGAGTCTATATATTTACTGGTATACAAGTAGTATCTATTTTTTATTCAATAATAACTAAAGGGCTATCAGTTAGTATTCTGATAGGTATTTTAATAAGTTTAATACTTCCAGGATTATTATTATATTTTATATATAGTAAAAAAGAGATTTATTTTAATAAGTAAAAATTCTAAAGGGTTGTCCATAGCAACCCTTTTTATTTTTTAATAATATACCAGTAAAAAGCTTTAAGGGAAAATTCACATAAAATGTGATTGTTTACAGTATAGTTTACTAAGGAACTGATTGCCCTAAAAGCGTTGAAAACATTTTCTTACTTTAGTAGGATAATATTGCAAAGTACTTTGTAATATTATTTTATTAAGGAGAGGAATTATGAATAAAAAAAGTGTTCTTATGGAAAAAATTCAGCGATTTGGTGCAGCAATGTTTACACCAGTATTACTTTTTTCATTTTCTGGTATTATGGTTTCATTAGCAATTGTCTTTAAGAACCAAGATATTATGGGAGCTTTGGCCAATACAGACGGAATGTGGTACAAGTTCTGGCATGTTATAGAAGAAGGAGCTTGGACTGTATTTAGACAATTACCTTTCTTATTTGTCATTGGATTACCTATAGGCCTTGCAAAAAAAAATAATGCTAGAGCAGCATTAGAATCATTAGTAATATATTTAACTTTTAATTATTTTGTTAGTGCAATGCTAAGTTTATGGGGACCATCCTTTGGAGTTAATTTTGCTCAAGAAGTTGGCGGGGAAAGTGGTCTTACTATGATAGCAAATATTAAGACCCTTGACACAGGAATGATAGGAGCAATATTAATTGCAGGTATTGTTGTGTATTTACATGATAGGTTTTTTGATAAAGAACTCCCTGAATGGCTGGGAATATTTAAGGGTTCTTCTTTAGTTGTTATAGTTGGCTTCTTTGTAATGTTGCCAGTAGCCCTTCTTATGTGCTTAACTTGGCCAAAAGTTCAAGGAGGGATAAGCAGCCTACAAGGTTTTTTAAGAGATGCAGGAGTACTTGGAGTAGGAATTTATACATTCTTAGAAAGAATATTAATTCCAACAGGATTACACCATTTTATTTATACACCATTTATTTTTGGACCAGCTGTTGTTGAAAATGGAATTGCAATGTATTTCCCACAACATTTACAAGACTTTGCTAGTTCAGCTCAAAGCTTAAAAGCAATGTTCCCAGAAGGTGGATTTGCTTTACATGGATTATCGAAGGTATTTGGTTGTACAGGTATAGCATTAGCTATTTATTCAACAGCAAGGCCAGAAAAGAAAAAGGCTGTAGCAGGATTATTGATACCAGCAACATTAACAGCTGCTTTTGCAGGAATTACTGAACCACTTGATTTTACATTCCTATTCGTTGCACCAATATTATTTGTAGTTCACTCTGTCCTAGCAGCTACCCTTGCTGCAACATCTTATGCTTTTGGTGTAGTAGGAGATTTTGGAGGAGGTTTAATAGACTGGGTAGCAAAGAACTGGATTCCATTATTTAAATATCATTCAGGAACTTATATAGCACAAATAGTAGTAGGGTTAATTTTTACAGCAGTTTGGTTTATAGTGTTTAGATATTTAATATTAAAATTTGATTTTAAAACTCCTGGCAGGGAAGGAGATTCAGAAACAACAAAATTATATAGAAAATCAGATTATAAAGCGATGAAGGAAGCTGCTTCAACAAAGGAAGCTTCTAATGAAGATCCGAGAGATATAAAGGCTATAAAATTCTTAGAACTTCTTGGAGGAAAAGAAAATATTGTTGAAGTTACTAATTGTGCAACTAGATTAAGAGTAACAGTTAAGGATGAAACTTTAGTGGCTATAGCGGATGAATTCAAAGAAGCAGGCGCTCACGGTCTGGTAAAAAAAGGAAATGCGATACAAGTTATAGTTGGGTTATCTGTTCCTCAAATAAGAGAAAGGTTTGAAAGGCTTTTATAAATATATTTAAGTGGAGGAGATTTATATGAGAAAATTTTCGGTCTTAGTAGCAGGAGGAGGCAGCACATATACACCAGGAATTGTATTAATGCTCTTAGAAAATTTGGAGAGATTTCCTATTAGAAAGTTAAAATTTTATGATAATGATGGAGAAAGACAAGATACTATAGCTAAAGCTTGTGAAATCTTAATAAAGGAAAGAGCTCCAGAGATAGAATTTAAAGCTACAACTGATCCAGAAGAAGCTTTTACAGATATAGATTTTGTAATGGCTCATATAAGGGTTGGCAAATATGCTATGAGAGAATTAGATGAAAAGATTCCTCTAAAGCATAATGTTTTAGGTCAAGAAACTTGTGGTCCTGGAGGAATAGCTTATGGAATGAGATCTATTGGTGGAATACTAGAATTAATTGATTATATGGAAAAATATTCACCAAATGCCTGGATGTTAAACTATTCTAATCCAGCTGCAATTGTGGCAGAAGCAACAAGAAAATTAAGACCATATTCAAAGATATTAAATATTTGTGATATGCCTATTGGAATAGAAGAGCATATGGCAAAAATAGCAGGATTATCTTCAAGAAAAGATATGATTGTTAGATATTATGGTTTAAATCATTTTGGATGGTGGTCAAGCATTACTGATAAAGAAGGAAATGATCTAATGCCAAGGATTAAGGAGCATGTTTCTAAATATGGCTATAATGTTGATATTGAAGAATATCAACATGTAGATGCCAGCTGGAGTGATACTTTTGCTAAAGCAAAAGATGTACTAGCAATTGACCCAACTCATTTGCCAAACACATATTTAAAATATTATTTATTCCCTGATTATGTAGTTGAACATTCAAATAAAGAATATACAAGAGCAAATGAGGTTATGGATGGAAGGGAAAAATTTGTTTTTGGCGAATGTAAGAAAGTAATCGAACAAGGCAGCACAGAGGGAATTACCCTTCATATAGATGAACATGCTTCATATATTGTAGATTTAGCAAGAGCAATTGCTTATAATACTAAGGAGAGAATGCTGTTAATAGTTGAAAATAAAGGAGCAATATCAAATTTTGATCCAACAGCTATGGTTGAAATTCCTTGCTTAGTTGGTTCAAATGGTCCAGAAGCTCTTTCAATTGGTGAAATTCCAAGATTCCAAAAGGGGTTAATGGAACAACAAGTAGCTGTAGAAAAGTTAGTTGTTGAAGCTTGGGAAGAAGGATCCTATCAAAAGTTATGGCAGGCTTTAACTTTATCTAAAACAGTTCCTAGTGCAAAAGTTGCAAGGGAGATTTTAGATGAATTAATCGAAGCAAACAAAGGCTATTGGCCAGAATTAAAATAAAAATTAAATAAAAGTAAAAGAGAACCTATATAAATATATAGGTTCTTTTCTTTGGCTAACTAATCCTTTATGGTATAATTGACTTGTATCTTCTTGGAGGTGTAGCATGAAATTAGATGAAATAATAAATAAAAATTATTTAAAACTAAATGACAGTGATTTATATATTTTAAAATATATAATGAATAATAAAAAAGAATGTGTAGATTTAAAAATCAATGATTTAGCCTCTAAATGTAATGTATCGAGAACTACAATACTAAGGTTTGCACAAAAGCTTGGCTTTAGGGGATATAGTGAATTTAAAGCATTCTTGAAATGGGATATTGAAGGTAAAAAGAATATTGAAAGTAGACCAGTTGAAAAGTTTTACTTTGATATTCAGGAAACTTTAAAGAGTATGCAGCAAAAGAATTTTGCAGAAATATGTAAACTTATTTATAATGCTGAAAGAGTCTTTGTTTATGGAACAGGAATTGCCCAAGCTTTAGTAGCGAGAGAAATGAGAAGACAGTTTTTATCTTTACAGAAATGTTTTTATGAAATTGAAGGCGATACAGAATTAAAAATGATATCTCCAAGTTTTACACCAAAAGATATAATTATAATAGTAACTTTATCAGGAAGCCGAGAATATCTCATTGATTTAGTTAAGGAATTAAATTCAAAAGGTATAGAATATATTGCAATAACTAAAATAAACAATAATGAAGTGGCTATTAGAACGAAGAATAATATTTATGTATCTACATCAATAATAGAATTAGGAAATGGAAATGAATATGAATCAATGGTTTTATTTTCTATTGCAGTAGAAATATTATTTAGAGAATATATTGCATTTTTAAGAAGTAGAGAAAAATAAATTAGGTTATTTTTAATAAATGTTGATGTTAGTATTATAAAGAGTTAAATAATTCTATTTTCAATAAATTTATAGAGCTTCTAATGCCCTCTATAGATTTATTTCCAATATTATTATTTAACTCATAGTGAACTTAAAAAGATTGCTAGGCAATCATTTTATTTTGTATAATTATCAAAGTAACCTTGAATATATATAACAGGTGTTCCTTTATCTCCACTTCCTGAAGTTAAGTCTGATAAAGAACCTATTAAGTCTGTAAGTCTTCTTGGAGTAGTTCCTTGAGAAACCATATTTCCAACTAGGTTTGACTCTTTATTCTGTATATATTCAGAAATAGCTTTCTTTAATTCTTCACCTTTAAGATCTGCAAATTCATTATCTGCTAAGTATTTTAATTTCACTTCATTTGGGGTACCTTCAAGACCTTTAGTATAGGCAGGAGATACTACAGGGTCAGCAAGTTCCCATATCTTACCTACAGGATCTTTAAAAGCTCCATCTCCATAAATCATAACTTCAACATCTTTACCTGTTTTTTCTTTAAGAATTGCTTGGATTTTATCTACAACAGGCTGACAGTTTCTAGGGAATAACTTGATTGTATCCTCTGTAGATTTATTTGAACCTAATAAACCATACTTTTCATTATATCCGCTTCCATCAATTGATGATGTTAATATATCGTCAAGACTATAAACTTTTTCTGCTCCATTAGCCTTTAAAATTCTTTTGGTTCTAAATCTTGTATGTATATCACAAGTAAGAACGCTTTTTGTGTATTCTAAAATTGTTTTAGGATTATTTGAGAATATAATTTCACACTCTTTTCCACATTCCTCAACTAATGCTTTATAATATTCTATATAGTCAACACCAGTAAACTGATGTTTGTTATATCCAAATAATTCACGGAACTTTTCTTCAGTTAAAACATCGCTCCAAGGATTTACTCCCTTTTCATCAAGAAGATCAATATCAACTAAATGGTTACCAACTTCATCAGAAGGGTAGCTAAGCATTAAAACTATCTTTTTTGAAGCTCCCTTTGCAATTCCACGAAGATTTATTGCAAATCTATTACGACTTAAAATTGGGAAAATAACTCCAATGGTATCTTCAGCAAATTTTGCTTTTATGTCTGTGGCAATATTGTCAACAGTTGCATAATTTCCTTGTGCACGAGCAACTATAGATTCAGTTATAGTCACTATATCTCTGTCCATAATTGTGAACCCTTCAGCTTCAGAAGCCTTAAGAACACTTTCGACAACGATTTCTTCGATGTTATCTCCTTGTTTAATTATAGGGCAGCGAAGTCCTCTAATAACTGTTCCAACAACTCTTTCCAAAACAATCTCTCCTAACTTTTAATTTGTTTTTATATTTTCTAGTTTACATTTATAATATACACTATAATTATGTTATAAGTAAAATAAATAAATCATATAAAAGGTATAAGGAGAGATTATATGATAGGTAAATTAGATTTGTATAAAATATTTTGGCAGGTTTCTAAAAGCAAAAGTTTTTCAAGGGCAGCAAAAGAATTATATATGACTCAGCCAGCTATTAGTCAATCTATTATACAATTAGAGACAGAATTAGATACAAGATTGTTTAATAGAACAACTAAGGGAGTTTCTTTAACTGCGGAAGGTAAAGCACTATATGATTATGTAAATTCTGCCATGAGATTAATTAATTCAGGAGAAGAAAAAATTTTAGAATTTAAAAATTTATCTGTGGGAGAATTAAAAATAGGAGTTGGAGATACCATTTCAAGATATTTTTTACTTCCTTATTTAGAAATGTTTCATATTAAATATCCTAATATAATGTTTAAAATAATTAATGGTACAACTTTAGAATTATGTTCTATATTAAAAGCGGGAGAAATAGATATTGCAATATGTAATTTTCCATTAGAAGATGAAAGTATAGATAAAAAGCCTTTATTTAAAATTCATGATATTTTTGTTTGTGGAAAAAAATATAAAGAAAAAATAAAAGAAAAATTAGATTTTGAAGAAATAGCAAAACATCCATTAATATTGCTTGAAAGAAAATCTAACTCAAGAAAATATGTTGAAAATTATCTTATAAGTCAGGGAGTAAGTATATCTCCAGAATTTGAATTAGGATCTCATGAATTGCTTTTAGAATTTGCTAAAATAAATTTAGGAATAGCTTCTGTAACAAAGGAGTTTGCAAAAGAATATTTAGATAATGGAAGTGTGTTTGAAATTGAGACCATAGAAAATATTCCTCCTAGAAGTATTGGATTATGTTCTTTAAAGAATGTACCATTATCATTGGCTGCTAATAAATTTTTAGAATTAATTATAGAAGAAATATAAATTTTAAAAAATGGAGTGATTAATTAAAAGTGGATAAAAATAAAAAAATCAAATTTAGAGAACTTGAAAAATTAAGAAAAAAAGAAAAGAAAATGATAGGCAAGAAAGAAGGATTTTTTAAATCTAAAATAAATCCTATTACTGATAAAATGGAAGAATTAATTCCTAATAAGTTAAAAAACACATTAGAAAATACCTTTTACAATGGATTTAAAATTGTTTTGAAAAGGGGAAATAAATATATACAAAAACTATTTGATAAAGATAAAATAAAAATCGAACATGATATAAATAATTATTCAGTAAGTAAAAAATTAAATAGAAAAAGTATTAGAACTTTAGATAGCTTAAGTAGAAAAAGGAAGCTTATTAATGTATCAATTTCAACGGCGGAAGGTGCAGGCTTAGGATTATTAGGTATAGGAATTCCAGATATTCCAATATTTTTGGCGATGATCTTAAAAACGATTTATGAAATTGCCTTAAGTTATGGATTTAATTATGAAAAAGAGGAAGAGCAAATTTTTATAGTATATTTAATTTGTACTGCTCTTGCAAATGAAGAAGAACAGGTGAGGTTTAATAATAAACTTGATTATATTGCTGAAAGAATAGATTTAAATATGAAACTGGAAGAAAGTCTAGATGAAACAATTAAGACAGCCTCAGAAATTTTATCAGATACACTGCTTATTTCTAAGTTTATTCAAGGTCTGCCTATTGTTGGTGTAATAGGGGGAACAAATAATTATAGCGTTATTAATAAAGTGAGTAATTTAAGCAGGATAAAGTATAAAAAGAGATATTTAAAAAATAATTTATAGTTTTAATAGGTGATTATATGAAGAAAACAATAGGAATACTTGCCCATGTTGATGCTGGAAAGACTACATTTTCAGAACAAATATTATATCATACAAAATCGATTAGAAAGTTAGGAAGGGTAGATCATAAGACTTCTTTTTTGGATAATAGCGATATAGAAAAAGAAAGAGGGATAACAATCTTTTCTGATCAAGGAATTTTTGAAATAGGAGATTCTATATATTATCTTTTAGATACCCCAGGTCATGTGGATTTTTCAACAGAAATGGAAAGAGCATTAAGTGTTTTAGACTATGCTGTTTTACTTATAAGTGGAGTTGAAGGAATTCAAGGTCATACAGAAACCCTATGGAATTTATTAAAGAAATATAAAGTTCCAACAATTTTTTTTATAAATAAATTAGATAGGACAGGAGCTAATTTAAAAGAAGTAATAGAAGAGATAGAGAATAATTTAACAAAAGATATTATATATATTAGTTCCTTAAATAATATAGATGAAGAATTGATTGAATTTATATCAGACAGGAATGATGAATTATTAGAAAGATATCTTGAAGGAAAATATGAAGAAAATCTTTGGATAGAAGAATTGAAAAATCTTATAAAAGAAAGAAGGGTTTTCCCATGTCTAGGGGGCTCTGCCTTGTTGGATGATGGAATAGAGGAGTTTTTAGAAGTCTTTGATAAAATTACTTATTCAGAGTATGAAAATTATAAGGAAAAAGCTTTTTCTGGCAGGGTTTATAAAATAAAATATGATAACAATGGTACAAGAATGACTTATATTAAGGCTTTAGAGGGAGCCTTAAATGTTAGGGATGAAACTACTTATTTCTATGATAAAAAAATTACAGAAAAAATAAGCAGTATAAAGTTAGTTAATGGAAGTAAATTTGTTAATGTTGATAGGGTAGAAGCAGGAGATATATTTGCAGTAACTGGTTTAACATCTGCAATGCCGGGAGATGGAATTGGAAAAATATTAGATAAAGTAAATTTTAATATGGCTCCAACAATTAAATCAAAAGTAATTTTTGACGAAAGACATAATGTAAAAGATATATTAAGATATTTTAAAATTTTAGAAAGTGAAGACCCAGCTTTAAATATAATTTGGAATGAGAGCTTAAAAGAAATTCAGGTTTCGATTATGGGAAAAATACAGCTTGAAATTTTAAAACAAATTCTATTGGAGCGATTTAATTTAGATATAGACTTTGGTCCATGTGAAATTATGTATAAAGAGACGATTAATAATCAGACATATGGGTATGGTCATTTTGAACCATTAAAACATTATGCAGAAGTTCATTTAAAACTTGAACCCAATAAAAGAGGAGAAGGAATAACTTTTGAAAATAAATGTCATACTGATAATTTAAATGTAGGGCATCAAAATTTAATAAGGACCCATATTTTTGAAAGAAATCATAATGGGATTTTAACTGGGTCACCAATTACTGATGTTAAGATAACATTGCTAACTGGAAAAGCACATAACAAACATACAGAAGGAGGAGACTTTAGAGAAGCAACATATAGGGCCATAAGACAAGGGTTAGAAAAAGCAGAAAATATACTTTTAGAACCTTACTATAAATTTAAAATCATTATTGAGCCAGAATATGTAGGAAGAGTATTATCAGATATTCAGAGATTAAAGGGAAAATTTAATTCTCCAGAAATGAATATTAATAGGGCAATAATTGCTGGAAGGGGGCCTGTTGCAACTTTTATGAATTATAGTGAAGAAATCCTTACCTTTACAAAAGGCAAGGGGAATATCAGTTTAAGCTATGATGGATATGATATATGTCATAATAGTGAAGAAGTTATCACAAAGAAAAAATATAATAAAAATGCAGATATTGAATATACATCTAGTTCAGTATTTTGTGCTAAGGGATCTGGATTTATAGTAAAATGGGATGAGGTAGAAAAATATCTGCATTGTGAAAAAGTTTATTAAAATTACATATTATGGTTGAAAAATCTGATTATAAGAATATAATTAAAGTAAGATGATTTTAATAATAATTATTAGTTAATAGTAGGAGGTAGAATTATGTCAGTGGCAATGTTACACACTTGCATTAGAGTTAAAGATTTAAATGCTTCATTAAAATTTTATAAAGAAGCCTTAGGACTATTTGAAACAAGAAGAAAGGATTTTCCTGAGCATAAATTTACTTTAGTATACTTATCTAACGAAGAAGGTGGATATGAAATAGAACTTACTTATAATTATGATGTTGAAAAGCCTTATGACTTAGGAAATGGCTTTAGTCATATTGCCGTTGGAACAGAAGATTTAGAAGGAATGAGAGAAAAACATATCGCTTTAGGTTATGAAGTTACCCCATTGAAAGGTCTTCCAGGAAGTGCTCCAACTTATTACTTTGTAACAGACCCCGATGGATATAAAATTGAAGTTATAAGGAGATAAAGAGATAACTTATTTACTAAAAGTTGCTAGTTTATTTTATTTAATTTGGTAAAAAATAAGATAGCAACTAAATTAAGAAAGAAGTGAGAATATGAGAAAAATTTCAATAATTGGAGCAGGGTTTATAGGTGCTACAACAGCTTTTGCCATACAGCAAAAAGGTTTAGTTAGAGAATTAGTTATTACAGATATAAATCAAGAAAAGGCCTTAGGAGAAGTTTTGGATTTAACTCATGGAAGTTCTTTAAGTAGTCCATGCTATGTTACTTTAGGTACAATAGAGGATACTAAAGATTCTGATATTATAATAATAACAGCAGGTGTTGGTCAAAAACCAGGGGAAACAAGATTAGATTTAATAGATAAAAATTATAAGATATTTAAAAGCTTTGTACCTGATTTAGCAAGATTAAGTCCCAATGCCATACTGCTAGTTGTAACAAATCCTGTAGATGTTCTTTCCTATATAACCTATAAACTATCTGGTTTTCCTAAGAATAGAGTAATTGGCTCTGGGACAGTTTTAGATACAACAAGACTAAGAAGTTTATTAGGAAAATACTTTGGAATAGACGGAAGAAGTGTTCAGGGCTTTGTATTAGGTGAGCATGGTGATAGCGAATTTGTTACTTGGTCATCTTTAACAATTGGAAATATAAAAGTTCAGGACTTTTCTAATCAATTTAATATAGAGTGGGATACGGAGACAGAAAAGGTAATAGCAGAGGATGTTAAGAATGCTGCTTATGAAGTAATAAAAAGAAAGGGCGCTACAGCCTTCTCTGTTGCAGCAGTCTTATCAAGGATTGTTGAAGCTCTTACTAAAGATGAAAAAACAATTTTAACTGTATCAACCTTACTTGAAAATTATAAAGGAGTAAGTGATGTGTACCTAAGTGTACCTACAATAGTAGGTAAAAATGGAGTAGAAAAAGTGTTAGATATAGAACTTTCTGAAAAAGAAAAGGAAAAATTTATTGCTTCTGCAAATCTGATGAAGGAATATATAGAAAAAGTTAATAATGAATAAAAAAGAGCATTAAATTGCTCTTTTTTTATGTAGGGCTATCTTTTAAATTGATAAAAAAGGCAAAAATATAGTATCATCTAATATAAGAAAATAATTTTGATGTTTATAGTTATATAAGCATTTTGGAGGGAATAATGTTAAACATAGGATGCCATTTATCAATAAGTAAAGGCTATGAAAATATGGGAAAGGACGCTCTTTCAATTGGCGCAAATACTTTTCAATTTTTTACTAGAAATCCTAGAGGGGGAAAAGCTAGGGCAATAGATTTAAAAGATATGAAAGCTTTACTAAATATAATGAAAGTAAATAATTTTACAAAGCTTCTTGCTCATGCACCATATACTTTAAATCCTTGTTCAGCAGATGAAAGGACAAGGGAACTTGCTAAAGAAATGATGATAGATGATTTAAATAAAATGGAACTTCTTCCAAACAATTTATATAATTTTCATCCTGGAAGTCATGTTAAGCAAGGGGTAGAAATAGGAATAAATTATATTGTTGCTTTATTAAATTCAGTATTGTGGGAAGAACAAAAAACTACTGTCTTATTAGAAACTATGGCTGGTAAGGGATCTGAAATTGGAAGAAACTTTGAAGAAATTGCAGAAATAATATCTAGAGTAGAATTAAAAGATAAAATGGGTGTATGTTTAGATACTTGTCATGTATATGATGCTGGTTATGATATAGTAAATAATCTGGATGAAGTCTTAAAGGAATTTGATAAAATTATAGGTTTAGATAGATTAAAAGCAATTCATTTGAATGATAGTAAAAATCCTTTTAAAAGTCATAAGGATAGACATGAAAAAATAGGTGAAGGCTTTATAGGAATAGAAGCTATTACAAGAATAATAAATCACTCAAAACTTAGGAGTTTACCATTTTTCTTAGAAACTCCAAATGAATTAGAAGGCTATAAAAAAGAAATTGAATTATTGAAAAGTAGATATAAAGAATTATAGTTAGAATAATGTAAAAAGGATGTGTAATAATGGATGAATTAAAGAAGTTTATAAATCAAATAGTTCAAGAAGAATTGATAAAAATAGTTATAAGCAATAAAAAGAATAAAGAGGAGAAATATAATAAGATTAATATTTTATTAAAGATAAATAACAATGGTAAAAAGTATTATCAAGTCGAAAAGTTTACAGACAAACAAGTTTTTCATGAAAATATAGATTTAGAAAGTCTTGAAGAGAAAATTAATGAGTACTTAGTAAATTATAAACAGCTTTCAGCTTGGTCAGCAGATACATCCTTTGATTTAAAAATTTCAAAAAAGGGTAAGATTTTTTTAGGTAAAAAGAAAAGTAATAATGAAAAACTTAAAAATACTAGTCATAATAAAGAAAAAAATTATATTTTAAAAGAAGGTATGATAATAGAGCCTTTAATTGACTTGGGTATTTTTACTAAAGAAGGTAAGGTTGTTAATTCAAAGTATGATAAGTATAAGCAAATAAATAGATTCCTTGAAATTATTGATGATGAAATTAAAAAGAGTAATTATAAAGATTTAACTATTTTAGATTTCGGTTGTGGTAAATCTTATTTAACTTTTGTTTTATATTACTACTTTGTAAAAATAAAAAATATTAATGTAAAAATGATAGGTCTTGATTTAAAAGAAGATGTTATTAATAAATGTAATGAAATAGCCAAAAGATATAATTATGATAATATTCACTTTGAATTAGGAGATATAAATGGATATAAATATAATAATAAGGTAGATATGGTTATCACATTACATGCTTGCGATACTGCAACAGATTATGCCTTATATAATGCAGTAAAATGGAATACAAGAATGATTTTCTCTGTTCCTTGCTGTCAGCATGAATTAAACAGTCAAATGAAGGCTAAAAATCTTTCAATACTAAATAGATATGGAATAATTCAAGAAAGAACTGCAGCTTTAATGACTGATGCTATTAGGGGAAATTTATTAGAAGCCTGTGGATATAAAACACAGTTATTAGAGTTTATTGATATTGCTCATTCACCTAAAAATATATTAATTAGGGCTTCAAAAGCTAATATTAGTGAAGAAAAAAAGAAAAAAGCAATAGAAGAAGTAAATGCAATAATAAAAGAATTTAATTTTAAGCAAACTCTAATGGAACTATTAAAAAAAGATAATTTTATATAAAAAGAAATAAAAAAGAAGATTGATTTAATCTTCTTTTTTATAATTTATTAAATTTCTATTTTTATTGTTAGTTGTATAATGGTTTTGCATCAGAATAATCAACTTTAAAATATCCTTCAGGAAGTTCACCTCTAAGAGAAGTATATAATTTATCTCCAAAGTATATGGCAACTTTATCTACTCCATAATTGTAGGCATAAGTGCTAAGAATTGAAGCAAGAAGTCCACTTTCAGTAACAGAACCAAGCAGCATTTTTTCAGTGAAAGCTTCATTGAATACTACTGTCAAAATTCCATTTTCTTTATCTAATTTTGCAGAAGTAACACCTACTTCATCAGTTAAAGTCAGAAATCTATCTTCAGGTAAATTGTGTTGTAGCTCATTAGTTAAAGCTTTTACTAATGCATTATCTGTTACCTTAATTTGAGTATCATAATAATATAGTTCTGGTGTTTGATAATCAAAGGCAAAAATTCGAACCTTTCTTAACTCAGTTTTAGTTTTTTCTATTTTATTTTCACCATTATTATTATTATTATTATTATTATTATTATTATTATTTTCTTGAGGATCTGGTTTTTTATCAACGTTTTCCTCTTTAATATTATTTTCTTTATTAATATCTTGTTTTTGTGTACATCCGGTTGAAATTATTGAAATAAATAGTAAGAGAGGGATTAAAATAATAGATAGTAATTTTTTCATGCTTTCCTCCAAAAAAATTTTATTAAGTTTATTACATAATTATAAATATATTATTAAATAATATATATAGTTATTATATATTAATAAATCTTGATAATATACTATTATAGTATACTTAATTATTTTTATTAAGGTTATTTATTAGTTAAATAATTTGAATTAAAAGGGATGGTATATGAAAAGAAAATATAAAGTAATTATTCCAACTATTATTGTAAGCTTTTTGCTTGTAGGATTTTATTTATCAAAAGATAAAATTACAACTTATTTTCATGCTTATCAAAAATATAAAAATATTACAGAAGAAAATACTACAATAGACACTAATTTGGATAAAGAAGAGATTAGGGAATTAATAACTGTTGATTATAATGCTATTGAATATAAAAATACTAATAATGTTCCATTAACGTTAGATATATATGGTCCTAAGAAATTAAAAAGAGCTGCTTCACCAGTATTAATATATGTTCATGGTGGAAGCTGGGCTTATGGAACTAATGATATTCCAGAGTTTATGGAACCTATTTTAGATTTTTTTAGGGAAGAAGGCTTTACTATAATAAGCACTCAGTATGAACTTATGAAGGATGAAATGATTTTTTATAAGCAGATTTGTGATATAAAAGATACGATAAGATGGATAAATAAAAATAGAGAAATATATAATTTTGATACAGATAATATTGGAATTATAGGAGTTTCTTCTGGAGCTCATTTAGCTATGATGGCTGCTTATAGTGAAAAGGATGATTTTATAGATGATAGAGATTTAATGAATTATGATTCTAATATAAAATACCTAATAGATTTATTTGGACCAACTGATTTAAGTACTTTAGACATAAGTAATGCTGACAGCACTTTTAAGGAAATAATAAATTCCTTAGGAGATGAGAAAGAAGAAATTTTAAAGGAATATAGTCCAATAAATCATATAGGAGCAGGAGAACCTAATACTTTAATAATTCATAGTACTGATGATAATCTAGTTCCTTATAAAAATGCAGAAGTCTTATATAAAAAATTAGTTAATACAAAGAATAAAGTAAAAATATTAACATTAGAAGGAACAAGTCATGATTTTTTAGATTTTAATCAGGAGAATATTAAAGATATTGGTATAAATATATTTAAGTTTATTATTGATAATTTGTAAAAATATCCCAATGGCTGTTTAATCAGCTATTTTTTTTGTAAAAATATAGTTAATATATTGTAAATATGATATATAAAATTGAAAAGAAGTGTATAATCTATAATATATTTTTTAACAGGAGGAATAAAATGTTATCACTTAAAAATATAACAAAATCTTATATAACAGGTGAATTTAAACAAGTAGCTTTAGATGGCGTAAATTTAAATTTTAGGGAAAAGGAGTTTGTTTCTATTTTAGGGCCTAGTGGTTCAGGCAAAACTACTTGTTTAAATATTATTGGAGGTTTAGATAGGTACGATAGTGGAGATTTAATAATAAACGGCAAATCAACAAAGAACTTTAAGAATTCAGATTGGGATGCTTATAGAAATAATAGTATAGGCTTTGTTTTTCAAAGTTATAATTTAATAAATCATTTGAGTATTTTAGATAATGTTGAAATAGGAATGACATTAAGCGGAGTATCTGCAAAAGAAAGGCATAGAAAAGCTAAGGAAGCCTTAGAAAGGGTAGGTTTAAAAGATCATATTCATAAAAGGCCAAATCAATTATCAGGTGGACAGATGCAGAGAGTTGCAATTGCAAGGGCTTTAGCTAATGATCCTGATATTATTCTAGCTGATGAGCCTACAGGAGCTTTAGATACTAAAACAAGCATTCAAATTATGGAGCTTATAAAGGATATAGCAAAAGATAAGCTTGTTATTATGGTTACTCATAATCCAGAGTTGGCAAATAAGTATTCAGATAGAATAATAGAATTTAGAGATGGAAGAGTAATTTCAGATTCTAATCCCCTAGAAGAAGAAAAAAGTGATTTATTATATAATCTTAAAAAAACAAGTATGAGTTTTTTTACTGCCTTAAAAATATCAGGAATGAATATTAGAACAAAGAAGATGAGGACTTTTCTTACTGCTTTTGCTTCAAGTATAGGAATTATAGGAATAGCTTTGATATTATCTTTATCAAATGGTTTTGATAAGCAAATAGATATATTTGAAACAGAAACTTTATCAGGCTTTCCTATAATGATTACTCAAACTACAACAGAAATAGATTTTAACGATATGAAGAGAGAAAGAAATAAGGCTCTTGGTTTAGATGAAGATGAAGGAAAATATCCAGAGGATCAAGCTATTTATCCTTATAATAGGGAGGAAAATAAAGATATTCATAAAAATGTTATAACTGAAGAATATGTAGATTATATTGAAGATATGGATAAAAATCTACTATCAGGCTTATCTTATACTCGTTTAGTGAATATGAATTTATTAAAGATTATAGATGGTGTTGCAACAACAATAAATTCACAAGATTTAAATTTATCTTCATATCCAATAAGCACAGGAGAAAGTAAGGAAGGATATTTAGAAAAGAATTATGATTTATTATATGGAAGTTATCCTAAAACAATGAATGATTTAATATTAGTTGTTGATGAATATAACAAAATTGATACTAAGATTTTAGATGCTTTAGGGATAGATAGCAGTACAGAAAGAATAGAGTTTAAGGATATAGTTGGATATGAAATAAAAGCTGTATTAAATGACGATTACTATAAAAAGGTTGGAAATTACTTTACTTTAGCAGCAAGTCCTAGTGATATGAGTAGTCTTTATAATAATAAAAATTCCATTTCATTAAAGATTTCAGGTATTTTAAGACTTAAAGAAGATGTAAGTATTCCAGTTTTACAAAGTGGCTTAGCATATTCAGATGAGTTAAGTAAAAACTTTATTGAAAATGCAAAAAATTCAGAAGTAGTTAAAGCTCAATTAGAGGCAGATTATAATGTGTTCACTGGGGAAAGTTTTTCAACATCAAATGGCAGCCCAATGATGATGGAAAGTTCGAGTATAAATACTAAAGAAAATATCCTAGCATCTTTAGGTGCAACTGAGGTTCCTTATATGATAACTTTATATCCAAAAGATTTTACAACAAAAGATGAAATAGTGTCATATTTAGATAAATGGAATGAAGGAAAAGAAAAAGATGATATGATAATTTACAATGATATGGCAAGTACAATTGTAAGTTTATCAAGTGGAATAATGGATGCAATAACAATGGTTCTTATTGCTTTTGCAGCCATATCTTTAGTAGTTTCATTAATCATGGTTGGAATTATTACATCTATATCTGTTTTGGAAAGAACAAAGGAAATAGGTGTGTTAAGGGCCTTAGGTGCAAGAAAAAAAGATATTTCAAGAGTATTTAATGCCGAAACTTTTATTATTGGATCTCTTTCAGGATTTCTTGGAATATTTATAGCTTGGCTTTTAACCTTCCCAACAAATAGGATATTATATAGATTAACTGATTTAGAAAATGTTGCAGTTTTAAATCCAGTTCATGCAATATTACTTGTAATAATTAGTGTATTATTAACTATGCTAGGTGGATTTATTCCTGCAAAGAATGCAGCGAAGAAAGATCCAGTAGAAGCATTGAGAAGTGAATAGTTTCAATTAATACTTTAGATACATAATTAGAATATATTTTTAGAGAAATGAAATTTATAATTAAGACTATGTAAGAAAATGCGCTCTTTTTACATAGTCTATTTTGCAATTTTATATTATTTCATATATTATTATAAAGAATTAATAAAATTACTCCTTATATTTTAAAATTATATTGCATTTAGCTAAATATTAATATATAATTCAATAAAAATTAAATATGTTCGGATGAAGATAGTGGGAGAGAGGTACAATTGCCCACCGAAGAAGTAAATCTTTCAGGTAAAAGGACCACTATTGGACGAACCCTTGGAGAGACTCGAAAGAGCACCGAAGGAGCAAAGTAATTTTATTACTCAAACTCTCAGGTAAAAGGACAGGGGAATGGTATAGGCTTATAAATATATAGGCTTTTTTACCTATTCTCCTCCATAATAAAAATATTAAGGAGGATTTTTTTATGCTAGAAATTTTAGAAAACATGGAAGCAGCAGTAAATAAGATAGGAGCTGTATTACTTGGACCGCCATTTTTAATTTTATTAGTGGGAACAGGAATTTATCTTACCTTTAGGCTTGGATTTATACAAGTATTTAGGATGCCTTTAGCTCTTAAGTATATTTTTGAAAAGGAAGAAAAAGAAAGTGGAGAATTAGTAGGAGATGTAAGTAGTTTTGGAGCCTTATGTACTGCTCTATCTGCTACTGTTGGAACAGGAAACATTGTTGGTGTAGCTGCTGCTATTAAAACTGGAGGACCAGGAGCATTATTTTGGATGTTAGTTGCAGCTTTTTTTGGAATGGCAACCAAATATGCAGAAGGATTACTTGCAATAAAATATAGAGAAAAAGATGAAAATGGAGAAATGTCTGGGGGACCTATGTATTATATAGAAAAGGGTCTTGGCTTAAGATGGCTTGCAAAGATTTTTGCTATATTTGGAGTGGGAGTAGCTTTACTTGGCATAGGTACATTTGGACAAGTTAAATCTATATCTGAGGCTGTTAAGTTAACTTTTAATATACCCCTAGTAGTAACAGCTGCCATAATTACAATAATAGTTGCTTTAGTTACTTTAGGTGGGATTAAAAGAATAGCAAGTGTATCTGAAAAAATAGTTCCTTTTATGGCAATTCTTTATGGTATTGGAGCAATAATAGTATTAGTTCTTAATTTAGAAAAAATACCAGAAGCAATAAAGTTAATTCTTTTAGGCGCTTTTAAGCCAAAAGCAGTTTTAGGTGGATCAATAGGAATTACTATTTTAACTGCAATGAGAAGTGGAGTTAGCAGGGGGCTATTTTCTAATGAATCAGGCCTTGGCTCAGCTCCTATAGCTGCAGCAGCTGCAAAGACAAAGTCTCCAGCAAGACAGGGATTAGTATCAATGACTGGAACCTTTATTGATACAATGGTTGTTTGTACAATGACAGGAATAGTAATAATTTTAACAGGTATGTATGAAGGAAATTTAGAAGGAACTGCTTTAACTACAGCTGCTTTTAAAGCTGGTATTCCACTTGGTAATTTAGGAGTATATATTGTTAACCTTGGCCTTATTTTCTTTGCTTTTACAACTATAATTGGATGGAATTATTATGGTGAAAGATGCATAGAGTATCTTGCTGGAGTAAAAGCAATTAAGCCTTATAAAATTATATTTATAGTTCTTGTAGCAATTGGCTCCTTTTTACCTTTAGGTTTAATATTAGGAATTGCTGATATAGTAAATGGGCTTATGGCTATACCTAATTTGATAGGTCTTATAGGTCTTAGAGAAGTAATTGTTAGTGAAACAAACATTTATTTAGAAAAACTAAAGGAAAAAAAGGAAAAAACAAAGATTAGTTTAGATAGATATGTTAAAGAAGTGAAATAGCTATGTAAAGAAGAGTTAAGCTTTTATAAACTACTAAGGTACGAGATTTGGTCTTAATAAGTTAATCCTGTATGCCTTAGTAGTTTTTTTGATTATATAGACTTTGCTAAGAAGTCTTTCATAGTTTTTATTATTTTATAAATATTTTCTTTTGTTATCCAGTAGTGAGTTACAAATCTCAATTTGCCATTTTCTGCATCATTGATTTTAATTCCGTTTTTTTTGAAATATTCAGTTAAGGCTTTAGTATTAATTTCTTTATTGAATTTAAAGAAAACCATATTAATTTTTACATTATTTAAATCAACAGTTAAATCTGGAATTTTATCTAGTTCCTCTGCAAGGAACTTAGCATTATCATGATCATCTTTTAATCTTTTAGTCATATCCTTTAAGGCTACTATACCAGCTGCAGCTAAATAACCGGCTTGTCTAAGTCCACCTCCTAAAACTTTTCTTTTCTTTCTTGCTCTTTTTATAAATTCAGCATCCCCAGCTAAAATAGATCCAACTGGTGCGCATAATCCCTTAGAAAGACAGAACATAACAGAATTACAATATTTGGCGATTTCTTTAACATCAACATTTAAATATGTAGCTGCATTAAAAATTCTGGCTCCATCTAAATGAACAGGTAAATTATATTTTTTGGCAGTTTCATATACTTCTTTCATATTTTCTAGAGATAGGACATTTCCGCTTGAATGGGCATTTTCAATACATATTAAAGAAGTTGAAGGGAAATGGATATCTTCTTCTTCAAATCTGATTCTTTTTTCAATATCTCCTTTTGTAATAACTCCATTTAGAGTTTCTATTGTCCTAAGCTGGACGCCTGCAATTATAGCACTTGCACCAACTTCATGAACAACAATATGATTAGAATCAGCTAAAATAACTTCGCTGCCCCTTTTGCAGTGAGTAAATAATGCTAGCTGGTTTCCAAAGGTACCAGAAGGAACAAATAATGCTGCTTCTTTTCCAACAATTTCTGCGGCTAATTTTTCTAATTCATTAATAGTAGTATCATCACCATATACATCATCACCAACTTCTGCCTTAAACATAGCTTCTTTCATAAAATCTGGCTGTAGAGTAACTGTATCACTTCTTAAATCTATAAAATTTTTCATTGCTAACGCTCCTTTTACAACAATTAATTCTATTATATTATAATGAAATTAATTGGTAAAATATATAGAAAATATTGTTAGAATTCTGAATTGAATGAGCTGATTGGATATAATCTATAGTTATGATATTATATAAATGATAATATTACATAAATAAAAAGGATTGATGAAAAATGAAAACTAACTATCATACACATAATTTTAGATGTAATCATGCAGTAGGAAATGTTAAAGATTATATTATTGAGGCGATAAAAAATGAATATGATGAAATTGGTTTATCAGATCATATGCCCCATCCAGGTAAAAATATTGATAATGTAAGTAGAATGAAATATGAAGAATTAGTTGAATATTTTAAAGAAATAGATGAAGTAAAAGATAAATACAAAAATGAAATTTCAATAAGAAAGGGAATGGAATGTGAGTATTTTGAAGATTATGATTGGCTTTATAAAGAGTTAAGAGAAAAATATAAGGCTGAATATCTAATCTTAGGAGTTCATTTTTTTCCATATAAAAATGAATGGTATTATGTAGGAGATTTAGACTTAAATTCTGAGAGTTTAAAAGCTTATACAGATTATGTAATAAAATCAATGGAAAGCAGGAAATTTGATTATTTAGCACATCCAGACCTCTTTGGGATAAGTTATAGAAACTGGGATGAAAATACAATTAATGCTTCAAGAAGAATATTAGAGGCTGCGGAAAAATTAGATATGCCTATAGAAATAAATATAAACGGAATTAGAAGGCCTGTAATTAGATATAATTTAGGAGAAAGATATGCTTATCCTATAAAAGAATTTTGGGAATTGTCTAAAGAATATAGTGTTAAAAGAATAATTGGGGTTGATGCGCATAATCCATTAAATCTTGAAAATATGGAGTGGGGATTAAATTTTGCTAAGGAAATTAAACTAGATATAATAGAAAAATTAAATTTATAAAAAAAGGTGTTTTTCTTTAAGGAGTGTAACCATTGTTACCGAAATACTAACTTATTTGTGGTATTCTAAATACACATTAAGAATATTAAATGAAAAAAGTATGGAGGAAGATTATGAGTTTATTTTTAGGGAAAATACATTATTGGATGTTTAATAAAATAATATGGTTTCAAAATTTAGAAGTAGAATTAGAAAAACTTGCAAAAAATGAAGGATTAAATACAGAAGAAATTTTAAAAAGTTTAGATGAAAAATATGGTGAAAAGGTCGAAAATAGACCTCTAGAAGAAATTATAGATCAAGGAAATATTCATGGTTGGTTACAAGATAGAATAATAATAGCTGAAAATAGACTTTCAGCATTAACTGCAGAATTATTAAAAATTGAATATATTAATAAAAAAATAGAAGAAATTTATATAAGCCAAGGAACTGCTGCTGCAGAAGAAGTTAAGGGAAATAATAAAGCAGCAGAGGATGCAATAGCTATTTATAATTTAGTAAATGACTATATTTTAGATGGGATGCCTTGTGATAGAGTTAATTTAATAATAGAGTATGAAGAAGACAAAGTTCTATGGGAAAGAAGAATTTGTGTTCACAAAGATATTTGGGAAGATAAAAATATCGATGTAAATTATTTCTATGGATTAAGAGATTTATGGATAAAAACTTTTGTTGAAGAAGTAAATGCTAACTTCCAATATAGAAAGTTATCTGAAATTGAAATGGTAATAGAAAGAATAAGGTAGGTGAAGATGATGGATGCTATTAATTTAATGGTAGAAGAGCATAAAAATATTAAGCTTATGTTAAAGATAGTTAGAAAAGTTTCTTTTAATATAATGAATGGCGGGCAAGTGAACTTTGATGAATTTGACAAAATTATTGACTTTATAAGAAATTATGCTGATAAACATCATCATAAGAAAGAAGAGGATTATTTATTTAATAAAATGGTTGAGGAAATTGGACCAACTGCTGAAAAAGTAGTAAATCAAGGTATGCTTGTTGAACATGATTGGGGAAGATTATTTATAAGAAGACTTGATGAGGCCTTAAAGGATTTAAAAGAAGGAAAAGAAGAAGCCAAATTAGATATAGTTGCAAATGCAGTAGGATATACTAATTTATTAAAGGATCATATTCATAAAGAAGATAATGTAATATATAATTTTGCAAGAAGACAATTAAAGGCAGAAACCCTTGAAAAAATTAATGAAGAATGTGAAAGCTTTGAAAAAGAAACAATTGAAGAAGCAAAAAAATATTTAGATATTTTAACAGATTTAGCGAAAAAATATGAAATTGAAATGGAGGAATAATAAATGATAACAAAGGACATGACTATAGGAGAAATTCTTAGAGCAAAGGAAGATGCTGATAAAATATTAATGAGCTTTGGAATGGGATGTATTGGATGTCCATCATCACAAGCAGAATCTTTAGAAGATGCAGCACAAGTTCATGGATTAGATTTAGATCAATTATTATCAGCTTTAAATAGATAATTAAAAAGGAGCTGTCGCATTAGTGGATTAAAATCCGTTAGCGATAGCTCCTTTTTCTATTCTATAAATTAACTTTTTAGGTGTTATTTTTATTTGCATGTAAATCAACTAAAAATAGGCGCACTTCAATAAGCCTCAGAAAAAAAGCTTTTTTAAAATTTAACTTATGAGGCTTTCTTCAATTCAAATAAGTGCTTACCAGTGCGGCCCGCTTGTATTTTACTATGTAATTTATTTATATTGTGTGCCATTGCAAGAAGTATACTTTCTGCTAATACATTCTTTTGCCCACGACACATAAATCTTCTGAAATTCATGTCTTGTTTTATTTGTGCAAAAGAACCTTCTGCTTGAATACTTCTGTTCATTCTAAGCAAGCAACCTTCTTCGCTTAGAATTCTTTCTAAATCAGACTTTCTTTGGCGATTAAACTTTTTTGATGTTTCAAATCTTTTTACTCTTTCTTCCAAAGGAGTTTTACAATTATTCCCTTTGATGCAACTACTCTTGTAAGTGCAATCATTGCAATCTTCACAAACATAAATTGTCTTTTCACTTTCATATCCTGTTTTAGATTTTCTAATTTTTATATTTTCAGCCTTTAACTGCTTACCATTTCGGCATATGTAGAAATCTTTTTCTTCATTGTAATCCATGTTTTCTATTTTACCGATATCATTTTTATATTTTCTTGTTTTTGATATTTCATAATTAGATGGCTTAATAAATGCTATTTGATTATTTTCTTCAATAAATGAATAGTTCTCCTCACTTTCATATCCAGCATCTGCAACTATTTTTAAGTATTTAAATTTTAAGTTTTCTTCCATGCTTTTCAAGAAAGGTATTAGCGTAGTTGTATCCGTTGGTTGTGGTCCAACTGTAAGCCATGTAATATATTCTGAATCTACACCATGCTGCACATTATAAGCTGGCTTAAGTTGACCGTTTTTCATAGCATCTTCTTTCATCCTCATAAATGTAGCATCAACATCAGTTTTTGAGTAACTGTTTCTATCTCCGCAAGTGTACACTTTTTGAGTATATTCTTTAAACTTTGAAAGATATTCTTCAAGTTTTTCTATTGATCGTTGCAATGCAGTTTTTCTTTTCCCACATCCGTGAACGAATTCTATTCCTTCTGATTTCTTTAGTGCATAAAGCTTTTTTCTAAGCTTTTTTACATGTTTCATTTGAACTTCATTTTTATAGATTAACTTAATATCATAAAGTTCTTCGCACTCTTTAACAAGGTCGGCCACTTTAATTAGCAATTTTGCCATGTTTTTTGTAACTGCCTTTTTCCAGACAAAAGTATATTTATTTGCATAAGCTTCTATTTTTGTGCCATCAATAAAGATAGCATCTCCTGATATCTCACCAATTTTATAAAGAAATTTAGCTGTTTCAGCTAAGATCCTTTCAGAACATGGAGCAAAATGAAGACTTCTAAATCTTGCAAATGTTGCATGATCCGGAGCGGATGCTCCCTCAAGCAAAAACATAAAATTAATGTCTCTACGGCATGCCTTTTCAATATCTCGAGACGAATAAATCTTATTCATATATCCATAAGTCATGATTTTCAGCATTTTTCTTGGCGATACTTGATTTTCCTTTATCTTGGAATAAGTCGAATATAAATCTGTTAAATCCATCTCCTCTACAAATTGACTTAGTAATCGCACTGAATCATTAACCGGTATCATGTAATCAATATTTAATGGAAGTTTTAATTGATAAAACTTTTGGTTTAATGTATAATTCTTTTGTAAAATATTTTCTTTGTGCATAAAAATATTTTATCATAAATCCTAAACTCATGGAGTCTAGGATTTATTTTTTTGCACAAAAAGGGACTGTGCACTAATTATTAGTGCGACAGCCCCTTTTTACTATTAAAAAATATGTAAACTAAAAGCTGACTGAATTGATTTATATTATATGGGTATGCTATAATATGATAGATATTGGGAAAAATATGTCGCAAATATTAAATTTAATGGAATATGAGGCGTGATTATGAAAAGAGAAAAATTAGTTACGTTTATTGTTGTTGCATATAATGCAGGTGATAAACTTAAATCATTAATAAAAGATATAAAAAGTCAAAGTTATGCTCATAACTTAATTGAAATCATTTTAGTAGACAGTTCATCATCTGATAATACTAAAAAAGTAATGCTTGAATTTAGTAGATCTAATCATGATTTTAAAAGAATAATAGTACTTGATAATCTTAAAAAAGTATTGCCTTCTGGCTGGAATGTTGCTTTAAAAGAAGCTGAAGGAGATATAATATTAAGAGTAGATGCTCATTCATCATTACCTCATGATTTTATAGAGAAAAATGTAAAGCATATAAATAAGGGAGAAAAGATAGTTGGTGGACATAGAATTAGTATAATTGATGAAGATAATTCATGGCAAAAGGTACTATTAGCGGCTGAAAAATCACTTTTTGGTAGTGGTATAGCTGCTTATAGAAGAAGTGAAAAAGAAGGATATGTAAGTACATTAGCGCATGCTGCCTATTCTAAAGAAGTATTTGATGCAGTTGGACCATATAATGAGAGATTATTTAGAACAGAAGATAATGAAATGCATTATAGAATGAGAGAAAAGGGATATAAATTTTATTTTAATCCTGAAATAATTTCTTATCATCATGCAAGAAATGATTTTAAAAAGATGTGCAGGCAAAAGTATTTAAATGGATATTGGATAGGTTTAACTATGTCCGTATGTCCAAAATGTTTTTCAATATATCATTTTGCACCTTTAGCTTTTGTTTGTGGATTGATAGTTTTCAGTATATTAGCACTATTTACAGGTGTTGATTTACCTTTAATATTATTAACTGGGTCATATCTTTTTGTAAATTTATTAATTTCTTTAGTTGAAATTGTAAAAAGTAAATTTATGCTTCAAATGTTTGCATTACCATTTATATTGCTTGCGTTGCACATAAATTATGGTATTGGAACTTTGGTAGGATTAATTAAAATACCAGCATTTTTAAAGAATAATATTTAAAAAATGGGTTAGATTATACTAACCCATTTTATACATAATTCTAAGAATAACTACGGGAGAAGAAAAAATGGATAAATCGGTTGTGAAAAAATTACAAATGTATCAGCTACAGATGTTAAAAGATATTGATAGAGTATGTAAAAATAATAATATACAATATTATGTAACTTGGGGCTCAGCCTTAGGTGCTGTTAGACATGGAGGATTTATTCCTTGGGATGATGATATTGATATATCAATGACTTGGGATAACTATATAAGGTTTGAAAAAATCGCACAAAAAGAGTTAGGAGATAAATATTTTTATCAAAGTCAAGAAACAGATGAATTTTGTTTTACTCTTTGGAATAAGGTAAGAATAAATAATACTACATCAATGGAAAAACATTTAAGACATATAAAATGCCATTATGGGATATGCATGGATATTTTTCCTATAGTTGGAGTTCCTAATTCTGCAATAAAAAGGTTAATTCAAAAGCTTCAAATATTAATTTATAGAATATTTAGTTATGAAAGATATCTAACTAATAAAAATCCAGAGGGAAATACTTTATTTAAGATTATTTACGGTGTATTTCCCAAAAAATTTAAGGAATATATAAAAAATAAGTGTTTAAAAGAAATAACCAAATATAAAATTAATGATTGTGATGAGTGTATAGAATTTCTATCGGGAAGTTATAATAAAATGCTTTTTAAAAGTAATATGTTCGGTAATGGAAAGAAAATACTATTTGAAGATATGGAAGTTATAATTCCTGAAAAATATCATGAATATTTAACACGTTGTTATGGAGATTATATGGTTTTACCACCAGAAGAAGATAGAATTGGACATGGTGATGCAATTGTAGATTTTGATAAGTCATATGAATATTACTGGGAAAATGGAGATGAATAAATGAGTATAAAAGAATTGTTAAAAAAGAATACTTTGGTTAATTCAGCTCTTTGGTACACAATAGGTTCTTTTGTGTTAAAAGGTGTAAATTTCTTAACTGTACCTGTATTTACAGAATTGCTGACAACTACTGAAATGGGAAAGGTTACAGTTTACTCTACCTGGAATGCTATTGCAGTTATTTTGGTTGGTTTAGGAATAGAAGGAACAGTAGGAGTTGCAAAAGCTAATCTTAAGGAGAAAGAATATCCGGAGTATTTATCAAGTTCTTTAATTTTAGCAACTTTTAGCTTTGTAGTAATGTTTATATTAATTAATATATTTAAAAAACAATTATTAGTACTTACTGGTCTTGAAGCAGGACTTTTGTTTTTACTATTAACGCAAAGCTTTTTCTCTTTTGTTACAAGTTTTGTGCTATCAACATATACCTTTGCAAGAAAGTATAAGGCATATTTAGGTGTATCTTTCTTATCAACTATTTTGAATATAGTACTTTCTATATCTATTATTTTGTCAATGGATAGTAATAGATATTTAGGAAGAATTTTTGGATGGGCTATAGCTACTATAGCTATTGGATTTGTACTATATATAAAAGTTATTTTAGAAGGTAAAACTTATATAAATTTAAAGTATTGGAAATTTTGTTTGCCAGTAGCCTTACCTTTAATTGTTCACAATTTATCTCATTTACTTTTAAATCAATCAGATATTTTAATGCTTGAGGAGTTTACAACGGAATCAATAGTTGGGGTATATGGAATATTATATACTATTGGTTCTATAATAAATATAATACAAGTAGCCGTAAATGGAGCATGGGTGCCTTGGTATTATGAAGCATTAAAAAAAGGAGATAAAGAAGACTTAAGAAAAAAATCATCTATTTATATAATATTATTTACATTATTAACAGTAATGTTTACTCTAGGAGTACCAGAAGTAATTAAATTATTTGCTTCAGAAGAATATTGGCCAGGGATACCTTTAGTGTTCATAATTATAATGGGATATTATTTTGTATATTTGTATACCTTCCCTGCTAATTTTCAATTTTATAGTAAAAATACAAAATTTATAGCTATGGGAACAATAACAGCAGCCATTGTAAATATAATTTTTAATTATTTTTTAATTCAGTACTTTGGTATGTATGGGGCGGCAATTGCTACATTAATAGCTTATATTGTGTTATTTTTCATGCATTTTTGTATTGTAAAATTTAAATTGAAACATCAGGATTATCCTTTTATATATAATATATACGGAATTTCTGCAGTGGCATTAGCATGGGGAATTTCTTATGTATTTTTAAATGCTTTTATAGTAAGATGGTCAATAATAATAATTTTATTAGTAATAAGCGTTAAAGTAGGAATAAAAGAAATTAAGAAAATTTCTTAATATTAATATGTTGGAGGGAAACTCATGCCGAAAATTAGCATTATAGTGCCTGTTTATAATGCAGAAAAAGTTTTATCTCGTTGTATTAAAAGTATATTAAATCAATCCTTTAAAGATTTTGAATTAATATTAATTAATGATGGATCTAGTGATAGAAGCATAGATATACTTAAAAAATTTGAAAAGTTAGATGAAAGAATAAGAGTAATTGATAATTCAAATAATGGGGTATCAGAAACAAGAAATATAGGAATTAAAAAAGCAATTGGTGAATATATACAATTCATTGATTCAGACGATTTTATTGAAAGTAATATGCTTGAAGAAACTCTGAATATAATGGAGAATAAAGAAGCAGATTTAGTAATGACAGGATTTTTTCTAGATATAGAGGAAAAAAATAAAATAGTAACAGAAATACAAACCTACGAAAATAATATTTCTAATAATAAGAAAGATATTGCTATAAATGTTTTAGAGAGACTAAGTGGGACATACGTTAATTCACCAGTTAATAAGCTGTATAAAAGATCTGTCATTATTGATAATAACTTATTTATGGATAAGAATATTGATTTAGGAGAAGATTTAGCTTTTAATTTAGAGTATCTAAAATATTGTAATTGTGTAGTCTTTTCTGAAAAATGTTATTATCATTATTGCATGAGATTAGAAGATAATTTAACTTTTAAATATAGAAAGGATAAATTAGAATTAATGGAAGCTTTATATAAAAATTGTATAAGTTATTTTGAAGCTTCTGATTTAGAAAGGTCTTATATAAGGAAAATGAATGGGCTATTTATAAAATGGATGTATTCTTGTTATATAGATCTTCATAATAGAAATTGTGATTTAAGTATTTCTGGAAAATACAAGTTTGTTAAAGAAAGTATAAAAAAATATAATAATATTATTAATGATACTGATGATTTAAGTTTTGCTTTTAAGCTTCTTAAATTATCATTAGCATTTCCTATAAGCGTTATATTATTAAGTAAAATAATATATTTTATTAAAGTTAATATGAGGAAAGTTTTTTATAGATAGAGGTAGATAATATGAAGACATTACAAAAGATTTTTAAAATAAGAATACTAGAGGACAGTGTATATTTCAAAATAACATTTCTTTTATGGGCATTAATTCATTCACTAGCATTAGGGCAATATGTAACCTCATATGCATCTCCCATTATAATATTATGGGGTGGATTAATATTAATTAAGCTTCTATTGATAGATAGAGTAGATTTTTCAAGGAAGTATTTTATTTTAATATTTAGTTTTTTATTGGCATATTTAGTAACAATAGTTATTAATAGAGAGTTGAATTTGCTTGGAAATATAAAAACTTTAATTTGGCAAAGTATTATGATAATTGGATTATTTATAAATGATTATCGAAAAGATAAGAAGCAAATTTTAATGGATATAGATAGAATAGGAAGAGCAGTAATAATAGCAACATTAATAATATCAGCCATATCTGTATTACAATTTTTCCTCGATATTAGTTATATAGTTACAAGAGTAGATGGAAGAAGTATTCCTCAAGGATATTATGCTGCAAGATTATGGGGAATTTATGTAGATCCAAATCAATCCTGTAATGTAGCAATAATTTCTTTAGCATTATCTGTTATATTATTATTGAGAAAAACATTACTTAATAAAGTATTACTTATATCAAACATATTAATTCAATACTCACTTATTGTTTTATCTGGTTCAAGAGGAGGTTCGCTAGGATTAATAATATTATTAATTGGGCTGTTCTATTTAGTATTTGATAGGAAATTTAAAGATAAAAATAATGCTATAAATTCTAAAAAATTAATAAGTCTTATCTTAAGCATAATTTTATCAGTAGCCTTAGTAGCTACCTTTAGAATAACTAGAAAGACATTAGCATTAATACCAGAAATAGGTTATAGTATAAGTGAGAGTATAATAAATAAACAAAATGATAAAGATGAAAATAAATCAAACAATATTACAATAGATAGGGCAGATGTAGAATCATCAAATGGTAGAATAGAATTATGGACAGATGGACTTAAATTAAGTAAGAAGTTTCCTATATTTGGAGTAGGGGATAGAAATATAATGGCTATTGCACAAAAATTGATGCCTGGTTCATCAATAACTAAACAATATGTACATAATGGATATTTACATATGTTACTTTCAGGGGGGGCTGTATCACTACTTATAATGATGTTCTTACTTGGAGATATAGCTATATCAGCTCTAAGAAACATAGTAAATAATAAAAAACATGATAATGATTATTATGTATATACTATATTGACATCTATGATAGGAGCAATACTTTTGACAACCTTCTTTATAACTGAAGTTTTCTTTCAAAATTCTTTTACAGCAGCAATATTATGGATTTTTGTAGGGTATATAGTTTATTTAAACAAAAAGGAGAAATTTATATAAAATAATAGTGGAGGCAAGTATGAAAAAAGATATTCTTTTATCAATTGTTGTACCTGTCTATAATGTTGAAAAATATTTAGATGAGTGCTTAAAAAGTATTATTAATAATTATCAAGAAGGAGTAGAAGTAATTTTAGTTGATGATGGATCAAAAGACAGTAGTCCTTTAATATGTGATAAATACGAAAAAGAATATGAATATATAATGGTACTTCATAAGGAAAATGGCGGTTTATCTTCTGCAAGAAATGCAGGAATAAGAAAAGCTAATGGAAAATATATTTGGTTTGTAGATAGTGATGATTATATTAAAGATGGAAGTATTAAGGAGATTATTAATGCTTCATTAAAAGATACAGATTTAGTAATGGTAAGTCACTGTAATATTTATCCAAATGGAGAAGTTATAAATGATTATTTAGAAGAACCAAAAGAAAATGAAAAAGAGCCCTATGTATATTTCTATAATAAAGGTAGTGCAAGTTATGCTGCCACAAGGTTTATAGCAAAAAAGAGATTAATAGAAGAAAATAGTTTATTCTTTACTGAAGGAATATATCACGAAGATGAAGATTGGTCTCCAAGAGTTTTATGTTCTGCTAAAAACTTTGCAGTAGTAAAGGAATCAGTTTATTGTTATAGAGTAGGAAATCCAAAATCTATAATGGGAATGCTAAATCCTAAAAAGGTATATGATAAAATTTTTGTTTCAAAAAATTTATACAATAAAATTAGAAGAGATAATGCCCAAGGAATAATGCGAAGTTTTTTACAATATAGAGTAGAGCATAATTATGTTACTGCATTAAATGAACTAGAGGCCTATAGTGGCGAAGAAAATAAAAAAATGACTAAGGAACTTAAGGATAATTTATATTTATTAGAAGATATTAATAGTAATAGAGCTAAATTAGTTAGAAATGTAGTAAAACTTATTGGTATAAAAAATACATCGAAGCTGTTAAGATTAAGAAACAGAATAAAATAAAATTATTATTAAAAAATCATTAATTTAGACTATATAACAATATATAGTTTGAAATTAATGATTTTTTATTTTTTTATAATTAAATATTATTTAAATAATATTTATAATCTATTATATTTAGATGTTACAAAAATCTTAAGATTTCACTAATATAGACAATTTAATGATTTTAGTAGTATAATAATGTAGTTAAATTTAATAATTAATATATGCACTAACACATAGAAGTGGAGGAAAAATATGAAGAAGCTAAAAACCTTTTTATTAGTAGTAATAGATGCTTTTTTGGTTAATATGGCATATTTATTAGCAATAAACATTACTTTTCATGATAGATTTACAGAGATTGCTACTATATATGCAAAAAATATAATAGTAGTAACTATAATTTATACAATATGCTTTTTTCTGTTCAAATTATACAATTCATTATGGGATTTAACAGGAACAGATGAATTTTTACTTGGAGCTGGAGGAGGTATTCTATCGGGTTCTTTAGTAATTTTGTATACAAGATTTTCTCCTAATATTACATCAGTTGGAGCAACTATTCCATTGAATGTTTGTGTTATTGCAACTATGATGACTTGTATCTTTGTGTTAGGATATAGAATATTGTTTAGAGTATATAGAAGATACCTTTTATATGCTCCATATAAGTATGCTAAAGACCAACAAAGAGTTATGATAGTTGGAGCAGGCTCTGCTGGAACCATGCTTATTAATGAAATGTTATCTAAAAGAAATCTTAAGCTTAATCCAATTGTTTTAGTTGATGATGATGATTATAAGCAAGGTAAGAGAATAAGTGGTGTTAAGGTAGAAGGTAAAAGAAGGGATATAGTTAGATTAGCTGTTGAAAAGGAAATAGATATTATTTTAATTGCAATTCCTTCTATTGATAGTAAAAATAAAAAAGAGATATTAGAAATATGCAAGAAAACCAATTGTAAAATCAAAATAATACCTGGTATTTATGAAATTATATCTGGAAAAGCTACTGTTAACAGAATAAAAGATGTAGATTTAGAAGACTTGCTAGGTAGAGATCCTATTGTATTAGATGATGAAGGAATATCAAGCTATTTAAATAATAAAGTAGTTTTAGTTACAGGGGCTGGTGGTTCTATTGGGTCAGAATTATGTAGACAAATTGTAAAATATGGCCCCAAAAAGTTGGTGCTTTTTGACATATATGAAAATTCAGTTTATGATATTCAAAATGAATTAAGGAGTCATTTTACTAATTTAAATATGGAAGTACTTATAGGATCTATAAGAGATAAAGAAAGATTAGAAGAAGTTTTTAAAAGTAATAATATCGAAGTGGTTTTTCATGCAGCAGCTCATAAACATGTTCCATTAATGGAAGATAGTCCAAAGGAAGCTATAAAAAATAATGTTTTTGGTACTTTAAATTTAGTTCAAACTGCTAATGAACATAAGATTGAAAGATTTGTGCTTATATCTACAGATAAGGCGGTAAATCCGACCAACGTAATGGGGGCTACTAAGAGATTATGTGAAATGATAATTCAAGCTTATAACACTGTAAGTAAAACTGATTTTGTTGCAGTAAGATTTGGTAATGTTCTTGGAAGTAATGGGTCTGTAATTCCTTTATTTAAGAAGCAAATTCAAGAAGGCGGTCCAGTTACTGTGACTCATAAAAATATTACAAGATATTTTATGCTAATTCCAGAAGCAGCACAGCTTGTTCTTCAAGCAGGAGCTTATGCTAAAGGTGGAGAAATATTTGTTTTAGATATGGGTAAGCCAGTAAGAATATATGATCTAGCAAAAGATCTTATAAA